>NZ_CAKZII010000071.1 GCF_936931525.1 uncultured Aurantimicrobium sp.
TGTTAACGAAAGTGACCCCGGCCGATTGGCCAGGGTCACTTCGTCTTTGAGGAGAACTAGTTGGTTACTGCTGCATCAGTAGGCAGATCTGAAGGAGTCGGCATCATCTTGCCACCCTGCATGTCATCCATGTCGTGCTCGAGGTCACGCATCATGTCATCCATGTCACCTGGCATGTGCAGGTTGCCTTCTCCAGGCATGATGTGGATTGTTCCACCCCCGCTGATAGGGCCTTCGAATCCGCGGTCAAAGCCACCAGCAAGGCTGCCCACGAGGGCAATCCAGATGGCGAAGAAGAAGGTGCCAATGATGATCAGCGCGCCGCTGACATAGACAGAGATCTTGGCAGGAAGGTTATTCTTTCCAGCTTTGTGAGACCAGACCCACGCGATAATACCCATGGCAAGTGCAGGAATCTGGAAAAAGAAGGAGAAGACCAGCGCAACAATACCGAGGGTCTGACCTGGGTAAGTGGCGTGAGCTGCGTCAGAAGCGGTGGGTGCTTCAGTCTTGGGCGCTGCAACTTTTGCAGCTGCTGCCTTTGTGGTCTTGGGCTCTTCAGCAGGATCAAAAGTAGTGGGGGTGGACTTAGCCATCATGTTCTCCAATAAGGGGATGTTGTGTTTCCACGGTATCCAGAGAACCTATGCGCCAGCTGTGAGAAATATAAGAGCTAGCCTAGAGAAATGGCGACTCCTCCCCCTCAAGTTTCGATTCACATACGCGCGTTCATTACCTGGCTCACCATTTTCCCCTTGGTGGCACTGGGACTGACGTTCCTCATGCCAGCACTGGGAGATATGCACCCGATTCTTAAGGCACTGATCTTGACCTTGATCGTGGTTCCCCTTGCGGTGTACCTGATCGTCCCCAGGCTTCTGGGGCTCTACGTGAAACTCAGCTCCAAGAAGAGCCAGAAGAACTAACTAGGAAGGGTTGATGCCGAAGGCAACAGCCAACTTCTCGATTTTCTCTGCACGGCCCAAACGAGGCAGGTCACTGCCGTCACGAACCACGCGTCCACGTGCTTCAAAGTCCGCCAAGAAGGTCCGTGCCCACGCGACATCAGACTGTGTGGGGCTAATGGCTTCGTTGATGACGGGGATCTGATCGTGGTTCAAGCAGAGCTTGCCCGTCATGCCAAGTGCGACTGCGTGCTCAGACTTCTCACGCAGGATGCCGTAGCTGGTTCCCACGGTTGGTCCGTCAATTGGCCCAGGCAGGTTTCCAATACGGCTTGCAACAACGAGGCGTGAGCGTGGGTATGCCATGGCGATATCTTCCACGCTTGTGCCGGTATCGCGCCGGTAGTCACCGCTGCCGAAAGCGAGGCGGAATGCGCCGCGAGCGCAGGCAATCTCTCTTGCTTCCTCAATACCCAGAGCCGACTCCACGAGTGCAAGCACGCGGGTTTTACCGCCCAGGCGGTCAAAGGTTTCTGTGACGTGTGAGCCGTCTTCGGTCTTAGCGAGCATCACACCGAGAAGACCTGGGATATCACGCAGCTGGTCAATGTCATCTGACCAAAAATCGGAGGAGCGATCGTTGATGCGAACCCACGCTTCATTGGTTTCCAACCACTTTGCAACCTCATCGCGAGAAGCAGCCTTCTGCGAGGGGTCAACGGCATCTTCGATGTCGAGGACGATCTGATCTGCCTTGGTGGCAGCTGCGGCATCGAACTCTTCTGTCTTTGCACCGTTGACGAGCATCCAAGAGCGGGAAATTTCTGCGGAAACCATTCCTCAACCCTACTTCGAGAGGAAGTCAGTAATGTTCTTCGCCATTTCCAGGGGAGATTCCACGACAGCGATGTGAGATGCGCCCGGAATCACAACCAAACTCGCACCGGGAACTTGTTCAGCAATGAAAGCTCCTGCTGAGACGGGTGCGCCCGGGTCAATCTCACCGGAGATAGCTAACACGGGCACGGAAATGCCTGCCAAGAAAGGGCGAGCATCGTAGTTTCCGAGTGCTTCACAGGTCTTGATATAGCTGGCGTCATCTGTGGCGACCACCATGTTCAGAACCTTCTTAACAGCATCTGGCGACTTAGCGATGAAGTCATCTGAGAACCAGCGAGGTGGAAGCATCGGAACCAGTGAAGCGGTTCCTGAGTTGCTCACCTGAGCAATTCGCTCTGCCCAGCCTTCTGGTCCACCCATATAGGCAGCAGAGCACACCACAATCGAGTGCTTGATGCGCTCGGGGTATTTGTGTGCCAATTCGAGTGCGATTGCTCCGGAAACCGAGACACCGGCATAGTCAAACTTCTCCACCCCAAGCTCATCTGCCTTGGCAACGAGTGCATCTGCGATCTCTTCAAGCGTGTAGGAATCGGAAGGAACTGGAGACTGTCCGTGTCCTGGCATATCGAAGCGCACCACGGAATACTTCGCTGCCAGTGTGGGCAGCGCTAAATCCCAGAGGTGGGTGTCTGTGCCGAGGGCGTTTCCCAGGAACAGAACATTGTCTGCGCCGGTGAGCTCGGCAACAGGCTTCTCGGAAACAGTAAAGAGGGCAGGAACAGTCATAGCTTCACCTTAGCCAGAGCGGAACTACTTCACTACGTCCTTGAGTGCAGCAACAATGCCATCGAGATCCTCAGGGTGAACCAGAACACCTCGATCAATGGTGTTACCGGTGTCAATGCCCTGAACAAGGCGCTTCAGAGGAATTTCGAGACGCTTGCCCGTGGCTGTTCGGGGAACACTGGGAACCCACACGATGACATCGGGAACGTGACGAGGAGAGAGTTCAGTGCGAATGAAGGTCTTGAGTTCCTTCTCTGCCGCTGCGGCGTCCAGATCTCCTGCAGCAACGGCTAGCAGTGCAAGGACGCCCATGCCACCATCTGGATCTTCGAAGTGGAGCACGAGAGTGTCTTTGAGCTCAGGTCTCGGATCGAGAATCGCATAGAACTCAGCTGTTCCCAAACGAACACCACCACGATTGAGGGTGGCATCACTGCGGCCTGTAATCGCCCAAGTGTTGCGCTCGGTGTGGATTAACCAGTCACCGTGACGCCAGATGCCAGGCCAGGTATCGAAGTAGCTGGCGGAATATCGCTCAAAGTCTTTGTCTCCCCAGAAGAAGGCAGGCATCGAGGGCAGTGGTGCCACACAAACAAGTTCACCAGGTTCTCCAGAAACTTCCTGCCCATCAGGACCCCAGCTATAGACCGCTGCGCCCAGAGGGCGCACGGCCATCTCGCCTGCATTGACGGGAGAAAGGGGCGAACCACACACAAAACCACTGCAGATATCTGTCCCGCCAGAAGCCGGGGCGAGTACGAGGTCAGAGTTCACCTCGGCATAGACCCAGCCGGCAACATCTGCTGCCAGAGGCGAACCAGAACATTGAATCTCGCGCAGGCGAGAAAGGTCCCAGGTCTTACCGGGAGTCAACCCTGAGTGCGCACACACAGCCAGGTAGGCAGAACCAGTGGTGAGGTAGGTGGACTTGGTTTCTGCGAGCACGGCCCACTGTGACCATTCCCCATCAAGAGCCGGCCAACCAGGATCGCCATCCATGATCACCATCGCGGCGCCCACGAGAAGGGAGGAGACGCTGAGTGTCCACACCATCCAGCCAGTGGTGGAATACCAGAACGTGCGGTCACGGTCAGAAATATCGAACTGGAGAGCAATGTCTTTGTAGTGCTCCAGAAGTAGTCCGCCGTGGCAGTGCACAATCGCTTTGGGCTTTCCGGTCGTTCCCGAAGAAAACAGAATCACCAGTGGGTGCTCGAACGCAACGGGAACGAATTCCATCGGTGCAGTGTTCTTCGTGAACTCTGCATACGAGGTGACTGCGGCTGGAGTCTCCCTGTTCTGGTCGAGGTAGGGAAGTAGAACAACCTTCATTGCAGGAAGGGCAGCGCGAATACGTGAGAGCTCCTCGATGCGAGAAACTTCCTTCGCGCCCCATTTGTAGCCATCAATGGCAATCATCAGGCTGGGTTCTAGCTGCTCAATACGGTCGAGCACGCTCTGTGGCCCCATCTCAGGGGGAACAGAACACCAGATAGCACCCAGCGATGCTGTTGCAAAATACAGTGCCACTGTCTGGGGAATATTGGGCAAATAGCCCACGACCCGGTCACCTTCGCCGATTCCTTGTGCAATCAAACCAGTTCGCTGCGCAGCAATCTCATCCAGTAGACGCTGGCCCGTCCACTCGGAAGAGCCCGTCGTTTGGCTGCGGTTGATCAGGATTGGGGCATCTGCGTGTGTTACAAGTGCGCGGTGGATGTGCTCGGCAAAGTTCAGCCGAGCACCAGGGAACCATTCGGCTCCCGGCATAGTCTTCTTACCCAACACAGCCGTGTGCGGAGCGTGGGAAATAATCTCGAAGTGGTCCCAGATGGACTGCCAGAAGTCTTCGAGGTTCGCCACAGACCAAGCCCATGCCTGGTCGTAGGTGTCGAAGTGAACGCCATGTTGAGCCTCGACCTGTTCAAGGAAACGACCCATCTCAGTGGTGTTCCACAGATCACGGGGCAGGGCAGGGCGAAGTTCAGTTCCCAGTGTTGTCGACATTGACGTTCCTTCCAGTAACTCCAGAGCGTTAGTAGCTCTGGCCAGACTTCTTGAGTTCTTCTAAACGGGCTGCGAAGCCAGTGCAGGCTTCCTGAAGTGAGGAGTAGCACTCTTCAATATCCGCGCGGTTGTCGTAGTTGACCACACCGCAGGCGGCTTCAATCTTGCCGCCGACAAAGACCGGTGCCGCGATTGCAACAGCTCCCGGGAGATATTCACTTGCCGAGTAGGCATAGCCCCGGTCACGAACGTTGGAAAGCTCTCGAAGAAGGGTGCGCTTCGAGGTGATGGTCCCCTCGGTGTATTTGGTCAAGGGTGAATCTACGACCTGATCGATGAGACCTGAATCTGAATATGCCAAAAGAACTTGTCCCACAGCGGTGGCATGCAGAGGAATACGCGAGCCAATCCTGCTTTGAACGGGAACACCGACTTCGCTCGTGAGCTTCTCCACATAGACAGCGTCTAAACCATCCAGCACGGCAAGCTGCACCGTTTCTCTGGTTCGGTACTGCAGGTTCAGAAGGAACGGCATTGCTATTTCGCGCAGACGACCGTGCACAGGAGTGAGTAAACCCATCTCCCACAGCTTGATACCCAAGCTGTAAAAGTTAGAACCGTCACGCTGCAGGAAGCCACCGTCTTCGAGCTCACCCGCCAAACGGAAAACTGTTGCCACGGGTAAACCCGTTGCTCGGGAGATCTGACTCAGGTTCAGCCTGGGCGTCACTGCACTAAAAGCGCCAAGCACACTCAACGCCCTCGCCGTGACGGACTTCGAGGGAGTGGGCGGAGTTGAGCTCGTGGTGGACATCGTGGTTTCACTCTAAGTCAGAACAGTAAGAAATGTCAGTAATAGTTTTTCACTGAATGAAAAAATTAGTTGCACTGCACTGTAATACCGGGGAAACTGAGGACAGGTTTACAACGTTGTCATCGTCGACACCACCGAATACGAGGTCCTCATGTCTGAAACTCCTAGCTGGCAAGAACTGCTTGATCTGGTTGAACAGCTCAACAACAGCGACTACGAGAACGCAAGCGTTCAGTTTGGGAACGTCTCAGTACGCCTCTCAAAGAATGAGAATTTCACCGAGGCCCCCGTTTCCTCAGCTGCACCTGTTACTGCCGCTCCAGCCGCGCCTGCAGCAGTAGCCCCGGCTGCACCGGCTGCACCGACTGCACCGACTGTTCCAGCCGGAGACACCATTGATGCACCCATGATTGGCGTCTTCTACCGACGCCCCTCACCCGGTGCGGACGAATTCGTCAAGCCTGGAGACACTGTCACCGCAGAGACCACCATCGGCATCATCGAGATTATGAAGCTGATGAACCCCGTCGTGGCCGGTAAGGCAGGAGTACTCGGTGAGTTCTTGGTTGAAGACTCCCACGCGGTGGAGTTCGGTCAGCCCCTCGTTCAGATCACACTGAACTAATCACGGCCATGACCACCACAGATAAGCCCGTCGTCCTCGTCGCAAACCGCGGCGAGATTGCGATGCGCATCATCGCGGCTGCTCGCCGCATTGGCGCATCTCCTGTTCTTGCCGCCAGCGTTGCTGACGCCAACTCCCCTGCCGCCAAGGCAGCTGACCGGGTCATCGTGATTGGTGCCGCCCAGGCCAACCTCTCATACCTACGCCCTGAGCAAGTGGCGCAGGCCGCCGTGAACGCCGGCGCAGCCGTTGTTCACCCGGGCTATGGCTTCTTGAGTGAACAACCCAAGCTGTGTGAACTTCTTGAAGAAGAAGGCATTGCCTTTGCAGGCCCTCGCCCTGAAACACTGCGTGCTGTCGGAGATAAGGGAAGCGCTCGCCTCGTTGCGATTGATGCAGACGTTCCTGTTGCCCAAGGCATTGAGATCAATGACCCCAGCGAAGTGCGCGCACTGGGCGAGAAACTCGGCTTCCCCCTGCTCATCAAAGCAATCCACGGCGGTGGCGGTCGCGGTATTCGCTTGGTAACTAACCTCGATGAGCTCGAAGAGCTTGCTCCGCAGGCCGCACAAGAAGCAGAGGTTGCCTTTGGCAATGGTGCTCTCTATCTCGAGCGCTATTACGGTCTGGCACGTCACGTGGAAGTACAGGTCTTTGGAGATGGTGAAGGTAACGCCTGGATCTTCGGCGACCGCGACTGCTCTGTGCAGCGTCGCCACCAAAAGCTCATTGAAGAATGCCCAGCCCCGGGTCTCAGCGAAGCACGCCGCAAGATTTTGCATGACTCTTCACGCCGTTTGGTGAAGGCATTGAAGTATCGCGGTGCAGGCACCGTGGAGTTCCTCGTCGACACCCAGAGTGAAGACGTGGTCTTCCTCGAGGTCAACGCCCGCATTCAGGTTGAACACCCCGTGACCGAAGAAGCATTCGGCGTGGATTTGGTTGCTGCCCAGCTTCGCTTGGCATTAGGTATGGATCCTGAGCTGCCACAGGTGGGACCTGTTCCTCCCGTGAGCGTGATTGAACTTCGCATCAACTCCGAAGACCCTGACAACAACTTCATGCCGAACTCCGGTGTTTTGACCGAAGTCACCTGGCCCAAGGGTCCTGGTATTCGTATTGATACTCAGGTGGAGACTGGTTACAGCTTCCCTCCCTATTACGACAGCCTGATGGCCAAGTTGATTGTGCGAGCACACGACCGCAAGGCCGCCGTCGCAGGCGCACTTGCCGCAGCACAAAACACGACGATTGCAGGGCTCAAGACAACACTCCCCATGCTCGAATACGTACTCTCCCACGATGATTTCATTGCCGGAGAAGTCCCCACCAGCTGGTTTGGACCGATTTGGGAAGAACGAAAGGCAGCGAACAATGACTGAGATGAGTTTGACTGGCGAAAAGCGTCGCCAGGGTCCCGTCAAGATCGTTGACACCAGTATTCGAGACGGCAACCAGAGCCTCTGGGCTGCCACTGGCATCACCACCGGCATGGCCGAAGCCATGGCACCTATCTATGAGCGCATGGGTCTGCACGCCCTGGACTTCACCAGCTCCACTCACCTGGTGATGGGAACCAAGTTCCACGGTGAAAATCCGTGGGAGCGCATTAGCCGCGTTCGTGCTGCTGCCCCCAACACTCACCTGTCTTGCATCACCACCGGCATGCGCTTCATGTCGTGGGAGAAGGCTGAAGAGTCGGTGTATCGGATGTCGTTGCGTGTGATGGCTCGCCATGGCCTCAGCCGCATCATGATTGCCGAGCCTGGAAATGACATCGAGCAGACCATGAAGGTTGCTCGCTGGGCAAAAGAGGAGGGCATCACTGATGTGCTTGCCGGTGTGGTTTACACAACCAGCCCAGTGCACACCGATGAGAAGTTCTTGGCAGCGACCACGGCATACGCGAACTGCGCTGACATTGACTCGGTCTACCTCAAAGACCCCGGTGGCCTGCTGACCGCAGAGCGCACCAAGGAACTCGTTCCGAAGATGCGTGCAGCACTGGGCACCAAGACCTTCGAACTCCACAGCCACTGCACCACCGGCGCCGCACCGCATCTCTACCTCGTGGCAGCCGAGCTCGGCGTGGATGTTCTTCACACCGGTATGGGGCCACTCTCTAACGGAACTGCCCAGCCCAGCTTGGAGCATGTTCTGGCTAACCTCGATGCTTTGGGTATCGAGGTTGATCTGGACCGAGAAGCAGCGACCGAAGGTGCTGCCCTTCTCTGGGACTTCGCCAAGAAGCAAAAGCTTCTTCCTGGCACCCCCAACGAGTATGACCTCAGCTTCCACAGCCACCAGGTTCCTGGCGGCATGATGGGAACCCTCAAGCGCCAGCTGGCAGAAATCGGCATGAGCGATGCTCTTCCTGCCGTGATTGAAGAAGCCGGTCAGGTGCGTGCAGATCTGGGATATCCCATCATGGTGACCCCGTTCAGCCAGTTCGTGGGAAGCCAGGCACTGATGAACGTCTTGGCAGCAAAGAGTGGCCAGGAACGTTACAGCCGCATCCCTGACGAAGTTGTGAAGTTTGTCATTGGCGACTTCGGCACCCCCGAAGGCGAAATCATCCCTGAGATCTTGCAGCGCGTGGCAGATAACCCTCGCGTTGCTGAGCTCAAGGCAGCTCAGCGTGAGCGCACCCTCGAAGAACTTCACGCCGAATACACCGGTAAGTTTGGCAAGAAGCTCAGCGAAGAAGATCTTCTTCTGCGCATCGTGATGCCTCACGACCAAGCAGAGATTGCCATCAACGCAGCACCAGCTCCTGCGTGGTCACCCGGTGCTCGTGTGTCTTCTGGAACGGGTTCTGTGAACTCCGTTCAGGAGTTCATCGATGCCGCGAATGCGTTACCAACGTGGAAATCCCTGTCCGTCCAGCGCGATGGCGCAACAGTTTCTCTTTCTCGATAACTCCTAGGAATACTTATGACTCACAGCAGCCTTCTCCCCCGCCTCAAGGCAACCCAGGGCATCATGTTCGACATTGATGGCTGCCTCGTCATCTCAGATGGCCCCAG
>NZ_CAKZII010000072.1 GCF_936931525.1 uncultured Aurantimicrobium sp.
AGCAACGGTGTCCTCAACGCAGGTCGTCGCCAGTGGCCAGTGGCATACTCCTTCGAGCCTGACCCAGACTTCAGCTAGACCTGTTCGCTGGTAAGCACACAATTCTGGGAGAATAGCCCTATGAAGGTTTCTGTCATTGGTTGTGGCTATTTAGGTGCGGTTCACGCTGCCGCAATGGCAGAACTTGGCCATGAAGTCATTGCGGTTGATGTTGATCCGAACAAGATCGCTTCACTCGCTGCAGGAATTGCTCCCTTCTTCGAGCCGGGCCTCCCAGAAATCCTCGCTTCTGCACTTTCCTCAAAGCGACTTCGTTTTACTACAGAGATGTCTGAGGTAGCAGGAAGCTCTGTGCACTTTATTGCTGTGGGCACTCCCCAAAAAGCCGGCAGCAACGCAGCAGATATGACCTACGTGGATTCCGCTGTGGATGCTCTCATCCCTTATCTCGATGACGCTGACTTCCTCGTGGGGAAAAGTACAGTGCCTGTAGGAACTTCTCAGCGCCTTGAAGAAAAGGTAACTGCTGCTGGTTCATCTGCAACGGTGGTGTGGAATCCCGAATTTCTTCGTGAAGGCTTTGCCGTTCAAGACACCATCTCTCCAGATCGCCTTGTTTTCGGAATCAATCCCGGACCATCATTCGACCCAGCACTCTCTGCTTTGCAAGAGGTTTACTCCACCGCACTTGCTGCAGATACTCCTCTTGTAGTTACTGATCGCGCTACTGCTGAATTGGTCAAAATAGCCGCCAACTCATTCCTGGCTACCAAGATCAGCTTTATCAATGCGATGAGTGAGATTGCTGAAGCTACAGGCGCCAACGTGACCGAGCTGGCAGATGCCATTGGTTATGACGCTCGTATCGGCCGTAGATTTCTGAATGCTGGTGTAGATATAGGTGGTCGCAGAATACAAAAAGAAAATAGAGCTTTTTCTGCCCGAGCAGAGGAACTTGGTCTCGGTTCTTCCGTGGCGTTCCTCAGTGAAGTAGATGAAATTAATCTTCGCCAGCGCCAGCGAGTCGTCGACCGCGTTATTGCTGATTGCGGAGGAGACATAACCGACAAGAAGGTTGCGATACTTGGGCTGGCGTTTAAGCCACTCTCTGACGACGTCAGAGACTCACCCGCCTTGGATGTTGCTCGTCGACTACATGAACTCGGCGCCGACGTGCTCGCATTTGATCCTGAAGCAGGTGGCCCGGTTTCTCGAGTTGCCCCACAGATTTCTCTTGCTGAAAATGCACAGCAGGCTTTGTTAGATGCAGACATCGCAGTGCTTGTCACCGAGTGGCCAGAGTTTGTTCAGCTTGATCCTCGGAACGTGGGGGACCTGATGGCACACAAGCGCATTGTGGATGCACGAAATGTGCTGGACCCCGCATCGTGGCGTGCTGCAGGATTCCACTACAGCAGCTTGGGTCGCCCCTAACTACGCCTTGAGGTAGAGGTCATTGAGCGTAACTGGCTGAAGCTTGCGTTCCAAGATCAAGTCCTTGATGTAGCCAAAGCACTCTGTCACGGCAGGGAAATTAGCGTGGCCGATGACGATGCGCTTTTCCCCTATCCATTTGCCGGCAAACTCACGCAATTGATCGGGAGTGATCTGCCCAGCGTCAGAGAGAGTTCCGTGCCACATCACAGGGGTGGTGTATCCGAGCGATGCTGCGACCGAATCAACCCGCGCATCGTGATTGCCAAAGGGTGGACGGAAATAGGGTGTGGCATCCACGCCATAATTTTTCAGCAAGAAATCATGTGTCTGGCCAAGCTCGGAAGACACCTGTCCGTTACTGACTTTGAGCAGGGACGGGTGTGACCAGGTGTGGTTAGCCATCTGAATCTGGCCGCTTTCAACCAAGGGACGTAATTCAGGAATGTTGTCAGACCACGACGGATATTGACCCGTGACAAAGAACGTGAGGCGCATTCCAGTCTCCTGGGCAAAGCGCGTGTATTCCCTCACCACCTGAGAAGAAATCCCATCGTCCACGGTGAGGGCAAACATTCCTGGGTGGTCTGGAATAGAGCTGATCGTGCCAAAGGGGACGGGGACCTGTGTCACCCGAGGCGGTTCAAAAATGATGGGTATTGCAGAAGGGTAGACGTTCACATCTTCGGCAATCGGGGGAAGGGCCTCACCCATCTTCCCGAAGCCAAACTCAGATTTTCCATCCAAGAGTTTGGGAAGGAAAATTCCCGCCGCCACTCCTGTTGCTGCAGTGATGACACCTGCTGCCAGGAGCTCGAGGAAAGTTCTTCGCTCCATTAGCGCCTGGAAAGTTTGCCCTTGACTTGCCCCATGAGTTCAGCAATCTCGCCGGAGCGAAGAAGCCATAACGTGGCGATATATATGCTGCCCAGGATGAGCGCATAAATCATGCTTTCGATGATGGCCACGGCTAAGTTATCGGTGTCGATATAGCCAGCGCTGAACTGCAGCATGAAAAATCCGGCAATGACGGTGGGGATCACGGCAATGCCGTATTTCACATGGCTAACGAATACGCGCTTGCCGTCGATGCCGCCAATCTTCTTGCGCAAGAAAATCAATCCCACCGCTACTTGGATGATGGTGGCACAGGTAAACGACAGTGCCAGCATGGCCGCTACGAGTTCGACGGGCGAAAATGCAAGGACCAGTAACGAGCCGCCGACAAACAAGGAAATTTGAAGCACCGTGAAGTAGAAGGGCGTCCTGGTGTCGTTGAAAGCGAAGTAGGTGCGCTGGATGACAAAGAGCATTCCATAGGGAGTGAGGCTCAAGATATACATCATGATGACTACCGCTAGAGCGGCAATATCTGCAGGTTTCGCCCCATCCATCAACACCAGTGCAATGAAGGGCGCGGTGATGAAAATGATGGCAGCGGAACCGGTCATGACCAAGCCGATGACCCGCAATGCGGCAGAGACATCTGAGCGCATGTCTTCTGGCTTATTGTTCCGAGCATGCTCAGCAAGACGCGTGAAGTAGGCGGTGCCTATGGAGAAGGCCAAGATCGAATAGGGGAGCATGAAGATAAGCCACGCATATTGCAGGGCAGCAACAGAAGCACCCTTACCCGAAGCGGTGCTGGCCACATTGGTGGTGACGATTCCACCGAGTTGCATCACAATGACAGTGGCCAACGACCAGCCGGCAATCTTTCCGAGTGTGCTAAAGCCCACTCCGCGCCAGACGAAGTCGGGTCGGTAGCTGATGCCAGCCTTGCGCCATGCCAGGGACAAGATGATGGCTTGTGCGATTACGCCCAGAGTTGCACTTCCGGCAAGAAGAGCAATTTGCCCTGAGTGCCAGTCGTCCAGGCCCCGGGTTCCGTCGGGGTCGGCACCGAACAAGACGATGTAGATCGCCAGTCCTGTGATGGCCACAATGTTGTTGAGCACAGGTGCCCACGAGGAAGGCCCAAAGACTTTCTTAGCGTTGAGGACTTCGCCCAAGATGTTAAACAGGCCATAGAAGAAGATCTGGGGCAGGCACCAATACGCAAAGCCCACGGCCAGTGCGAGTTGTTCAGGTGACCATGCCATGGCATAGAGGCGGACTAAGAACGGAGCGAGAGCCATAGCCAGTGCTGTGATGGCCAGCAAGAACACCATCGCGATAGTGACGAGTTTGTTCACATAGGCACTGCCACCATCGTGGCCGGCCATTGCCTGCACAATCTGAGGCACCAACACGGCACTGAGAACACCGCCGATCAGCACCATATAGACGCTGTTGGGAAGCATGTTTCCCACCGCAAAAGAGTCAGCACCCACGGATGCGGTCACACCGATTGCCGTTGCCAAAACCATTGCCTTGACGAATCCGAGAACCCGTGAGGCGGTCGTTCCGATTGCCATCAAGGTGCTGGCGCGAGCGATGGTGGAAGAAGCCATAATCGGGTTTCCATCCTTTGCTCAAGCCTCAGGGGAGGGCCATAGTCCTTGCTCTAAGCTTAGTTCGATGACTCTTCCAGTGCGCTTCGCGACCGACGCAGAGATTGCCAATTGGGACAATCTAGTTATTGCTAACCCTGACCACGGGTCAATGTATCAAGCGGAAAGTTTCGCCATTGCGAAGGCTATTGGTGGCTGGAAGCCTCTTCGCCTCATCTTCAATGAGGAGAACACGGAGGCGAAGCCTCGTGTTGCCGGATTGTTCATTGAACGCAGCATCCCTGGCCTGGGCAAGATTTGGTATTCGCCCACGGGGCCAGGTTTTGGTTCTGCTGAACAGGTTGCGGCGATTGTTCCTGCCCTGAAGGAATTTGCTGCCAGCCACGGAGTTTTTCTCGTCAAGCTCGAATCAGAGCTGATCTATTCCGAGCAGGCAGATAAAACACTACGTTCTGCAGGGCTCGTGAAGGTCGACAACGTTCAGCCGATTTCCTCCACCGTCATGATTGACCTCAGTCCAGATATCGACACCATCCTCGCGGACATGCCCCAGAAGGGACGCTACGCGATTCGCCGCGCGGCACGCGATGGAGTGACTGTGGCAGAGGCACCGCTCACTGAAGAGAACATGCGCACCATGTACAAGCTGCTGGGTGCAACAGGTGACGACGCTGGGTTCATGATTCGCACCTACGACTACTACGTCTCCTTCTGGAACGAATATGCCAACCGTGACCAGGGCAAGATGTTCTTTGCTTATGTCGATGGCGAGGTCGTCGCTGGTGCATACACCGGTTGGATGGGCTTCAAAGCTTGGTATAAAGATGGCGCCTCCATTCGTGACCGCAAGGCTTATGGCGCTAGCCATGCTCTGCAGTGGCACATCATCGAATGGCATAAAGCACGCGGTCAGGCAGTCAGCTACGACATGATGGGTTGCCCACCCTCAGATCAGCTCAAGGACCCCACACACCATCTCCATGGCATCGGCATGTTCAAGACCAGCCTGAGCCCCATTGTGATTGACCGGGTCGGAACCTATGACCTCGTCGTGGACGAGAAGAAGACGCAGCTGTGGAACAAGTTTGGTTACCGCATTGCGGGCAAGCTGAACAGAATGTTCCGCAAAGAGGTCTACTTCTAAGCTGTTCTAGCTCTCTCGGGCACTGAGAGTGACCAGAGAAGCCTCAGGAGCACACGCAAAGCGCACGGGAGCAAAGATCGATGTTCCCACGCCTGCAGAGACGTTGAGGGCTGCTGAGCGGCTACCGTGCTGCCATGAGCTCAAACCCTTGACTTGATCACGGGGAATGTCGCAGTTGGTCACCAATGCGCCGAAACCGGGAACACAGACCTGACCACCATGCGTGTGGCCGGCGAAGATCATCTCTGCACCTTGAGTAACAAAGTCATTCAAAATGCGCTGATACGGAGCGTGGGCAACACCAATAGTGATCTCGGGAGTTGAGCCAGCCAAGAAGTCTTCGGACTGTATGGACTCGAGAGCCCGTTCCATCCGAGAGAGAGAATCGAAGGAGCGGTGGGGGTCATCCACGCCCATGAAATCGATGCGGCGTTCACCAATAGTCAGCGTTGCTGCCGAGTTGTTGAGGTTTGCCCAACCGAGTTCCTCGGTGAAGTAATCCATCAGTGCTGCTGTGTCGAGACGTTCGGCAACTTTGGTTGCTTTGGACGGACCGGCAAAGTAGGCAAAGGGGTTTTTGAATTCAGGTGCGAAGTAATCATTCGACCCGTTAACGAATACTCCTGGAGTGCCAGCAAATGCTGACAGCGTCTCTTGCAGGGCAGGAAGTGCATCCTGATGACCCAAGTTGTCACCGGTGTTCACAATGAAGTCTGGAGCTAATTCAGCTAATGAACGCACCCACTCCATCTTCCCCTTTTGCCAGGGTGCGAGGTGGAGGTCAGAAATGTGAAGTATCCGAAGTGGCGCTGATCCTGGTTCAAGAATCTTGGCTTCAACGTTTCGGAGAGTGAAGGCATTGCGCTCAACAAGAGTGCCCCACGCGAGTGCACCCACAGCAACCAGCCCGATGCCCACAAGGACATCGCGGCCGATCGCTGCAGAAGAACTCATTACCCTGGTACGGAAATCACGATGGGGGTCGTGGGCTTCACGAATCCGCCAACAGGAGATTGAACGGTTACTATTCGATCTTCTTTGTTTGTGATTGGGTTCGGCACTACAGGACATAAAGTCGGTGAAGCTGAAGGTGTTGGAGCCGGAGTAGGTGCTGGTGGCAGGGGCACAGGGCACATCTCAGTTGGAGTAGGAACGGGTAACTCCACGGTTGGGCTCACAGTCCAACCAGCAGCGACTAGGGTACTTCGAGCTAACGCAGCTGTCATGCCCAATGTACTTGGAGGACCGGCTACAAGAGTGTGGTTGGAGAAGTACACCTTGACTTCGCCACCAACGGCAGTGGGCTCGCCAGAGGCAGGCTCTGACTTAGCTACCGTGTTGAGGGGGAGTTCAGAGTCCATCTCGCCACCATCGGTGAAGGTGAGGCCTACACTCTCGATGAGGGCCTGTGCTTGTTCCTTTGTGAGGCCTTGGATAGCAGGAACACTGACGGACTTACCCTTGACCAGGTTGGGGTCCGGAGCGCCGAAGGGATCTCCACCAAATTGACGGTTTGCTACCGCCATGATGTCTTTGAAGATGTCTTGTTTGGTGTTGTATTGGCGACCGTTTGTAAAGTCAACGCTCGAGAGCGCAACGTGGCCAGAGACGTTACCGAGCCACACCACGGTGGCAACCTTGGTGGTAGAACCCATGATCCAGTTCTGCTCAGCGTTGTCAGAAGTACCGGTCTTGGCAATCCAGGGGACGCCATCACCCACATCGGCACGTGCTGCTGTACCACCAGCAGAGTGGACGTTCTCCATAGCGTAGGCAGTGGTGCGAGCCACAGCAGGGGTTACCGACTGCGTGCACTTGGTCTTAGGCGGAGTGATCTTCTTGCCCTTGTAGTCGACGATTTCATCGATCGCTATCGCAGTACAGGTCTTGCCGTCGTTGGCAATACCAGCGGTAGCAACAGCCATGGTCAGCGGTGCGATTTCCTCGGTACCAATGATGGTGGAGGGGTTCGACTTGAGCGTGGTGTTGTCAGCACGGTGAACACCGAAGGCTTCTGCATCCTTACGGATGTTGCAGAGGTCCATCTTGGACGCCATGGTGATGAAGTTGAGGTTGTAGGAGTTCTTCAACGCGTTCATCACGGTCGTGGTGGAGTCGAACGCACCTGCGTAGTTCACTGGCTTCCAGTTAGGTCCACCGGTGGGTTCACAGCTGTTCTTGAACTCGGACATCTTCCAGTCCTTGACCTTGCCGGAGACAACTTCGTTGAGGCCGTGGCCCTGCTTGAGCCATTCAATCAGGGTGAAGATTTTGTAGGTCGAGCCCACAGGGAAACCGGTGGAGCTACCGTAGCGACTATCAGTGTTGTAGTTCACGGAGGTGTAGTTCGCGCCTGAGGCAACCACCTCGGGGTCAGCAGAGTAGTCCTTGCTCTGGGCCATGGCCAAGACGCGTCCGGTGCCTACCTGAACGGATACAGCAGAACCTGCGATGTCACCCTCAGGGACAATCTTGGGAACGCGGTCATTGAGCGCAGTCTCTGCAGCTGCCTGCATCTCGACGTCCAAGCTGGTCATGATCTTCCAACCACCGCGTTGGAATGCTGCCCAGCGCTCGTCTTCTGTCGCACCGAAGGCGGGGTCGTTCTTGATGATCCAGGTGACGTAGTCACAGAAGAAGGCGGCACCACCAGCTGTTTGGCAACCAGTGCTGGAAGGAGTGATGACCGGAGTAACAGGCTCTGCAATAGCTGCCTTGTATTCCTTGTTCGTGATCTTGCCTTCAGCAAGCATGCGGCCAAGCACATAGTTGCGTCGCTGTTCGTTGTATTCCACATTCTCAGGAATATCGATACGCAAGTTGTTGGGGTTGTTGACGGTGGCAATCAAGCTTGCTGCTTGAGCAAGGGTCAGGTCCTTGGCCTTGACGCCGAAGTAATACTCGGAGGCCGACTCGATACCGTATACGCGTCCGCCGAATGAGGCGATGTTGAGATAACCGTTGAGAATCTCATCCTTGGAATACTTGGACTCGATGCTGATTGCCAGCTTCATTTCCTTGAGCTTGCGCTCAATGGTGGTCTGGGTAGCTGCATAGTAGGCAGCCTTACGTGCCTCAGGATCTGCAATTTCTTCCGCGCGCATGACCAAGATGTTCTTGACGTACTGCTGGCTGATTGAAGAACCACCCTGCACGTCGCCACCTGTGGCGTTCGAGATGATGGCACGGGCAGTACCAATCAGGTCAACACCACCGTGCTCATAGAAACGGGGGTCTTCTGTTGCAATGGCTGCGTCCACGACGAAGGGAGAGATCTCTTCGAGGGGAACCGTAATTCGGTTCTGAGCATAGAAGGAGGCGAGGAGAACCTCAGAGCCATCTTCACGCTTGGCATACATGCTCGACTTTTCAGCCAAGTCGTTGATCTTGAGGTATGCGGGGAGTTCGTCAAAAACACCCAGGGCGCTGTTCGTGGTAACACCAGTGACGGCAATAGCGGGGGTCACTGCAGCGGCAATCAAGACTGCTGCAACGGCACTCATGCCGACAAATGCGAGCAGCCCGCCGATGATTCCTGAACGCGAAGGCTTCTTGGCAAACATAGACTCTAATTTAGCCGGAATTGCTGAGAAAAGACCGAACGGAGACTCATGGCCGCCATCAAGTGGGAATACATCACCACTCCGCTGCTTATTCACAACACCACTGCGATTTTGAACACGTGGGGTTCCGAAGGTTGGGAGCTCGTTCAAATCGTTACGGGCCCCGAAGGTGGTCTTGTTGCCTACCTCAAACGACCACTGGCTGAATAGCTCTAGAAATTAAGGAAAACCATGTCTAACATCGAAGCTCGTCTTGCCGAACTCGGCATTGATATCCCGGACCTCGTGCCACCGGTTGCGGCATACACCCCTGCCGTGATCCACGGAGACCTCGTCTTCACCTCTGGTCAGCTGCCTATGGTCTCTGGTGCACTTCCTGCCACCGGCAAGGTGGGCGAAGGCCACGGTCTGATTCCTGCCTCAGACGCGAAAGACTATGCACGGATCTGTGCACTCAATGCGCTCGCCGCAGTGAAGTCTGTCTTGGGTGACCTCAACCGCGTGACCCGTGTGGTCAAGGTTGTCGGTTTCGTCTCCAGCGACCCTGCCTTCACTGGACAGCCTGGTGTGATCAACGGTGCTTCTGAAGTTCTCGGTGAGATCTTCGGTGACGCGGGTGTTCACTCACGCTCTGCCGTGGGTGTTGCTGTGCTTCCCTTGGATGCGCCTGTTGAAGTAGAGATCATCGTTTCGTTCAAGTAAATCTTCAGAACAAACGCAGAACCCCAGGCCACGGGCCTGGGGTTCTGTTGTTCGTGCTTCGTAATGCTTAGTGCACCTGAGCGCTGATGATGCTGAGCACACCAGTGTCGGTCAGGGTGGTGGTGTCCCCAATTTCGCGGCCTTCAGCGACGTCTTGGAGCAGACGACGCATGATCTTGCCAGAACGGGTCTTGGGAAGTTCTTCCACGATGTAGACCTTCGAGGGGCGAGCGATCGCACCAATCTGGTCGGAAACGTGCTTGCGCAGCAAAGCGCTTGCTTCCTCAGGAGTCTGGTCGTCAATGTGGCTCTTCTTCAAGATGACGAAGGCAACAACTGCTTGACCAGTGGTCTCATCTGCGGCACCAACCACTGCAGCTTCAGCAACAATGTTGTTACCTACGAGTGCAGATTCGATCTCAGCAGTTGAGAGGCGGTGACCAGAGACGTTCATCACGTCGTCAACACGGCCCAAGAGCCAGATGTCGCCGTCGCGGTCGTAGCGCGCACCGTCGCCAGCGAAGTACTTGTCGCCGAACTTGTCCCAGTAGGTTTCCTGGAAACGAACGGGGTCTCCCCAGATACCGCGGAGCATGGCTGGCCAAGGCTCCGAGATGACCAAGAGGCCACCGGAGTTCTTTTCCTGAGGCACGCCCTGCTCGTCCACGATGTCAATGACAACACCGGGGATGGGAACCTGTGCAGAACCTGGCTTCAAGGTGGTGACACCTGGAAGAGCAGCAATCATGATGCCGCCGGTCTCGGTCTGCCACCAGGTGTCCACAATCGGAGCCTTGCCGCCACCGATGATGTCGTGATACCAAATCCACGCTTCAGGGTTGATGGGCTCACCCACGGATCCGAGGACTCGGATGCTGGAGAGGTCAAACTTGGCAGGAATTTCGCGGCCGAGCTTCATGAAGGAGCGGATAGCGGTCGGTGCGGTGTAGAGGATCGAGACCTTGTACTTCTCGATGATTTCCCACCAGCGACCGGGGTGAGGTGCGTCTGGGGTGCCCTCGAAGACAACCTGAGTTGCACCGTTAGCCAGGGGGCCATAAACCACGTAGGAGTGACCGGTAATCCAACCAACGTCAGCGGTGCACCAGTAGACATCTGTATCTGCGTGCAGATCGAAGATGTTCTTGTGAGTGAACGCAGCCTGAGTGAGGTAGCCACCAGTGGTGTGCAAAATACCCTTGGGCTTACCCGTGGTACCAGAGGTGTACAGGATGAAGAGGGGGTGCTCTGCAGGGAATCCCTGAGCTACGTGCTCAGCGTCAACGCCAGCCTTGGCGTCGTCCCACCAGAGGTCGCGACCTTCGGTCCACGCAACGTCGTTCTCGCCACGCTTGACCACGAGCACGTTGGTGACGGTGCTTCCGCCGCCGTTGGCTTCGAGTGCTGCGTCAACGGTTGGCTTGAGGGGGAAGACCTTGCCCTTGCGCCATCCACCATCAGCGGTGACCACGAGCTTTGCTTCTGCGTCATCGATACGGCTGCGCAGGCTGTCTGCGCTGAAGCCACCGAAGACAACAGTGTGGACTGCACCAATACGTGCCGAAGCCAGCATGGTGATGACGGCCTCAGGAATCATGGGCATGTAGATCGCGATGCGGTCACCTGCAGTAACTCCCAGTGAGAGGAAGACGTTTGCGACACGCTTAACTTCTGCGGTCAATTCGCTGTAAGTGTATACACGCTGGTCGCCAGGCTCACCTTCGCCGTAGATCGCAACGCGGTCGCCGCGGCCTTCGAGGACGTGGCGGTCGAGGCAGTTGTATGCAACGTTGAGCTCGCCGTCATCGAACCACTTAGCGACTGGAGCATCGCTCCAGTCGAGCACGCGGGTGAAGGGCTTGTGCCAGTGAAGGAGTTCCTTTGCCTGCTTATCCCAGAAGCCAAGGCGGTCTTTCTTGGAGTCTGCATACAAGTTGGCCTGACCTACTGCCTGCGCTGTGAATTCTGCGCTGGGCGGAAAGCGACGTTCCTCGTGCATCAGGTTGTCAATATTGTTGCTCATTTCGAGCACCTCACTTCATTGGGGGGTGACTAAAACTCAAACCAAGTCTGTATTGAGATTACTCCCAATTTCAAACTTTGTATACAAAGTTACTTTTTAGACCCGGGGTACAAGATTAATCTCAGGTTTATGTCGTACACTCAAATAGTTCAGAGCTTCGTATCTGACTGGTGGCGCCGCCGATTCCCCCAATCTGGCGTCACGAAGGCGACACCGTTCCCCCCAACTGGTGTCGCCTTCCACCGTTAAGTGGCTCGTACGGATACGTACGCCTTCTCCTCCACAGGGGCAAAAGGGGTACAAATGACCCCAAATCGACGTAAAAAATCCCATTTGATGGATATTTTGCCTATTTTGGGCCGATGCTTGCCCGTCTAGATAGCCATCTCAGAAACCCCCGAGTCACCGACGTGCTCATCTCCAGCAATGCGGGTTTGTGGATTGACTGTGGTCAAGGACTCGAGCGAGACAGCTCCTGGGCATTTACCGAACCCGAGATTCGTTCCCTCGCGGTTGACCTCATCTCCCGAGGAGGAAGGCACCTCGATCAGGCGCATCCCTGTGTTGATGTCCGACTTCCGGGGAACATCCGTGTTCATGCTGTCCTGACACCCATCGCCGGCTCAGGGACAACGATCGCTCTGCGCATTCCCCGCACCTCCCAGCTGAGTTGGGAAGAACGTGTGTCCTCAGGTTTCATGAGCGAGCGGCAGAAAGAGTTTCTTCAAGAATGTGTGCTCCACAAACGCACTGTGTTGATTACTGGGGCTGCAGGATCGGGGAAGACCTCGTTATTGGGGCATTTACTCTCTGATGTTCCTGCCACAGAGCGCATCGTCGTGCTCGAGGATGTCGCTGAACTTCAGATCTTGCATCCCCACGTCATCACTCTGGAAGCTCAGCAACCCAACATTGAGGGAGCTGGTGGGGTCAGTATGGACAGTCTCGTTCCCCACGCACTCCGGATGCGGGCAGACCGACTTGTGCTTGGAGAATGTCGTGGCTCTGAAGTGGGGGCAGTGTTAGCTGCACTCAACACAGGTCACACCGGTGGGGGACTCACCTTGCATGCCAATTCTTTGCACGAGGTTACTTCCAGGTTGCAGGCCCTCGGCTATCACGCAGGAATGAGCATGGACTTACTCGCTTCCTTAGCGCGCGGGGGACTCGATGTGGTTGTTCATCTGGAACGAGGTGAACATGGCAGAAGGATTGCTGCATTGGGTGAATTTATTCAGGAGGAAGGTCCACTCGCTCTCCGCGAGCTCAGCATCTGAAGAAGAAACTTCTCTCCGGTTACTCTCTGAACAAACCCGCCTGGCTTCTGCTTTATTGACGGCAGGATTGAACCCTCGTTCCGCTGCCGAACATGCAGATCTTGTTGTTGATGCACTTGCAACATCTCGCCCCGGCTCACCCGAAGCTTTCTTGGCAGAGCTGTGGAGTTTCACCATGACAACAGGCGCACCGCCAGCTGCAGTGTTGGAAGTGTGTTCGGAGGCGTTTACTGCCGCAGCAGAAAATGCTCGGCAGGCACGGGTGCATCTTTCTGGGCCCCAAGCAGCGACCAGACTTGTGATGGGCTTGCCGCTGCTAGCAATAGCCGGAGGCATGCTCGCTGGATATAACCCACTGGGATTTTTGCTCGGGTCGTCTCTGGGGTGGGCCGTGATCGTTGTTGCCACCGGTTTGATGTTCCTTTCCCATCGCTGGTCTGCTCGGATGGTGAACGCTGCCCAGCAATGGAATTGGGCACGTGGGATGGCAGCTGAAGCACTGGCAATTTCTTTGGTAGCGGGCCAGCCGGTGCATCAGGCACGAGCGTGGGCGGGGAAAATCGCGAAGGACTACTCCAGAAGCCCCGAGGATGCATCGAGGGAACTTGCGCAGTGTGATCGTTTTGTCGAGATTTCAGCCCAGACAGGTGTTGCCCTTGTGGGGTTGATGCGCGGGCAGGCGCAGATGCAACGTCACGCTGCCAGGGAAGAAGCACAAGTCCGCGTGGAAAGGCTTTCAGTTCAGCTGATGATTCCTTTGGGTGTGTGTGTTTTGCCCGCATTTATCGCGGTGGGAGTGCTGCCGCTGGTGGCCAGTGTGATCTCCTCCACAGCGCTGAATTCCTAGCTCACGTGCACCTCTTATATAGAGGTGTGATTTCACTGTCCTTCCCTGCGCTGTGATGGGCGTGAAAGGTGTGGTGAACATGACAACAATGACCCTCAAGAAAATGACTCAGGCTCTTCGGCACTTCCGTTCGGAAACAGGAGCAGCAACAGCTGAATATGCCATAGCAACAATGGCTGCTGTCGGGTTCGCAGGACTCCTCGTGACGATTCTGCGCGGAGATGAAGTGAAGCAAATCCTGACAGACATGGTGCGCCGTGCTCTCACGTTCGGAGGGTAGTGTCACTGCCGAGTTGGCGATGGTACTTCCTGCGATTGTGTTGGTGCTCGGGGTGTGTCTCCAGGCAGTTGGCGCTCTAGGAATCCAACTCACCAATGCAGCACTTGCCAGACAAGCAGCACGGGAGCTTTCACGTGGTGTTGATATTTCTGTCGTGAGCGCATCGATGGCCCACGCAAATCCGCAAGCGACACTTTCAGAATCGGCAGAGGGAGAACTTGTATGTGTTTCCCTCACCCAATCGACAGGGTCGGGTCCGCTCTCGTGGATACTCTCCGAGGTCTCTGTTCGGGAGTGTGTGATCAATGCGCAGTGATCGGGGCTCAGGTCCGACGGCCACCCTGATTCTGGTCGGAGGCGTCATTTCGGTGACATCTCTTCTACTTTTTTTCGGAACTGCTTTCATCACCCTCGACACAGCCCAGTCAGTAACCGACCAAGCAGCCCTTGAAGCAGCAGATGCTGCTTCAGGTCGCATCCCCGGATATCCCTGTAATCGCGCGGAAAGACTCGCCCAGAGAAATAACTTTCAGCTAGAAAAATGTGAGGTTCACGGATTGATTGCTCGGGTGACCTTGCAGGTCACCGTGCTGGGATTTATGACCCAGACACGAGCCAAAGCAGGACCGAAAAATGAGCTTCGGTGATTGACGAACCCAAATTGCCGTGTATCTTGACCTTTTGGAACGCCACTTATTTCGGAGGAATGTTTGTCCAGCACTAGAAAGCTCGTCATCGTTGAGTCACCAGCCAAAGCCAAGACCATTGGCAAATACCTGGGTGACAACTACGAGGTGCTCGCATCGGTAGGTCACATCCGTGACTTGCCCAAGCCCAGCGAGCTTCCTGTGGACATGAAAAAGGGTCCCTTCGGCAAGTTCGCTGTGAACGTCGAAGACAACTTCGAGCCGTATTACGTCGTCTCCGAAAACTCGAAGAAGACTGTTGCTGAACTCAAGAAGGCTCTCAAGGATGCCGACGAGCTCTACCTCGCAACTGATGAGGACCGCGAAGGTGAAGCGATCTCCTGGCACTTGCTCCAGGTGCTCAAGCCCAAGGTTCCGGTCCACCGCATGGTGTTCCACGAAATCACCAAGGAAGCCATTCAGGCTGCCCAGGAGAACACTCGTGAGCTCGACACTGCGCTGGTAGATGCTCAGGAAACCCGCCGAATCCTTGACCGCCTCTACGGCTGGGAAATGTCGGATGTCATGCGTCGCCGCGTTGGACCTGGTACCTCTGCAGGTCGTGTTCAGACTGTTGCTCTTCGTCTGGTGGTTGACCGTGAACGTGAACGCATGGCGTTCAACTCCGCGAACTACTGGGATCTGCTGGCAACCCTCGGCACTTCTACTGAAGCATCCACTCAGTTCGAAGCCAAGCTTGTTCGCGTTGGTGGCAGCACTATTGCCTCCGGTAAAGATTTCGATGACAACGGTCAGCTGACCACCAAGGCCACTCTGCTCAGTGAAGATGCTGCTGTTGCACTGGCGGCTGCCCTGCGTGAAGCAAGCACGGAAATCGTCGTTGCGGGCCTGGAGACCAAGCCCTACACCCGCCGTCCTTCAGCACCGTTTACAACCTCAACTCTGCAGCAGGAAGCTTCTCGCAAGCTGAAGTTCTCTTCGAAGCAGACCATGAGCGTGGCTCAGGGTCTCTACGAAAACGGGTACATCACCTACATGCGTACTGACTCGCCTTCCCTCTCGGGGCAGGCGATTGCAGCAGCTCGCACCCAGGCCACCACTCTCTATGGAGCAGACCAGGTTGCTGATGCACCTCGTCAGTACTCGGGCAAGAGCAAGAACGCACAAGAAGCACACGAAGCTATTCGCCCCGCAGGTGAAACCTTCAAGACTCCTTCGGAACTGCAGAACGTTCTGCGCGGCAACGAGTGGAAGCTCTACGACCTGATCTGGAAGCGCACTGTTGCATCCCAGATGGCTGATGCCAAGGGTCAGACCGCTACCGTAACTGCCAAGGCAACCCCCGCCTCAGGCGATGCGGTTGAGTTCACTGCCAGCGGTACTGTCATCACTTTCCGTGGCTTCTTGAATGCCTATGAGGAAAGCACAGACGAAGAGCGCAACGCTCAGGACGCACAGGCTGAAGCCAAGCTGCCCATCATGACCGAAGGCCAGAAACTGGTCCTCGCTGATGTTGAGGCAAAGGGTCACGACACCACTCCTCCTCCCCGTTACACAGAAGCAACGCTGGTGAAGAAGTTGGAAGAGCTCGGCATCGGTCGTCCTTCCACCTATGCATCAATCCTTGGTCTGATTGTGGATCGCGGATATGTCACACCTAAG
>NZ_CAKZII010000073.1 GCF_936931525.1 uncultured Aurantimicrobium sp.
TGTTTTTGCACTTAAGGACAAACCAAGTTATTGGCTTGCCGCCACAATCGGTTTGGTCTTCTTATTGGCAATGGTCCTCTGATGACTGCACGAATGAAAATAGCATTCCTCTACTCGGTATTTGCCACTCTTGCACTGTTAGCAAATTTAGGGAGCCAGGCAGCTTTCTTGCGTTTGTATGAGGGTGAATTTGCCATCACGATATCTGTCCTAGTTGGAACTGCTGTTGGGTTGCCAATTAAATATGTTCTAGACAAAAAATATATTTTCAATTTCACTGCAAACAATCTGTTCCATGACTCACGTATTTTTGTCCTCTATGTCTTGATGGCAGTTGTTACTACTTCAATTTTTTGGGGGGCTGAAGCCTTGTTCCAGCTTTGGTTCCAGGAAGAAGGAATGAGGCTGCTGGGCGGTGCAGTGGGGCTGATCATCGGCTATTTAGTGAAATATCAACTTGACAAAAAATATGTCTTTTCTCAGTCGAAGGAATCTTGATGAAAACCGAACTGTTTAGTTGGGGAAGGTATCCACGTGTCGAAGCGGAAAACTTCACTCCAAAGAATGAATTTGACACTGAAAAACTCCTCCGAGGGATGAGCAATGAAGTCACGCCACGTGGATTAGCCCGAAGCTATGGTGATTCCGCGTTGGGAGACATCACGCTTTCCACCAACTCACTAGACCGCTTCATTTCTTTTGATTCCAAAACTGGAATTGTTCGCTGTGAATCTGGGGTTTCTCTGGATGAGATCCTCAAAGTGTTTGTTCCTCGTGGCTGGTTTTTGCCCGTCACTCCTGGAACTCGTTTTGTATCCGTTGGTGGAGCAATTGCCTGTGATGTGCACGGAAAGAATCATCATGTTGAAGGCACATTTTGTGATCACGTTCTCGAAATGAAAATTCTCCTGGGAGACGGTTCCAAAGTAGTTTCAAGTCCGTCTCAGAAATCAGAACTTTTTCATGCTACTTGTGGAGGGATGGGCCTTACCGGTGTCATTCTTGACGCAACAATTAAGCTCAAGCCAATTACTTCAAGCCTGATTGAAGAAACAACCTACAAATGTGCAAATCTTGACGAAGTTATAACTCGCTTTGAAGAAACCAAAGATTTCACTTATTCCGTCGCCTGG
>NZ_CAKZII010000074.1 GCF_936931525.1 uncultured Aurantimicrobium sp.
ACTGGTTGCCACGTTCACTTCGAGGTTCACGACAGCCCCGCTTTCAACGGTATTGACCCTGAGCCCTTCATGGCAGATCGCGGCGCACCACTGGGATAACAAGAACTCAACAAAAAGAACCCCCGCTCACTGAGCGGGGGTTCTTTCGTGGTCTATATGACTAGTGGCCCTCAGCCTTGAGGCGAGCGAAACCGTCAACAACGATCTGCTCTGCTTCAGCTGCGTTGCCCCAGCCATCAACCTGGACAAACTTGCCAGGCTCGAGGTCCTTGTAACGCTTGAAGAAGTGGTCGATCTCGTTGCGAGTCTGCTCAGGAACATCTTCGATGTCCTGGATGTGAGCCCAACGTGGGTCCTTAGCTGGAACGCAGATGACCTTGGCATCTGAACCAGCTTCGTCGCTCATGTTGAGAACGCCAACAGGGCGAACCGAAACACCAACGCCGGGGAAGACGGGGTATTCGAGAAGAACGAGAGCGTCAACGGGGTCTCCGTCAAGGCCGAGAGTGTTCTCGAAGTAGCCGTAGTCGGTGGGGTAAACGAAAGTGGTGAACAGCACGCGGTCCAGGTAGACGCGACCAGTTTCGTGGTCAACTTCATACTTGTTACGGCTTCCCTTGGGAATTTCAACGACGACGTCGTAAGCGGCCACGATGGGCTCCTTCACGGTTGAGATGAATACCTCATAAGGTTACTTGATGATGACCGAACGTCCCCGACTCACGCCAGCCATGGCTGACGTTCGTCGTGCCATTCGAGAGAACCTCTCTGACCTCACACCTGACGCTGTCGTTCTTGTCGCACTCAGTGGTGGACCAGACTCTTTAGCTCTAGCCGCCGGTTTAGCCTTTGAAGCGCCTCGTGCTGGGCTTCTTGCAGGGGCGGTA
The DNA here is from genome assembly GCF_936931525.1 of uncultured Aurantimicrobium sp. GTDB lineage: Bacteria > Actinomycetota > Actinomycetes > Actinomycetales > Microbacteriaceae > Aurantimicrobium. Next base: position 888 of record NZ_CAKZII010000074.1, read on the forward strand.
ATTGTGGATCACGGTCTGCAAGAAGGTTCTGACGTCGTCGCCAACAACGCTGCAGAGCAGGCTCGAGCACTGGGATTAGACCCGGTAGTTATCCGCAGAGTGAAAGTTGTGGCAGCCTCTGGCCCAGAAGCAGATGCCCGCTCGGCGCGCTATGAGGCGTTACAGACGGTTGCGTCAGAACTGAGTGCAGTTGCTGTGTTGCTCGGTCACACCCTGGATGATCAAGCTGAAACAGTGTTGCTGGGATTGACCCGCGGTTCGGGTGCTACAAGTTTGGCCGGCATGAGCGAGGTCAACGGAATTTATCGCCGCCCTCTCTTGGGAATTCGTCGGGCGGAGACAGTTGCTGCTTGTGAAGATCAGGGACTTTCTGTCTGGAACGACCCCCACAACCACGACTCCAGCTACACAAGAGTCCGGATTCGAAACGAAGTTATGCCTGTGTTGGAGAACCAGCTGGGCCCCGGTGTTGCTGAAGCCCTGGCGAGAACAGCAGAGCAGCTCAAGCAGGATGCCGAAGTTCTCGACGCTCTTGTGGCAGAAATCATGCCCACGGTGATGATTCCTGTGTTGGGTGAATCAGGTCCTCCGCTGCGAGCCACTCTAGAAACTTCTGTCCTAGAAGGCCTGGCCCCGGCATTGCTCAATCGAGTGATTCGACGCTCTGCCCTAGACGTTTTTGGTGTCAGTTTGTCCGCGGTTCACACCAACTCCATCGCCCGACTAGTGTCGGACTGGCATGGACAGGGTGAACTCCACGTTCCCGGTATTAGAGTTGAGCGACAAGGTGCTCAGCTTGTGCTGACCGCATCATCGTCCACACCCACCGAGGCTTAGCCTCACCAGCTCAAAGGAACGCACGCATGGAGTTGCGCGACGTCGAATCCGACATCACCGAAATTCTCTTCTCGGAAGAGCAGATCCAGGTCCGCCTGGCCGAGCTTGCTCGCGAGGTTGAGCGCGACTACGAAGGCAAAGATGTCCTCATCATTGCCGTGCTCAAGGGCGCTGTCATGGTGCTCAGTGATCTGGTGCGCGAGCTGAAGTTCCACGCTCACATCGACTTCATGGCGGTGTCTTCTTACGGTTCCAGTACTAAGTCTTCTGGTGTTGTGCGCATCGTGAAGGACTTGGATGCCGAAATTGCCGGTCGTCACGTTCTCATCGTGGAAGACATCATTGACTCGGGTCTGACCCTGAACTGGCTTATTGGAAACCTGGAATCTCGTGGTCCTGCCTCGATCGAGGTTGTGGCCATGTTCCGCAAGCCCGAAGCCATCAAAGAACCTGTTGACGTGAAATACGTCGGTTATGACATCCCCAACGCCTTCGTTGTTGGCTATGGTCTCGATTACAACGAGGACTACCGCAACGTGCGTGGCTTGGCCGTTCTTTCCCCACACGTGTATGGCGGAGAAGACCCTCACGCTTAAACAGATGGGTTAACTCCCATTCCGCCCTCGGCAAACACCCAGCGGGCATAGCCTCCGCACCGATACCCTGAGAAGACCATGAAATTGAAGAACCTTCTGCGCGGTCCCCTGCTCTACATCATCGTTGCGGTGATTGCTGTCTGGGTGGGCTCATCCCTCATCTCAATGACCGGCTTCCAAGCTGTCTCCACTGATGACGGTTTGACCTTCCTGAAAGAGAACAAGGTTGCCAGTGCAACCATTGTTGACATTGAGCAGCGCGTCGACCTCAAGCTCACTGAAGCCGATGCGAAATATGGCAAGGACGTTCAGTTCTTCTATGTCGCGCCCCGTGGTGTGCAGGTCGTTGACGCTGTCAATGACGCCACCCTTTCTGACGGCTTCAACGATGAGGTTCCCAAGGAAAACTGGTTCCTCAGCATGCTGGGAATCTTCCTGCCTGTATTGCTGATCGGTGCGTTCTTCTGGTTCATGCTCTCCTCCATGCAGGGAGGTGGCCGTGGTGTCATGCAGTTTGGTAAGTCCAAAGCCAAGCTCGTCACTAAGGAAACCCCCACCGTCACCTTCGCTGACGTTGCTGGTGCCAACGAAGCTGTTGAAGAACTTTCTGAAATCGTTGACTTCCTCAAGGAGCCTGCTCGCTTCCTCGCGGTAGGCGCCCGCATTCCTCGCGGTGTCTTGCTCTATGGCCCTCCCGGAACCGGTAAGACTCTGCTTGCTCGTGCCGTTGCCGGTGAAGCAGGCGTTCCGTTCTACTCCATCTCAGGTTCTGACTTCGTTGAAATGTTTGTCGGTGTCGGTGCGAGCCGTGTTCGTGACTTGTTCGAACAGGCCAAGCAGAACGCTCCCGCCATCATCTTCATCGATGAAATCGATGCTGTCGGTCGTCACCGTGGTGCCGGTATGGGTGGTGGCCACGACGAACGTGAGCAGACCCTCAACCAGATGCTGGTGGAGATGGATGGCTTCGACGTTAAGACCAACGTCATTCTTATTGCTGCCACAAACCGTCCCGACATTCTGGACCCTGCACTTCTGCGCCCTGGTCGTTTCGACCGCCAGATTGGCGTGGACGCTCCAGACATGGAAGGCCGCAAGCGCATCCTCGAAGTTCACGCCAAGGGCAAGCCCATGGCTAAGAACGTGGACCTCGAAGTTGTCGCACGCAAGACTCCCGGCTTCACCGGTGCTGACCTTGCCAACGTTCTCAACGAGGCAGCTTTGCTGACAGCTCGTTCCAACGCACAGCTCATTGACAACCGTGCACTGGATGAGTCGATTGACCGCGTCATCGCTGGACCTCAGCGTCGCAGCCGTGTGATGAAGGATCAAGAAAAGCTCATCACCGCGTATCACGAAGGTGGTCACGCGCTCGCTGCAGCAGCAATGAACTTCTCTGACCCCGTGACCAAGGTCACCATCCTTCCTCGTGGCCGTGCCCTCGGTTACACCATGGTGCTTCCGCTGGAAGATAAGTACTCGGTCACTCGTAACGAACTCCTCGACCAGCTCACCTATGCAATGGGTGGACGCGTTGCAGAAGAGATCGTGTTCCACGACCCCACCACAGGCGCATCGAACGACATCGAGAAGGCAACAAGCATTGCCCGCAAGATGGTCACCGAATACGGCATGAGCTCCACCGTGGGTTCGGTCAAGCTTGGCGCTGCATCCGGCGAGATGTTCCTGGGCCGTGACATGGGTCACCAGCGTGACTACTCCGAGCAGATGGCAGAGCACGTGGATAAGGAAATCCGCGCACTCATCGACAATGCTCACACCGAAGCGTGGAAGGTTCTGAACTCCAACCGCAAGGTGCTGGACCGTCTGGCAACTGAGTTGCTCGAGAAGGAAACTCTCGACCACAACCAGCTTGCTGAAATCTTCAAGGATGTGAAGAGGCTTCCGTTGCGTAAGCAGTGGCTTTCTAGCAACGAGCGTCCTGTCTCCAAGCTTCCTCCCGTCAAGGTTCCTGCCAAGAAGGCAGAAGCTAAGCCTGCAGTGAAGAAGCCTGTGGCCAAGAAGGCTCCAGTCAAGCCAGCAGCAAAGCCTGCTGCGAAGAAGCCAGCTGCCAAGGCATAAACATGACTATCGACCGGGCTCGAATTGAGGCGGCCGTCGTCGAGCTCCTTCACGCTATTGGTGAAGATCCGACGAAGGCTCATTTCTCATCGACCCCGGAACGTGTTGCTGAAGCCTATGCAGAGTTCTTTGCCGGGGTAGGACAAGACCCACTCGACCACTTGCGTGAGAGTGTTCCCATCGACCAGCTCTCCGATGCTGTTGTGGTCACCGACATCACTGTTCGGTCCATGTGTGAACACCACCTTCTTCCTTTCCTGGGCGTTGCTCACGTTGCCTACCTCCCCGGTGACCGCGTTGTTGGCCTGGGGAAATTGCCTCGAGTGGTGAACACGTTGTCGGCACGACCACAGATGCAAGAAAGCTTGACCGAGCAAATTGCTGATGCGCTCGTGGAAGGCCTCGACCCTCGAGGTGTTCTCGTTGTCATTGAAGCTCGCCACCAGTGTGTGGCTGCACGTGGTGTTGAACAGACCAACAGTCGCACCATCACGATTGCCTCTCGCGGCGAGCTCACCGAGCCTGCGGCTCGTGCAGAAATCATGACTCTGATTGGTTCTGCTGGTGGTGACAGCAATGACTGAGCACCGCACCAAGATCATGGGCATCCTCAACGTCACCGTTGACTCCTTCAGTGATGGGGGTAAATACCTTGACACGGACTCTGCAGTGAAGCATGGCGTTGCCATGATGGAGCAGGGTGCAGACATCATCGACATTGGTGGCGAATCAACCCGCCCCGGCGCTCAGCGCGTCAGTGTGGAAGAAGAACAACTCCGTGTTCTTCCCGTGATTGGTTCACTCGTCCGTGCTGGTGCTGTCGTCAGCATCGACACCATGAATGCCGCCACAGCAATCCTCGCCATTGAACGCGGCGCACAATACGTCAACGACGTTTCTGGCGGACTTGCAGATTTCTTCATGCCTAAAGTCGTTGCCCAGTCGGATGCGACCTTTATTGCTAGCCACTGGCGCGGTCACTCGGTCGACATGGACAACCGAGCACTCTATAAAGATGCACCAACGGACATCACCCGTGAACTCGGCGAACGTGTGGATGCACTTCTTGCCGAAGGGATGAAACCTGAGAAGCTCATCTTGGATCCAGGCCTCGGTTTCGCCAAAAACTCTGAGCACAACTGGCAGATGCTGGGTCGTTTGGATGAACTCAAAGCCTTAGGTTTCCCACTCTTAGTTGGGGCATCGCGGAAGCGATTCCTCGCATCGCTGCTGCCAGAAGATGCCACGGTCGAAGACCGTGACTCTGCCAGTGTTGCTGTCAGCGTGCTGGCAGCTCAGGCCGGAGTCTGGGCAGTTCGTGTGCATGACGTTGCTCGCACCGCAAGTGCGCTGCGCGTGCTGGAATCGTGGAACAAGGGCGCTCGTGAGTAACGACCGCATTACCCTCACCGGCCTGCGTGTTCAGGCCAACCACGGGGTGTTTGATTTCGAGCGAGCAAACGGACAGCTCTTTGTCATCGATGTCACCGCATGGCTGGATCTGTCTCCCGCCGCACTCAGCGATGACCTTGCCAACACCGTGCACTACGGCGAGCTCGCTGAAGAAGTGGTTGCGGCGGTATCCAGCGACCCCGTCGATCTCATAGAAACCGTAGCCGAGCGCGTGGCCCAGGTTGTGCTGGCGCATAAGCCGGTTGAACGCGTGGAGGTCACGGTCCACAAACCCCAAGCACCCATCAGTGTTGAATTTGCTGATGTTGCTGTCACGATTGAGCGCAGCCGCTAATGGACGCTCCTCGCAGGAACGCCATCATCGCCTTCGGTTCCAACCTGGGGGACCGGGCAGCGACCATCAAGCAGGCAGCGAACGAAGTTGCTGACCTGGGTGGAACTGTTCTACTTAAGCTCTCTCCACTCTATGAATCTGCCGCGGTGAAACCTGAGGGTGTCGATCTAGATGCTCCGGAATATCTCAACGCCGTCGCATTGATCAACACGGATCTGCCACCAGAAGCACTACTTACTGAGCTCAATGGCATTGAACAAGATCACGGCCGTGAGCGTCACGAACGCTGGGGAGATCGAACCTTGGATCTCGACATCATCTGGATGGATGGTGTGCAGATGGAAACTGAACACCTCACCATTCCTCACCCTCGTGCTTTCGAACGCTCCTTTGTCGTGGTTCCTTGGCACGATGTTCAACCCACTGCTGTGGTTGAACCCCACGGAGCAATCTCCGCTCTGGCAGAACAGCTCAGTCAAGAACTTCACCGCTATGAGGTGAGTTCATGAAGCGCACCAGCCCAGCTCCCCTGATCGGCTTCTTCCTGATTGGAGGCGTCGCTTCCTATCTCCTGGAACTCGTCGTTCAATCCCGTGGTGGATTTATCTATGTGCCACCACTGAGCTTGGCTTTCACCTTGTTTGTTGTGGCCGTGGCAGTGGTGTTGCTCGCCATTCCTATTCGCCGCAAAGTGACCGGCAAGCGCAAAGAACCTGTTGATGCGTTCTATGCCGCACGCGTTCTCGCCTTGGCTAAAGCCAGCAGTTTTGCGGGTGCACTGCTGTTGGGGCTCGGTGCAGGGGTGCTTGTCTATCTTTTTGGTCGACCCATTGCGCCCAGCGGTTCAATTTTGTGGAACGTTATTGCTCAATTGATTTCAGCAGCCCTTCTCATTGCTGCTGGATTGATTGCAGAATGGCTCTGTGTTCTTCCTCCGGAAGACATGGATAAGTCAGACAAGGAGGTGGCCGGTGAACCAGCAGCGTGACGGTCGCCTCGGTATCGGCATTATTGGCGCAGGCAAAGTTGGGCCCATCTTGGGTGCGGCTTTGGCCGGCGCAGGCCATGCACTTGTGGGCATCTCGGCGATCTCCGAAGAGAGTAAAGAGCGAGCACAGGCCATACTGCCTGATGTTCCCGTGATGGAAGTTCCACGCATTGTGGAACTCAGTGAACTTGTTCTCATCGCTGTGCCAGACGAAGAGTTGCCCGACCTAGTCAACGGTCTAGCTGTTGCGGGAGTGTGGCAACCGGGTCAGATTGTTCTGCACACCTCAGCTCAGTTTGGTGTTGAGGTGTTGCAGCCTGCTGTTCTGGCAGGAGTAATTCCTTTGGCTCTTCACCCCGCCATGGCATTCACCGGAACCAGCATGGATATTGCCCGCCTGGCAGATTGCTACATTGCTGTCACCGCCCCGGCACCTGTGCTTCCCATTGGGCAAGCGCTCGCAGTGGAGATGGGCGGAGAGCCCGTTGTGATCTCAGAGGCACAGCGTCCGCAGTATGC
>NZ_CAKZII010000075.1 GCF_936931525.1 uncultured Aurantimicrobium sp.
AACCAAGGTGATGCGCGTGAAGTTATCATCTTCCACCACGAGCACATCTGAGACCATGGCTTCAGTATTCCGCAGGAGGAGATGTGGCAAAAGCCATTAATCGAGGGTTTCCCCTATGTTTATTCCCTCCACTGTTTACAATCTAAATTAGGCGGGTTTCAGTAACTTGAACAGGGCAATTCCGCCACCTGCAGCTGCTGCAATTACAAGCGCACCTATTGATAGGAACAGGACGTTATTTTCCTGTGAAGAACTCTCTTCATGTGCACTCGTTGCCCTGGATTCCGAGCTTTCATTTTCGGCAATTTCCGTTGGTGCTCCTAGCTCGAGATCAGCTGGGGAGCCTCCGATGTTTTCGAGAATTGTGGATTGGGCGGCTGCGCCCGACGCGGGTCTATTTGCAGCGGGCGATTCCACTCCATTGCCTTCTGGTTCGTTCGAAGAGGGTGGCGGCACAAGTGAACTTGACGGAAGCGACAGTGTCGTCACCATTCGCTCAACGGTAATTCCTTGTGTCATGTAATTCAGGGTCCAGTCATTTGTTTCTTCATCGACAAAAAGTGATATCTCAGAAATATCTTGTTCTGGATCAGTTACTTGAAGAGGTGCACTCCAGCTCTCACCACCGTCTGTGGACACGGTCGACAAGAGGGAATAGGTGCTGCCCACAGAACCAAAAGAGTGTTCGCGCCAGAGAATGGACACGATAGTTCCGTCCTGTGAGGCTCGCGTGACTCCATATGAGTCAGAGTCAAGTTCGGAGATGACGACTATTTCACTCCATGACTGTGAATCGCTGACCAACCGTGTACTACTAGTGAGCCATATTTGGGTTGTGTCCTGAAAAACTACACCGACGAAGATGAGATCTCCTTCGGAATTCCACGTGAGGTCTTCTCCCCAGTAGCTGAATCCAGATTGGTCAAGTTTTGCAGGAGTCCCCCAGGTAGTACCGTAATCCGCACTTCGCTTTACAGTCACATTAGTGTGCTCGAAATTTACATCAGCCGTGTACCACGACACCGCTATCTTGTTGAGTTCAAAAGGTGATTGCTGAATCTTGGTGTTGAAGATATTGTCGGCGCTCACTATAGTTCGACTCGTTTGCACTAAAGGTCCTGAGGGTGTTTTGGTTGCAGTGAAGACCTCAAATTCACCAGGATTGCTGGAAAAACCATAGGCGACATGAAGCGTTCCATCAGGGGCTATGAACGCATCGGCTTCGGTAGTTCCAGCGGGTAAAACAACCTGTGTCCACGTGTTTCCCCCGTCATATGTGGTCGCCAGCACACTGGAACCATCAATCAGACCAGTGCGGGCAACGGCACTGAGTTCGCCAAAAGTCACAATGTCGGGCCTCTGGGCATCGACAACTCCAAATAGTGCCATTTCTTGGCTCCAGGAAACACCAGAATTGAGGGAAGTCACAACTCTGGGTGTTTCAAAGTTTTGATCATCGCCACTAGACCATGCCACGTAGATGTTTGTGCCGGAAGGGTTAACCTCCACCCCTAAACCGCGAATGTAATTCGTGGGGTCAGACAACGGAACAGAGCTTGACCATGTCTCCCCATCTGCACTGGTAGCGCTGACCACCCGGTTATTTTGATTCACATCATTCTCAACCCAGAATGCCGAGTAGCCGTGTGCAGTCTCCACAACAGTGAAGCTGGATCTCCAATAACTCATCTCATCTTGAAAACTAGAGAGATCTGGGTTTGAGATTGGTGCCGACCAGTCTTGAAGGACAAAACTGGTTTTGACCGTTGTTTGGTTCGAAGTAAACAAGGGACCGCTGTAATTTTGAGAAGCTTCTGCCATCCAGATAAGGACTCCTCGGCCGCCGCTCAGTGCAGCTGAATCAACCCAACCGAGGGATGTGGTGTCGCTGAATTCAACAAAAAGAGGGGCCGCACCGGGCTTGATGGTGCCCTGCCCTTGCAGCACGTAAAGTGCGTCACCATCAGGGGTGGTTTCCACATACGGAAGGATCCAAGAACCGTCCTCGCTGACGGAGGGCCATGGCCTGTCATAGTCAGTGTTGATTCCGACGAGTTCTCGACTGAACCTAGATTGCGGTGCAGTTGAGAACGAACCATTAACGGAGCTTTCATTGGCATTGAACTGCAAGATGTTCAGGAAAGGGACTAGGTCACCGTTGTCGTTTTCTTCCTCGTATTCGATCACGCTAACGAGGTGACCATCAGGACCTATGCGAAATCGTGGACTGTCCAGTACCTGTGAATAGAAAGCCTGTGAGAGGCCGACAATTCCAGATGGATCGTAAAACCCCACATATTGAAGGATTGCCTCGTTATTTGCATACTCTGTCCAACCAAAGACAAAGCCCCCTGATGGCACAGCTTCGGTGTGAACACGATAAGCCAAATCTGTCGACAAACCTACGACCGAGGACCAACTCCAGGACGCACCACCCTGAGGAATGGGAGCCCACACGTATTGGACTTCTTGGGTTGCATTGACGTTATCTATTTTGTTCCACGACATGACAAGAGTGGAACTTTCGCCGAGAGTGCCCGACGTCAGTTCTACCCCGGTGTAGCTGACATCAGACGATGGAGGCGCGGACATAAATGGTTGAGGTGCAGACCACTGCCCCTGGTCGCTCATTGAAAAACCAATGTTGTTGGAAGTCGAAGTATTGCTGACTTGATAAATCCACGAAAGTGCGAATTCTCCATTTGGAAGTGCAGCTGCGGACAGGTTGGAAAATTCGTCCGCGTTATCAACGTCTGAAACGACAATCACAGGTATTGCCCATGATTGTCCCCCGGATGAGGACACCGAGGTCATAATTTTGCTAGAGCCTGCTCCGATATTTTGAATAAAAAAGATAGACGGCTGTTCATTGCTGGATGCCACGATGATGGGCGAGTGTGAATCACCAGCAATTTGAATCGGGATTGACCATGTCACGCCAAGGTCATCGGACGAAGAGGTCATAACCAAGCTTGAAGTAGTCTGTGTCGCCGGCTCCACCCACACTGCATAAACTGTGGAACCAATAGAGATGGTGTGCACGTCATCTGCTAAAACCGACGGATCAGTAAGTGGCTCTGGGGTTGACCAGGTGTTGCCAACACAGGCACAGGCCTGAGCCGGGTCTATTGACAGTAATCCTAGGGACACAGGGAAACTAGCAATGAGGGCTATGACCAAAACACTGCACAATCTCCGCATGACTCAATAGTGTTGCCAGTCGCGGTAGTGCCCCAGAGCATGATGGATTTTGGCCTAGATATCTAGGGAATTCCCTAGTTGAAATCCAGAAGGGTGCATGAAAGCCCCACCTAGATTCCTGAATGAGGAATGAACTACACGTTCGTAGCTTCAGCCTTGTAGATTTCAAGCCGCTTGCGGTAGTTCGCTGCGTTGTTGCGGACAGCTTCCTGCTCCTCAGGAGTGAGCTCACGGCGCACCTTCGCAGGAACACCGGCAACTAGAGAACCGGGAGGAACAATCATTCCTTCCAGCAC
>NZ_CAKZII010000076.1 GCF_936931525.1 uncultured Aurantimicrobium sp.
ACGTTTCCGACGAGCTTGTCGAAAACCTTCTGGAACCCGGCTGCTTGTTCGGGTTTCATACTCATGTTGTGCCTTTCAATGGAACGGGTGGTCTTTAGGGGGCGGGAGTGGGGATATCTACGGTCAAAACTGAACTGGGTGCACTGCAATTGGTGGGAGTCAGGCATGCCCTCACGACAACATTCTGACCTGCGCCAGCTGTAATCGCGTTTGAGGCATAACGGGTTGCGTCATATTCACCAGTGACAAAATCAGAAGCGTCAGCACTGAGATCAAGCCAATTGGAATTCCCCACTTTGGCCTGATAGCTAACCGAACCTGCAGGAGCAGCAAGCCCGGTGAATCGCAAAGCGAAAGATTCGTTGGCAGCTAGGTTGGCACCGCACGAAACAGAGCTTGGTGAAATCGGAGCCAGGATGCAGGTCACTGCAGTGAAGGTTGGAGCTGCGAGTACTTCTACCGTGGTGATTGTCGCTGAACAACCAAAGTCATTGACAGCAAAGACTCCCAGGAAATAAGTCCCCGGCGCTTTATCTCCGTCAGAACCTTGGAGAGCGCTGGAAGCTGAATGAGTCGCATAGTCACTTGGGCAACCCTCGGAAGCGCTACCCACTCGTGTGACGAAGTAACGCATTGAACCGGCAGAACCGGCAGCATATGCCGCCGTCCACGTCAGCGTGGTCGCACCTGAGGTGTTATTGCTTACTGAGGTTATCGAAACTTGTGAGGGCGCTCCCGGAGCAATGAACGGCCCTGAGTCCGTAGAGTTCCAATTGTCAGTTTGAGCACTGTTCTTTGATGTAACACGAGCAAAATAGCTGGCGCCAGGTGTCACAGGAACATTTGTGAGTGAAGTTTGATCTGCGGTGGGTGTGAAGGTTGAACGTGGGCTTCCGTTTTCATAGAAGACAACTTCATATCCAGTCAGGGGACTTCCTCCAGAAGGCGTCGTCACAGCACTCCATGAAATTGTGGCTAAACCTTGCTGACCAGATACAGCAGAGATGGTCACACTTGAGGGCCCTGCCGGCACAACATCAGCACTCAGCGGCTCACTCCAGCTACTGAGCTGAGAGGTTCCAATGGCATTTGTTGCACTGACGGTGAAACGGAAGCGCTGACCGGTAGGTAGTCCATCCAATGAGCAGATGGTCGAGGTGCACTCCTTGCGATATCCACCGTCGCTTTCGACGATGTACTTCGTAATGGCTGAATTATTTGCCGCAGGTGCAGGCCATGACAGCGTCAAGTTTCCAGAGACAAACCCAGCAGCACGGGTAGGTGCTTGTGGGGCTGAAGGAACGTCTTGAACAGAGATGTTGATGACTCCCCAGACATAACGGTCTGGATCATTGGTGGCATCTGCCACCTCGTATTCCAATGTGGTGTCACTGGGATCTGCACTGCCCGAAACAGTCACCGTCAAGGTGGCCTTATCGGAAGAAGGTGTCACGGTCACACCAGCTGGGATGTTTCCGCCATCCAGACCTCGAACAGAGAGCACCTTGAGAGGCTGGCCCGGGAAGGGGTTCGTTGCTTGGTCGTTAGCCAGAACATCCACCGTCTGGGTTTCTCCACGCTTGGCCACAATGCTGTCCGTTGCCGGGATAGCAAGTGGCCTGGTGGAGGGAACAATACGAATAATGATTTGTCCTGGTGAGCCGTCGGCCACCTTGTCCTTGACCGTGACAGTCAACGGAACGGTGCGGCCCTTAGCTGCGTCATCGCTTGCTTTGAGAGTCAGGGTTTGACCGTCCAAGGTCGCACTGACGCCCTGGCCAGCACCGGAGACGGTGTATTCGAGCTCATCTTGGTCATCGACATAGGGATAGCGAGTGACGCGGACCAGGTCGAGGGTCTTTTCCTGGCCGGGCTCGAGGTCGATGTTGGCACCCATCATCACCGGAGGCATGTTTTCACGAGGAGTCACCGTAATCGGCAACACAATCGTGGCGGTGTGAGCACCAGCAGCTGTGGCGGAGTCACCATCGGTGACCTCGAAGGAAATGGAGGCAGGACCGAAGTAGCGGTCCTCACTGGTGTAACTCAAGGTGGTGTCATTGATCACGAGGCGTGAGCCATCTGCATGGGTTGCTCGCACCGTGTTGGAGTCCGTCAGCTTCACGGTCTTACCGAGAGCTGCAATGACGTAGTCATTGAGGTTGATGCGCAATGCTTGCTCGCTGACTACCGTCAGTGGTGCCACACCACGCTTGCGCTGTGGCAAAGCATCATCGGTGCCTGGAACCCAAATAAATGCTGTTGAGCTAACACTGGGGTCATCTGGGTGGGCAACAGAGAAAGGAATGATCTGACTTTGCGCCAACACCTGAACGCGGACAGTGTTGCTGGAGATCACTCGAGCCGTGGAGCCGTAGCCATTGACAATGGTGGGGCGCAGGCTCGAAACGGGACCATCTGCGAAGAAGGCATTCGCCATCACGTTCACATCAACAGTGTTGTGTCCGAGGATGTCGGTCAGGCTCACCACTGCATCCGAGATCACAGGCTTGGAAAGCGGTGCCTGTGCTTGAACTTCGAGAGTGATGAAGTTGGAGGCGGAGCCAGCCAAATCGTTTTCGATTTCATAGACCAGGCCATAACGGCCTGGTGTCAGGGGAGCTGTGATTTTGACGACGTCGCCCATGATTTCTGCCGTCACAGAATCGTCTTGGGCAGACACACTAACCAGTGAGAGTGGTCGACCGTCAGGGTCACTATCGTTTTGCAGTGCACGAACATAGACGGTGTAACCGGGACGGGCAATGACGTTATCGGCGACGGCGATGGGGTTACGCCCTCCAGCGAGTGGTTCGGCAATTCCCACCCGGATTGTGGCACTTGCCTGAGCTCCGAGGGCATCGACAACCGAGTAGCTGAAGGAATCGGTTCCGGTTGCATAGGCAGAGGCTTCGTATTCAATCCAGTCACCGCCGACACTTGTGATTGATCCCTTTTCCGGGTTGGTGTCGAGGCCCACAAACTGAACTGAGTCACCATCGGGGTCGATTCCCACCAGAGGAATGGGGATGCGCACGGTCTGTCCCGACATAGCGCGAGCAATGACGGTGCGCGGTGTTGGGGGCTGGTTGGTATCTTCATCGATTGCTCGAACTGCAATGGTTACTGTTCCACTGGCCCACTGGCCGTTATCCGCGTTGACGCGGTAAACAGCTGAGTAGGTGCCGGGATTGTTTCCCGCCAGGAAGCGCAGCTGGTTACCAGAGACAAAGAGCAAACCAGCTCCGGAAGGAACAT
>NZ_CAKZII010000077.1 GCF_936931525.1 uncultured Aurantimicrobium sp.
ACGTTATTGAAGCTGCGATTGACACAGGCGTCAAGAAGATCGTTGCGTTGTCTACCGACAAGGCTTCTAGCCACCTCAACCTATACGGCGCTACCAAGCTTGCCGCTGACAAGCTCTTCCAGTCCGCAAACCACTATGCAGCTGGCTATGAAACTCGTTTCTCTGTCGTTCGCTATGGAAACGTCATGGGTAGCCGCGGTTCTGTGATTCCTTTCTTCAAGGAACTCGCAGCCAAGGGAGAGTCACTCCCCATCACTGATGAGCGCATGACTCGTTTCTGGATTACCCTCCCACAAGCAGTTCAGTTCGTGATCGATTCTTTCGACCTCATGGTGGGTGGAGAACTCTATGTTCCCCGTATCCCCAGCATGCGCATTCTTGACCTCGTCGAGGCAGTAGCACCCGGGTCAAAGACTCACGCAGTAGGTATTCGCCCCGGAGAAAAGCTGCACGAAGAAATGATTTCTGAAGACGACAGCCGTCGCACCTTGCTCCTGGGTGACCGCTATGTCATTCTTCCCACCATCGCTGAGTGGGGCTTCGTTGCACCCAAGGGTGATGAAGTACCCGATGGCTTCGCATACCGCTCTGACTCCAACGATCAGTGGCTCAACGTTGAGGAGCTCCGCGACCTCATCGAAAAATTCGCCTAAATGAGTATTCCCTACGGCCGTCAGTCGATATCTCAGGAAGATATCGATGCAGTCGTTGCGGTCCTCAAGACGGACTGGCTCACTATGGGCCCTGTCGTCACCGAATTTGAAGCTGCAATCGCAGACTTAGCGCAAACTCCCGATGCAACTGTCGTATCCTCTGGAACTTCTGCACTTCACTGCGCCTATGCAGCTTTGGGAGTGCAGCCAGGCGACGAAGTCATCACCTCTCCATTGACCTTCGTTGCCACCGCCTCAACGGCTATGGCGCAGGGTGCGAAAGTTCTTTTCGCAGATGTGGCAGAGGACACCGGCAACATTGACCCGTCTTCTGTAGAAGAACTCATCACTGAACGCACCAGGGTGATCTCTGGCGTGGACTATGCAGGCCACCCTGTTGATGCTGACGAACTTGCAGCTCTCGCAGCAGGAGCGGGTGCATATTTCTTGGAAGATGCCGCTCACTCGATTGCCTCCCTCTATAAGGGAAAGCCAGTCGGGTCGCTCGCAGATATCACAGCGTTCTCGTTCTTCCCCACCAAGAACATGACGACCGCTGAAGGCGGCGCTGTTGTCGCCAAGGATGCTGCACTCGTTGAACGTGCTCGTCGCTTCCGTTCTCACGGGCTTGTTCGCAACAAAGACGAACAGCGTTACCCCAACGAAGGACCCTGGCACCAAGAAGTTCATGAAATCGGATTGAACTACCGCCTTCCAGATGTGCTCAGTGCCATTGGCCTCAGCCAGATCAAGCGAATTCAAGAGTTCAAGGCACGCCGAACTGCTGTTTTCGAGCGTTACCACGCTGAACTAGCTGACGTTCAGGGACTAATTCTTCCCACCAAGCGCGACTACGTAGATCCCATGTGGCACCTCTACCCCATCCGCGTCCAGGATGGCCGTCGCCGTGAAGTCTTTGAATTCATGCGTGATCAGGGCGTATTGGTTCAGGTCAACTACATCCCTGCCTACTGGCACCCCGCATTTGAAGATCTTGGTTACAAGCGGGGAATGTGCCCAGGTGCTGAAGAGTATTACTCTCAAGAAATTTCACTACCCATGTATGCAGACCTCAGTGATGACCAACAGTCAGTTGTAATCGACGTACTTCGTAAGTCGTTGAAATAGAAGCACGCATCCACTGCGATAACCTGTATATATGCAGGAAGTATCACATCTAGGTCCCGATGAACTCGCCAAAAGTTTTGCCCCCAGCAAGCTAGACAGGGACGCAACTTTTTATGTCGCCGGACATCGTGGCCTTGTTGGGTCAGCCATCTGGAGACTTTTAGAAAAAGAGGGATTCACAAATCTCATCGGGCAAAGTCATTCAGAACTTGACCTTCAGAATAGAGACGAAGTCTTCGCATTCTTTGAAAAAAATAAACCCAGATACGTTGTCCTTGCTGCAGCAAAAGTGGGTGGAATTTTTGCTAATGACACATACCCAGTTGAGTTCCTCAGTGAGAACCTACAAGTTCAATTAAATGTCATTGATGCCGCTCATAAATATGGAGTTGACCGGCTTCTTTTCCTAGGTTCATCCTGTATTTATCCCAAGCTTGCTCCTCAACCTCTGCGTGAAGAATATTTACTGAGCGGGCAACTTGAACATACAAATTACGCCTACGCAATTGCAAAGATAGCTGGAATTCTTCATATTCAGGCAATGCGCCAGGAGTACGGCCACCATTGGATCAGTGCTATGCCGACCAACCTATATGGGCCAGGGGATAACTTTCACCCTCAGCATTCACATGTCCTTCCTGCACTCATTCGCCGTTACGATGACGCGGCTATCACGGGAGCAGAAAAGGTAACAAACTGGGGAACAGGTACCCCCAGGAGAGAATTTATCCATGTCGATGACATGGCTGATGCCTGTTTGTTCCTTCTAGAAAACTATGACGGTGCCTCTCAGGTCAACGTTGGGACAGGCAAAGATTGCACTATTAGCGAAATAGC
>NZ_CAKZII010000078.1 GCF_936931525.1 uncultured Aurantimicrobium sp.
TCCTTCACCAGCAGCACCCACTTCGTGAGCCCTGCTGTGTATGGCGTGATCTTGGCCGGTGTAACCTTTACCCCAGACCTGTGGCTTATCTTGAACGCGTTCTTCCTGTGGGGAATGGCATCTCATGCCTTTGGTGCAGTGCAAGATATTCAAGCGGACCGCGAAGGCGGACTGAAATCTATTGCCACCGTGATTGGTGCAGCGAACACGTCTCGCTTTGCGCTGGGTTGTTACGCGCTCGCCGGAGTGCTCATTCTCTCTGGCGCCTTCTTTACCGAGCCAACCTGGCCGTTCTGGGTTGCTTCTGTCACAGCCGTTCCCTACATCCTGATGGTGTGGCCATTTAGGAACCTCAGCGATGCTGACTGTGAGCAGGCTAACCGTGGGTGGAAGAAGTTCCTAGGTATTAACTTCTTTGCCGGCTTCGTCGTGACGATGCTGCTGATCTTCACCTGGTTGCACAGCTAATTCTTCACAGCTAATCAGACTTCAGAGTTTTCAACAGTCCCCCGGCTCACAGAGCTGGGGGACTCAGTCGTGCGGGAGAGTTCATCTCTGAGGTGAACAAATAAACCTCTTGAAATATATAACTCAAAGGTTGTATTATGAATTGGTCCATTGACACCACATTGATTGACCCTTGGTTGCATGATCTAGATCCAGACACCAAGGAGCTCATTACTGCGGCACTGATTCTTTTGGAACGAGACGGTCCTCGAATGGGGCGCCCTCTCGTTGATCGAATACATGGATCGCAGCATCACAACATGAAAGAACTGAGGCCGGGTTCAATCGGGCGGAGTGAAATACGAATTCTGTTTGTGTTTGATCCGGAACAGCGGGCCATTTTGTTAGTCGGCGGGGATAAATCTCAGTTGTGGAACAAGTGGTACCGACGAAGTATTTCTCAAGCAGACAAGTTGTATTCAGAGCACCTCAAGACGATGAAGGGCAAGAAACATGGGCGTTAGAGAAGAGTTTGATAAGAAGCATGGGCCGCTCAATCACGAGCGAGTGAACGAGCTTGTCGACAAACTAGAAGCTGAAATTCGCGCCTATCGCTTGAAAGAACTTCGTAAAGAACTCAACATCACCCAGGTCGAACTTGCTCAACTGCTTCACGTGAGTCAGAACCGCATCTCTCGTATTGAGCACGGTGACATTGAGAAGTCTCAGGTGGACACCCTGCGCAAGTATGTGGAGGCCGTAGGTGGAACACTCACCCTGGAGGTCCAGGTGGGGGATCGTAAGTTCCAGTTGGCTTAACTTCTCACTGAAGTTATGAGGGAACTGAGGGCTATCCCTTGGTTAAACATGGGAGCTAGCCCCTAGAAGGAATATTCTGGCAACATGAGGAACCCTGAGGATATGCGGCAGCTTGGTAAGCAGCAATCATTCCAACGGATTGATATTCGCACCCTATGGGCATGGGTTGGATCTCAGGCGGCTGTCGGCTTTCCGCTCATTATTTTCCTTGCGATCTACCCTGTCTTTATCGGATGGTTCCAGCCGCCTACGGCGGAGCTCTCGATTTCCATCAACTACCACCTGTTTGATTTGCTCAGCGGACTGGGAACAGCGGCTGGCGTTCTACTTCTCCGCTTTGTAGTTAAGTCCTTGGGTCAAGGAACTCTTCGGAGCAGCGTCATTGCGCTGGGCTGGTTTATTGCCGGCTATCTTGGCTCGCTTCTTCAATACGCCGTGGCGAAAAGTGCAGGGCCAATCTCGCCGATCTATGAGGAGCTCTTACCCGTTGGTGGCCTCTCTTTCTGGACGTTGAGTTTCTGTTTCACCATCCTGGCAAGTGTCATTGGTCAGAACAGACAGACTGCAAAAGAACTTGCGCAAGCAAAGACTCGCCTGGTCTTCCTCCAGAGCACGGTTGCTCAACAGGTCGCGGATGCTCAACAGCAATTACAGCGTGATGTTCAGGAAAAAATCAGCCCCGTCATTGAATCTCTGTCAGCTGAGGTTGAACAACTCAGTACCTCTCACAGCGACGACTCTAAATCTGCTGCCACCGGACAACTTCGCGCGGCAGCACTAGAACTCATCAGGCCATTGAGCCACGAACTCTATTCAGCAGATGCTGAAGTTCAGTTTGAGAACAGCCCTAACCAACTAGCTGGCCGAACTCGCGTGACGTTATGGGAAGTGCTCACACGAAAAATGAACGTCAATGTGATGTTCAATCCAGCACTTCCTGCCATCCTGATCCTCGCTTTCTTCAGTGCGTCCTATTACATCGTCGCGGGGTGGATGGGTGTGCTCGAAGGCTGCATGGCCACCACGGCCGTGGTTGTTGCAGCACTTGCTGGTTTGAACAGGCTGACCCGCGGACGCCAACTCAACGCTGTAGTGGTTCTCCTCATCGGAGTCGTAACCTCTCTGCTTTTAGCTGGTTTGTATCTGGTGTTTCCCGAAGCATTGAACGTGGGAATTCAAGCCGACTACCAAGCCTTCTTGGCAGTGGGTTCAGCCCTCCTGCTTCTGGGAACAACAGTGTTCTTCTTCCTCTACGACAACAGAATGTTTACTCTCAGTCGCACCAAAGAAGCCAATGACGAAAACGCTTCACTGGTCGCACGGTCACGTCAAGAGGTCTGGTTGCGTCAGAAGCAGATCGCCAAGATTGTCCACGGAAGTGTTCAATCCCGATTGAATGCAGCACGCATCAGACTCACCCAGGCAACCACAGTCACACCCGAACTCGTTGAGTCTGTCCTTTCTGATCTCGAGTCAGCGAGGCAAGAACTATCGCGAACACCAGCCGAGTCTGCGACTGACATCCAAGGCCAGCTCACAGAGCTCGCGGACTTCTGGCGCGGTGTGTGCACGTTCACATTCGAAGTAGATCACAACAGCCAGCAATCACTGAATGCAGATACCTCAGCAGCACAAGCTGTGATGGAAGTTGTTTCTGAGGGTGTGAGCAATGCTGTGAAGCACTCCCAGGCTCAGAAGGTGCAGCTCACCGTTACTCAAGTAAGTCCAGTATCTGTGATGGTGGAACTTGAACATGCGTCGCAAGAACGCTCAGTAGCTACAACAACGTCTGGTTTGGGAACACAGATCCTCAACCAGCTCACCCTCAACTGGTCGTTCACTCAGGACAATGGCACAGCACTACTTCAGGCTGAGATTCCTACAGCGAGACCAGCACAGTAAGTGCCTCAGCCTTTAGTGGGTTGAGCGCGGCGGAGCAATCTGGGACATGAACTCCCTCGCCGCTGAAACTCGTGCATTCATGTCTGCTGTCGAGTCCAGTCCCAGAGCTGTCAAAGTTCTCGTGATGAGACTCTCTGTTGCTTCGATGGAACGCTGACGGGCTTCTGCGATCTGCTGATTGGTCTTGCCTTCAGCAAGAAGACGAAGAGCCTGAATCTGTGAAGCAGATAACCGTGCCAATGGTCGGTCAGACCTTTTGTCATAGCGGTAGGCCTCGACATCGAGCTCAACCAGGACTGCATTCAATGCAGCAACCAGGACTGAGGAGTCTTCAATCATGTGCTTGTTCAGATAAGCAGCCTTGGGGTGAACTCTTGTGAGATCTTCACCAATAAATCGAGGGTCTGAATAGTTGGTGAGAAACACGATTCCCACTTCGTTGGCATCTGTGTTGAGAGTGGCGGCAACATCCAGACCAGAAGGTCCAGGACCTAAGTCAATATCCAGAACCACAGCATCGGGATCAACGGCATTGATTTGGCGGCGTGCATCTGCTGCAGAGCTTGCAGTGGAAACGAGGAAGCCCGCCTTCTCTAAATACTCCGCTAGGAGTGAGCGCATAAAGGAGTCATCTTCAACGACAACAACAGAGCGTTGAAAGAGGTCTTCAGGAGTTTTCTCCTCGGTACTTTCCATAAATACAGGCTAGGTGGTGGTTAGCCCTCGACGCAGAACAAATGAAGGGCTAGCCCTCAGTAGTTCGAAAAAGAACCCGTTCACGTGAGTGCCGACTGGGAACTTCCTGAAATGGCT
>NZ_CAKZII010000079.1 GCF_936931525.1 uncultured Aurantimicrobium sp.
CTGATCAGTAACGTTCGGACGCCGGTCTGCCCTGCATCCAACGCAAGTGTGAGCGTTCCAGGATTCAGTGCATTCATGTCATTCCATTCCATTCCATTCCATTTGTAACGCAGTTGCTCTAGCTCACAGTGCCTAGGCTTTGCGGTGGAATAAACACAGGGCGTAATTGATACCGAAGCCAACCGCGGCATAGAGGTAAGTGAACCATCCCAGCGGGGCGGGGATGAGCACAAGTGCACTCAGTCCAAAAACCATAGAGCCCAGCTTCAGCGAGTTTCGAATTGCAAACATGCTCACAGGTTACTTTCTGAAAAGACCTTATCGAGACTCCCCCAGCAATAATCTGCTGACTACTCAGAGATTACTTCGAACAGATGCGCAGTTGAAGACACCTCCGCATTTCTGCTCAATGAATTCATTCCGCAGGAAGTGCAGCAGGTCTATGCTTCCTCAGCGAGAGCGCTAAGACCACCAATACAAAAAAGAAATATGGCCAGTTCAAAACCTGACCAGGTGGTTCTCGAACAGTTACCAAAGGGGCAATCTGTCCAGCAATGAACCGCAGAGGGGCATCCATCGCTAAAAAGAGAAGCACGAGTGGAGTCAGCCCCGGATAGATGAAGAAGAGAAGTAGTAGCACCATCACAAGAATGAGTTGAACCGCACCCCACTGCGAAAACATCGCCACCACGTTGTTCCCGTCACCCGCGTAGATATCCACGCCGGCAATAAGTTCAGCTGCAGTCGCAGGCGCAACCAGATGAATCACGCTGCGAAATACGACAATAGCCAAGAGCACAAGTGTGATCCACCGCACAAATCGAGATCCGTCATAGATGCGTGGCTGGGTTGGAAAGAGCAAATTATTTTGCTTTCCTGCGTGCCCGAGTGGTTGCAATAAGCGCTCCACCGAGGGCCACAAGTAGTCCGGCGATTCCAAAGAAGTAAGAAGTCCTCTCTTGGTTCAGGCCTGTCATAGCAAGCGTCTCGATTGCCACAGCTGCTTCTGCTGCTTGCAGTGCTGCGCCAATAGCGGAGGCATCATCTCCCAGAGCTGGTTCTGATTTATATAGCAACTCTCCGTCTTGACCAAGTGCGAGGTAGACGGTGCTCACAATGGGGCTGCCATCAACATCGGTGCCTTCCCAAATAATGCGGTGGACACCGGCTTCCAAGCCTTCAGGCATGTAGGCAACTGCCGAGTATGTGCCATCTTGTCGAACGTACCCAGAGGCAATCACGATAGGTGTGGAACGGACCACAACTTCCCAATATGAGCCAGGCTCCAAACCGCTACCGCTGAAAGTGACGGGGGTGCCAGCTACTTGACCGCCGATCTCAAGTGCCAGTCCTGTTTCTTGGATTGGAGCTGGGTTCTC
>NZ_CAKZII010000080.1 GCF_936931525.1 uncultured Aurantimicrobium sp.
CGCACACGATGGCAACGATGGTCTTGCCGGCGTTCTCTGGACGCTTGGCAACCTCGGTTGCTGCGTAGAAGATAGCTCCGGTGGAAATACCAGCCAAGATGCCTTCTTCGGCTGCCAGACGGCGAGCGAACTCGATCGACTGGTCGAAGTTGACGTCGAATACCTCGTCATACACGGTGGTGTCGAGGATGGGGGGAACGAAGTTCGCACCAATGCCCTGGATCTTGTGAGGACCAGGAGCACCACCGTTGAGGATGGGGGATTCTTCAGGCTCAACAGCAATGATCTGAATGTTGGGGTTGAGTTCCTTGAGGCGCTGACCGGTTCCGGTGATGGTTCCACCAGTTCCCACACCTGCAATGAAGATGTCTACCTTGCCGTCAGTGTCAGCCCAGACTTCTTCCGCAGTGGTTGCGCGGTGGATGGCTGGGTTTGCAGCGTTCTCGAACTGGCGAGCCAGGATTGCACCGGGGGTGTTAGCCACGATCTCTTCTGCGCGAGAAACAGCACCGCGCATACCCTCAGAACCGGGGGTGAGGACAACTTCTGCACCGTATGCGCGCACAAGAACGCGGCGCTCGATGCTCATGGTCTCGGGCATGGTCAAGATGACCTTGTAGCCACGAGCTGCACCTACGAGTGCGAGAGCGATACCGGTGTTACCGGAGGTTCCCTCAACGATGGTTCCACCTGGCTTGAGCTCACCAGACTTCTCTGCAGCGTCAATGATCGCCTTACCCAGGCGGTCCTTGACGGAGTTGCCGGGGTTGTAGAACTCGAGCTTGGCGTAAACCGTGGCGCCAGCGCCCTTGGTCAAGCTGTTGATGCGCACCAGCGGGGTGTTGCCAGTGAGCTCTGTGATGTTGTCATACAGACGAGCCACGATGAACCTGTTTCTCTACTAAGTGGGTGGTACTAAAGCGTTCTTTGATTATGTGGCACACACGCACCCCCGCATAGTTCTGTTACGTTCAAAGACATTATGAATTCCACACCTCATGCCGACGACATTGCCCTCACTGACCTTCGTCAGTGGGCAATGGAGCAGTTGAGTGCTGCCGGGATTCTGGAAGCAGACGTGGATGCTGAGCTTCTGATCGGTCATATTCAGGTTTGGAGTCGCGGGGAACTCGCTTCCAAGCTAGTCACGGGCTACACCGTCCCCGGTGAATCCGCACTAGCC
>NZ_CAKZII010000081.1 GCF_936931525.1 uncultured Aurantimicrobium sp.
GCTGAAGTTCCATCCGGAGATATCTGAACAATCGATTCGTTTCCTGTTTGGGTATTTCCAACATAGAGATTGCCTGAAGCATCAAATGCCATTGCTGTAGCTGCTGGAGAAAGCAATAAATTCGAGGCGCTAAATAAAGTGGTGGAGCAGGTTCCAAAGCCCGCTGGACTGAGCTTCCTGATTGTGTTTCCCGAGGGGAAATACATGTTTCCTTCGGCATCAAAGGTACCGATACTCGCACAGTTTGAAGGACTAAAGACAGGAACAGGCATCACTGATGCGGTGTAGGGATTTCTGCTCATCAGGGGACTACACGAATTCGATCCGAGCCACGTACTTGTTGAGCAATATGAAGCCCATGAGGACACCGGGCCAAACCTCACGGTAGTAAAGCTGCCCTCAGGAATCGAGTAATCGGAAGTTCCAAAATTGTTAGTCGCGTTGACTCGAAAAATGTAACCCCTCGCCATTGTGAGGCCGGTAACCGTGCAGGTCAATTGGGACGTATTTACACAGTTTGGGATCGGGTTGTAGGTAATTCCATCTATGGATGAGAAAACCGAGTATGTATTTGCGCCCATCCCTGAAATTTCAGTACTCGCTGCCCATGTAACTACTGATTGGGTGTTAGCCCCAGAGGTTGCCTGAACTGTTGTTGGGGGTCTAGGCAAACTGGTGGAAAAAGGGGAATCTGAGCTACTGGTTGGAGTTCCGACAGTCATGGGGACTGCTGGCAATGCCGAACTATCTACTAAATAGGATGGCCCTGTTGCAGTATTCAACAACAAAGATGTCGCTGGCTCCCTGACGAGAGGTGTTGTGCTTGGAGTGAAGCTGGACGTGTACAACGCGGACTTTGTAATCCTGACGTTACTCAGGCGGCCAAAGAAAAAATTTCCGTCTCCACTCGTACTATTTCCACCGCCAATTTCCAGCGGAGTTGAAGTTGCAATTGCAGGGGTTCCGGCGTTAATGCCGGTAGTGGCAATTTGTGTGCCGTCGGAGTAAACCTTGATGGAGGTACCTGAACGTACTATGGCGAGATGATGCCACCCTTTTTCTGCTGGCTGTGCAAAAAGAAAGTTGGCCAATTGGCCAGTTGTAGATTTTTGGATGAAGTTGAATCGAAAGTGGTCATAGCTCGAAAGAAGGAACTCTTGTTTTGATGAGTTGCCCGTCACCCACCGACCCAAAATGTCGCTGACTGGCTTGATCGAATAATTTATCCACATTTCGATGGTGTAATCCCCTGTGCCGATAGACGCGTTATCTGAAGACGGGATAGATATTCGACTATTTCCATCGAAATTTATGCTGCCAGGATCACCATCTAGAGCAACAGCAGATTGGCTTCCAACGCCAAATACCGGTTGCAGAGTGGACACGGTCAATGCAACTACAAGCATCCACGCAAGAAGAAACAACCGAGATGGTCGAAACTGTCGCTTGCTGGGCGATATCTGTAGTGAGGTATTCATAATTGAATATCGTAGTCTTACTTCGATATAGAAAGATAATTAGTTTATTAATATTCGATTACGACTTTCAGATAAATTGAACTCATGGGAGACAGCGATATGACCGTTACAGCCGCTCCCATCGGGGGCCGAAAGAGTGCCTACGTGGCCCGCAACCGCCTTGCCTTATTGCGCGCGGCCCAACGAGCCGTTGCCGAGTACGGACACAACGCCACAATTGAGCAGATCGCTGAAGAAGCTGAGATGTCTGTCAGCACCGTCTACAAGCACTTCGACAATAAAGAGCTCCTCATCTCGGAGGCTTTTCTCTCTGGCTACAAAGAGTGGGAGGAATGGGCAGTTGACCAAGCGTCTGCATGCACAGACCCGCTCGAGCAACTCATTCTCCCCATGCGACTTTTCGTGCGAACCGGGGAAACACATCCCCTGTTCAGCCGAATGTCTGCGCAGTACCCCTCAATCGTGCTCGAGTTGATCCCCCAGGCATCTCAAGGGCTTTTGGGAAGATTCGGGTCTGAGTCAGAGAGTGCTTTCCCCGCGCTCGACGATATGGAAATCCGGGTGGGTAACGTGACTAATTGCGCAGCTATCGCCTTTATTCGCAGGGCGACAGACTCTACATTTACCGCAGAGCAAGCTGACAGAACAATTGGCATTGCCCTGAAGATGTTCAACATTCCACCTGAGCTCGTTCGAGCTGTATTGGATAGGCCACTCCCACCACTGAGTGTGGTCAGAGCACTCTAACTACACATTGAAGCGGAACTCGACTACGTCGCCATCTTGCATGACGTAGTCCTTACCTTCCATGCGGGCCTTGCCCTTGGCACGTGCTTCTGCAACAGAACCGGTGTCAACCAGGTCCTGGAAGGAAATGATTTCTGCCTTGATAAAGCCACGCTCGAAGTCAGTGTGGATCACACCTGCTGCTTGCGGAGCCTTCCAGCCCTTACCAATGGTCCAGGCGCGTGCTTCCTTAGGACCTGCGGTGAGGTAGGTCTGAAGGCCGAGAGTGTCAAAGCCAATACGAGCGAGCTGGTCAAGACCGGACTCATCTTGGCCGGTCGAAGCCAGCAACTCAGCAGCATCCGCTGCATCAAGGTCAATCAGCTCTGATTCGAGCTTGGCGTCCAGGAGAACTGCTTTGGCAGGCGCCACGAGAGCTTCGAGCTCCTTGCGCTTAGCTTCATCACCCAGGACATCCTCATCCACGTTGAACACATAGATAAAGGGCTTAGCAGTGAGGAGACCCAGTTCCTTGATGGGGGTGAGGTCAATGGAGGTGGATGACAAAGGCTTGCCATCGTTGAGCACCTTCTGTGCTTCCAGTGCAGTCTCGAGAGCGATGGGCTCTGCCTTCTTGCCCTTGACTTCCTTCTCAATACGAGGAACAGCCTTCTCCAGAGTCTGGAGGTCAGCCAAGATCAGCTCGGTGTTGATGGTGTCCATGTCAGAGGCAGGGTTGACCTTGCCATCAACGTGAACAACGTCAGGGTCAGAGAATCCGCGAACAACCTGTGCAATAGCGTCAGCTTCACGGATGTTGGCCAAGAACTTGTTACCGAGGCCTTCACCTTCGGAAGCACCCTTCACAATGCCGGCAATGTCGACGAACGACACTGCTGCAGGCAGCAGACGTTCGGAGCCGAAGATGCCAGCGAGAATGCCGAGGCGCTCATCGGGGAGGTTGACGACTCCCACGTTGGGCTCAATCGTGGCGAACGGATAGTTCGCTGCGAGAACGGTGCTCTTGGTCAGAGCGTTGAACAGGGTTGACTTGCCGACATTGGGCAGTCCCACGATTGCGATAGTTAGAGCCACAAGGGTTAATCGTACCGGTTTGGTTATCCACACTCTTGCCAATACGAGGTGTTACATGTAACAATTTCAGGTATGTCTAGTCGCATGAGAGTTGCACAACACCGCAAGCAGATGAAAGAGGATGGCTACCGCCTACTCCAAATCTGGGTACCCGACCGGGCAAATGATAAATACCTCGCCGACATGAAGCGCGAATGCGCCAGCATCAACAAAGCTGACGAGCAAGACGACATCATGGAATGGCTTGAGGACCAGTCAAGCTGGATTTGGGATGAAACAGAGTGAGACGCGGAGAAATCTGGGTCATTGCAGGCGGGAATTACGCAGGTAAACCGCGACCAGGGATCATCATTCAAGATGACAGTCTGCATGAATTACACAGCGTGACCGTCATTCCGCTTACTACTCAAGAAAGCGATATTGGCCGGATTAGAGTTGCCATTTCCATTGAAACCCCAGATGGCCCACCGATAAATAGCTTTGCCCAAGTGGACAAGATTATGACGGTGAAAGCAGCCAATGTCTCGAAACGAATTGGCTCACTCAGCCTGCCTGAAATCAGGGCAGTTGAGAAATCACTTCTCAACCATCTAGGAATTGGTTCCGCGCGCTAACTGGTGGGAATGCGGTCTCGCTCCATGGTGGCCCCGGTATAACCGTGAGGCATGGGCTTGCCATCTTCACCTAAGCCCACAAATACTATGTGGTCCACCGTAAGGATGGACTTCCGAGTAATCATGTTCCGAACCTCAGCCCGCATGGTGATGGAGGTTGTGCCGAACTTGGTGGCCACGAGACCCATCTCAATGAGGTCACCCTCAATGGCCGAAGCTACAAAGTTAATCTCAGAAATGATCTTGGTCACCACACGGCGATTACCCAGCTGCAAGATGGCATAGATCGTGGCTTCTTCATCAATCCACTTGAGCAGAGAGCCACCAAAGAGCGTGCCATTGGCATTGAGATCTTCGGGGCGCACCCATTTGCGGGTGGTGAACTCAATCTGTTCCATCTGACGACCTCGCTGTTGTCTGACATGACGATATAAATGGTGTGAAATATCGGTCTAATTTCACTAATTCTACCGTTCTGTGGTGCTAATGTCATGACATGGTGTCAAAGATGACGCCATGTAAGCACGATGAATAGGAACACACCATGAATCCCACCGAGCAAATTCTGCCTCTGTCGTTATTTATGGATCTGGAACGCACCGGCCCCATCCCTCTCTACTTCCAGGTGGCAACCCGTATTGAGAAGTCGATTCTAGATGGCACTCTCCCCGCAGGTTCGCGCTTGGAAAACGAAGTTGCCCTCGGCGAGCGCCTAGGCCTCAGCCGCCCCACGATTCGTCGCGCAATTCAAGATCTTGTGGACAAGGGACTTCTTGTTCGTCGACGTGGCATTGGTACGCAAGTTGTGCACGGGCAGGTCACCCGAGGCGTTGAACTCACCAGCTTGAACGATGACCTCAATCGAACAGGTCAGAAGCCCTCCACCACGATGCTGACCTGCGAGGTCATTGCCGCCGACGCCAAGATTGCTGAAGAACTCGCCGTTGCCGTCGGTGCACCCACTCTTCACCTCAAGCGCGTTCGTAAAGCAGACAACGTTCCCGTTTCTGTGCTCGAAAACTGGCTCCCTGAAGACTTCACTGACTTGAACCCTGCAGATATCGCCGAGCACGGTCTCTATGCCGTCCTGCGCTCACGTGGTGTCACCATGCGCGTAGCAAAGCAGCGTATTGGTGCACGAAAGTCCACCAATCAGGAAAGTGATCTACTGGATGTTGAGAAGCACGCAGCCTTGCTAACCATGGACCGCACAGCTTTTGATAACTCTGGCCGTGCTGTTGAGTTTGGTCACCACTGCTACCGCCCAGACCTCTACTCCTTCTCGGTCACCTTGGTGGAGAAGTAAGCCTTAGAGCTCTAATTGCACGGTGTCCGCAAAGGCAAAGTGCCACCCGAACCACCACCAGGCAGCAATCACGCCGATTCGAGTCGTGCGTGAAGTCATCACGTGTTCGAGCATGTCCCCGATGGGGGCAAAGTTGTTGGGCTTGCGTTGTGCATAGATCTCGCTGAATATGGCCACAGCCACCACCACGAGGTAACCCGCAATCACAATTGTGCGAATCATGAGCGCCTCCAGAACCTGAGCAGGCCATAGCCTGCAGCTAGCCAGAGGCCCACGAACACAAGCCTGCCCCACACGTTCTCCACGAAAGGGTCGAAGAGAACGGAAATAGTGGGGTAGTTCTCGTTTCCGCCGGGCATGGTCACGCTAAGCACAAAGGCAGCAGCTTCCCACACACAGATAGCCACTGCGAGCATGGACCACATCCACATGGAGCGAAGTAATGCTGCGTGAGGCCGCTGCTCGCGGTCGGGAGCAGGTTCCCAGGCCACTAACAGCACCGTGACACCAATGGCAACGAATACTGCTAAATCGACCCAACTGTGACGGGGTGCCAAGACCAAGACCACCCCTAATGTTCCCGTGACGGCTAGGGTGAGAATCTTGGGCGCAGAAATCGTCTTTTTGATGATGATGAGGCGACCACCGGTCAGGCGGTCAAGAATAAGCATCGCAACGAGTGAGAAAAACAGGATGCCGTCCACATAGGCACCGCGCCAGGTTTGAAACCCGGCCATGATGCCCAGAATGCTAATCCACAACACAGCGGACACACTCCATTGTGGAACTACACGTTCTGAGATGCTCATTCTCTGAGCTTATTCGTCCTTGTTTTTCTTCTTGTTGAGGACGTACCACGCGCCAACAATGAGGATTCCAACACCAAACAAGATGATGCTGCCTGGCGTGCCATCCATGGGCAACAAACCGTCGAGTGGATCAATCATGAGGGCGATCTTTCTGTAAAGAAAAAGGTAGGCGCCCTATCCGCGAAGGTTAGGACGCCCACCAATTATCCCAAGGACTGGGAGTTGAATTGCGTTAGTTGATGGTTGGAATAGTTCCCGTCAGCAACGCGAGTTCTGCTTCGAGCTCGTGCATAGCTTCACCACCGGCCATCAGGTCAGTGATCTGCTCGCGGGTGCGCTCACCCTTAGCAAAGTCATCTGCCTTCTCACCACGAATGAGAACTGCGAAGTGGTCTCCCACCGTCATTGCGTGAGCAACGGAGTGGGTAACGAGAACTACAGCAACACCGCGGTGCTTAGCCTGCATGATGATACGAAGTACGTGTGCAGCTTCCTTCACACCGAGTGCAGCAGTTGGCTCATCGAGGATGAGAACGTTTGCACCGAAGTACACAGCGCGAGCGATAGCCGAAGCCTGACGCTCACCACCGGAAAGGCTACCAACAAGACGGTCACCATCGGTGATGCGGGTAAGGCCGAGGCCCTGCATCTCGGTAACAGCAACGTCGTTTGCGAACTTCTTGTCGAAGCGGCGGAATGGACCCCAACCCTTCATTGGCTCTGCACCAACGAAGAAGGAACGGCCGATGGTCATCAGCGGGAAGGTTCCACCGAACTGGTGAACCGTCGCGATACCTCGTGCGCTTGCATCCTTAGGGGACTTGAAAACAACCTCTTGGCCATCCATCTCGATCTTTCCCGAGGTTGGCTCGTGGAAACCGGAGAGGATTTTGATGAGAGTCGACTTACCAGCACCGTTATCTCCAAGGAGACACAGAACCTGGCCCGCGTAGACGTTGAGTGAAACGTCAACCAAAGCTTTGTTTCCGGGGTAGATCTTGGAAACGTGCTTGAGGGAAAGAATTGGCTTAGTCATTACTTTTTCCCTTTCTTAGGTCCAGTCGATAAAGCTAATCGTCTGAATAGGTTGTTGGTCAATACTGCAGCGAGAACGAGGATACCGATGATGAGCGAAGCCCAGTCAGAGTCCCAGGGGGTGTAGTAGATGCCCTGCTGAACGACAGCAAAAGTGATGGTTCCGAGGATGACACCGAATACAGATCCGTATCCACCGGTAAGGAGAACACCACCGATAACAACAGCGATGATGGCGTTGAACACGAAGGACTGACCCTTCGATACACCTGCACCGTTATAAGTAATGGTCTGCATCATTCCCACGAATGCAGCGGCGGTACCGCTAGCAACGAAGAGCCAGATCTTGACCTTACCTACCTGGATACCCTGTGCACGTGCACTGATGGCGTCGCCACCGATTGCGTACACCCAGTTACCAAAGCGTGAGAAGGACTGAACCCACCAGACCACAATGGCGATGGCGATGGCCCAGAAGATGACGACGGAGAACTTACCGTCAATAAATGTTCCGAACAGCATCTTCGCAACGGGGTCACCCTCAACAGCAATGTTTACTGTTCCCGCGAGGGCACGGGTGAGACCGAGGGTTAAACCCATCACGATGTACATCATGGCCAACGTCACGATAAATGACGGCAGCCCGGTTCGAACAATGATCCAACCGTTGAGGAAACCGATGATTGCACCGAACAGCACTCCACCAACCATGGCGAGCCACAGTGGGAGACCGAAGGTGGTTGCCATCAGCGCGGTAACCATGGAGCTACCGGCAATAACGGAACCGACAGAAAGGTCCAGTTCGCCGGCAATCATAATGAGCGACACTGGCAATGCGACGATGACGAGGTCAGCGAAGATGTTGAGCCAGCTTGCGGCACCGTAGGAGGAGGTGAACTTGTCACCACCGGCGACGGCGAAGAAGAGATAGACGGCGATAGCGCCGATCAGGGCGCCCATTTCAGGGCGGCGGGTGAAGGATCGCAGTGCGTCGCCGAGAGTTCGACGCGGCATTGCGAGCTCAGCCTGTTTGGTGGAAGACATAGATTTCCTCGTCCTTGAGAGTGAAAGTTGGGGTTGCTACCCCCGGGTTTCCCCGGGGGTAGCAAGGGGTATTACTAGCGTGCGCCTGCCGAAACACCAGCCTGTACAGAGGCGATGTTTGCTTCGGTTACCAGTGCAGGACCGGTCAGGAAGACGCGCTCAGCTGGCAGGATGCCGTACTGAACGTACTGCCATGCCATCGAGGTTGCCATGTATCCCTGGAGGAATGGCTGCTGGTCAATACCGAACAGCTGAGTTCCGTCAGCGATACGTGCAAGCACGTTCTCCGAGAGGTCGAAGGTGCCGAGGAGGACCTTGCCGGTCTGGCCAGCCTGCTCGATACCGGATGCAGCTGCGTCAGAGTCCTGCGCACCAATGGTGAGAACACCATCGATGGTGGGGTCTGCAACAAGTGCACCCTTTACTGCCTGTGCAATTGCAGCAGGGTCACCGAAGGAGGATGCGGGGAGAGGAAGCTGAGTTCCTACGCCACCGTTTGCAGCCATACCTTCAGCAAGACCCTGGCAACGGGTTTCCTGGTTTACAGAACCTGGAGTGGTGTTGACACAGATAACGTTCTTTGCACCCTGCTCAGCGAAGTACTCGCCACCGGCAGTACCAGCGATGAGTTCGTCAGAGCCGATGTACATCTGTGCACCAGTGTTCTCCATAGCGGTTACGCCACCAGCGTTGTAGATGAAGACAGCAATACCGGCTGCAACTGCATCCTTGATTGCGGGATCTTCAGCCTCAGGAACCCAGTCAGCGATGACGATTGCGTCAACACCCAGGCCGATTGCGTTACGAACCAGGTCACCTGCGTCAGGGCCGAGGTTTTCGTAGCTCTTGAGAGGCAACCAGGTAACTTCGCCACCAGCGCCCTGAACAGCAAGGCCAGCAGCCTCTACACCGTTCTTGACAGTGGTCCAGAAGCCATCGCTAGCCATACCACCGATAACAGCAACCTTTGCTCCACCAGTCTTGGTTTCGCTTGAGCTGCTGCTGTCGTCAGCTGCAGGAGCTGCACAGCCAGCGAACAGCAGTGATGCTGCAATTGCTACTGGAAGAGCCTTAACAAGGCCCGACACGCGACGCTTCTTTGCGCCTGTGATGGAAGAGATCATCTTTTCCATTTCCTTTCCTTCTTTGTGATTGCGTTCCCCGTCACGGTGACTGAGACGCTCCTAAAAACCAATGGTGTACTGGTTGTCAGGTTGGCCCGATACAAGTACCGAGTCAATTCTTTGTTGAGTTATTCCGGCTTGATACCGGCGATATCTGCAGCTTCGAGAAGAACCTTGGCTGCAAATTCCAGACCCTCGATGCGTCCGAGGGAAGTATCTTCGTGCTCGATAATCACGAACATGTTGGGGTCAACTTCGTAGAGAGCTTTGAGGAACTCTGCCCAGTACTGAGCGTCGTGTCCCTTGCCCACAGCAACGAAGTCCCATGCGGCAGGCTTAGGCCATTCGTTAGCCCATTCGTCGCCACCCAGGTTGGTGCGAGGCTCGTCAGCGCCCAAACGGCGGAAGCTGTTGTCGAGAACACCTTCGATTGCTGCGTGGGGGTTGACGCGAACGTCCTTAGCTGCCGAGTGGAATACGAGAGGACCGAGGTTGCGAACAACAGCTACGGGATCCATCTGCTGCCAGAACAGGTGAGAAGCGTCCAGCTCAACACCGATGTTGGTCACACCAGTGCGCTTGACGAGTTCACGCATGCTTGCGGGGTTGAAAACCAAGTTCTGTGGGTGCAGCTCAAGAGCTACCTTCACGTCAAGGTCACGAGCGAGCTTGTCGACCTCGGTCCAGTAGGCGCCAGCGACGCCCCACTGGTACTCGAGCACGTCAAGTGCATCTGAGTTCCAAGCGTTGACAATCCAGTTCGCGTGCTTGGAACCTGCTTCACCGCCGGGCAGACCTGACATAGTGACAACGCGGTTCTGGCCGAGACGGTGAGCCAGACGGATAGAACGCTTGACGTCTTCCCCGTGCTTGTCACCAATGACGGCGTTGGGGTGAAGAGGGTTACCGTTGCAGTTCAAACCACCGATAACAACGCCGGTGCCTTCGAACAGAGCCAGGAAATCATCACGGGCAGCATCGCTGACCAGGATGTCATCCATAGTGGGTACGTGAGTTGCTGGCAAGAATCCACCAGTGTTGATTTCAATTGCTCCGAGACCGAGGTCAGAGATGACCTTGAGTGCTTCGGGAAGTGAGCGATCGTGAAGGATCGCGTTGTAGACGCCGAGTTTCAACGTAGTTCTCTCTTCTTAGTAGTGCAGGTAGGAGGGGTCAGCCGCTGGAACGTCTACTGACGAACCATTGAGGTTGTAGGACTCAATGACTGAGCCGATAACTTCCATGTTGTGGAGGCCATCTTCGAAGCTGGGGCAGTAAGGCAGAGCAGGAGTCGAAGGCAAGCCAGCAACTTCCTGAAGGAATGCGCGGTTCTGGAAGAAGAACTGATCGTTCTGGCCAACACCAACACCGGGAGCGTCAACGGGGACACCGCCAGCGATGTAGGGGTGATCAGGACCAACCTGGACTGTGCGGTAACCGCGCTCGCCGTAGGGGCCTTCGTTGAACATGAGCTGGAACTCACCATTACGACGCTGGTCGAAAACTGCAGCGCCCTTTTCGCAGAAAACCTCGAACTTGAGGCTGGTGGGGTGACCAGCAGCAACACGAGAAACCTCGATTACACCGGGTACGCCACCGAAGTCAACGGAGAAGCCTGCGTAGTCATCGTTTTCTACTGCATCCATCTCACCGGTCACAGCTGCGAGGCCGTGACCCATGACTGCACCAGTTGCGACGGGGCGCTCGGTGATGGAGGTGACGAAACGTGCACCAGAAACTGCCTTGAAGGGCTTGCCTACGATGAATTCGGAGACGTAGGAGATGTGGCTTCCGACGTCAGCGAGTGCACCAGTTCCCTGAGCACCCTTGTAGCGCCATGAGATAGGTGCGTTGGGGTCTGAGGAGTAGTCAGCCCAGTACTGGCCGCTGAAGTGGAGGACCTTGCCGAGCTTGCCGGACTGGATCAAATTGCGGATAGCCGCGATTGCAGGGTTGCGCAGGAAGGTGAGACCAACACGTGCGGTGGTCGATGCGCGGTTTGCAGCAGCGATCATGGCCTGGGCGTCTTCGAGGGTGTCACTCAGGGGCTTCTCACACAGAACGTGCTTGCCCGCGTCGAGGAGACCTTCAACGATTTCGCGGTGCAGGTGGTTTGCCACAACAACGCTGACAGCGTTGATGTTGGGGTCATCTGCAATGGCACGCCAGTCAGTGTCAGTGCGCTCGTAACCGAAGCGGTCTGCAGCCATCTTGCCAAAGGTGGGGTTTACATCACCGATGGAGACAAGCTTGATTTCAGGAAGGTCTGAACCGTAAAGAGAAGTTGCTGCACGGTAAGCGGCTGCGTGAGCACGTCCTGCCATTCCTGCACCGATTACTGCGACACCGATTGTCATCTGACTAAATCTCCTTTGATTTGTGCTCTGAGTTATGAGCTGATCTTCCTGAAAAAGATCGAATATTAGAACGCTCCAAAAACTACCAGTCAAAAATGAATTTCGACCCGTTGTTTATCGTATTGTTATTTTGTCCTTACAAAGTCACAATGTCAAGTGCGTACGAAATTTCGGCATTTTGTATTCAGATTTCGACAGAAATCGTTGAATTAACAAGGATTTTCGACTGAAATCACTGCAATTGTGATTGCTCTTTCTGAAACAGAAAATGTTAAGTTGTCCGACTTTGTTTGCTGAATTGTTACTTTGTCACCGCAGCAGTGGATCCAGAAACAGGTGCAACCTTGTGCCAACGCTCGTCTTCGGCAGAGGCCAAAGCAGCGTCCACAACACGTGAAGCAGCTACAGCATCATGGATGTTCGAATTGAGATGTTCACGCCCGAGATAGCTTTGAACAAACTTCTTAGCTTCAATGATTTTGAGATCGTCAAAGCCCATCGATGTCCCTGCACCTGGCTGGAAATGTCCAAAGTCACCAAACGAGGGACCTGCCATGATGCGCTGGTACCCAACTCGGACAGGGTCTCCCCCGATAGCAAGCTCGAGTTCGTTCAGACGTTCAAAGTCCCACTTGAGCGATCCGTTAGTGCCATAAATTTCGAGGTCATAGGACGCACGCTTTCCAACGGTCACTCGTGAAGCTTCCAAGGTGCCCAGCGCACCAGAGGCAACTGCGTCGGTACGGAGCTGAACCAGCATGGCAACGTAGTCTTCATTCTCCACGTCGCCGAGTTCTCCCCCTTCAACGAGGTCAAAGTGGGTACCCCCACCCGGTGCTGGGATGGGGCGCTGGGGGTGCACCGTTGACGTAGCAGCACTGACCCGATCGATGGGGCCCAAGATGTAGTGAACGAGATCAACCAAGTGCCCTACGAGGTCTCCGGAAACACCACTACCCGCCATCTCTTTGATGAAGCGCCATGACAGAGCTCCGCGGGGGTCAGAAGAGTAGTCGGCAAAGAATGTGCCACGGAAGTTTGTAATTCGACCGAGTTCTCCGGAAGCGATGATCTGCTTGGCATACTCCAACGCAGGGGCATGCCGGTAGTTGAACCCGATAGATGTGGTTACGCCAGTTTCCTGGACTGCCGCTTCAACAGATTCAGTGTCTGCGGCATGACGACCCACAGGCTTTTCGATCCAGAATGACTTACCAGCCTTTGCTGCCGCGATGCCAATCTCTGCGTGCAGGAAGTTGGGCGCACAAATGGAGACAACATCCACGTCAGTGCGAGCAAGCACCTCGTGATAATCACCGGTAGCCTCAGCGAAGCCGAGCACATCACGAGCGTAATCTTGGCGGTCTGGCACAGGATCTGCTGCAATGACGAGCTCAGGCTTAATACCCAGCTCGGGATAGAACACAGGAAGTGCTTGATACGCGCGCGTATGTACCTTGCCCATCCAGCCAACAGAGATAAGTCCTACGCCGAGACGCTGTGATGTTGTCATGAGATGTCCTTGAAAAAAGGCAATCAGGAATGTGGACAGGGTGTCTTCATTGACCTCGTGCAATTGCCGGAGCTTGTTTACATAGTAATCACTGTTGAGAAATTTGTTCTAATGTCCTTACCTATTCACTAGGCTAATTCTCATGAGCGTCCTCCCCCAGCCCAACATCATCGACCCCACCTCCGTGCCCAGCCTGCGCTGGGGAATCTTGGGAGCAGGTGGGATTGCTCGCACCTGGGCAGGAACTGTCCTCACCAACACGTCACAGCAGATTGTCGCTGTTGCCTCGCGCACCCCGGGTAAAGCTGAAGAATTCGCCCATGATCTGGGCCTAGAGCGCGCCTACAACTCCTACGACGAACTCGTAGGTCAAGCAGACATTGATGCGATCTACATTGCCTCATATCCTTCTGACCACAAGGAACACGCATTACTTGCTATTGCCGCAGGCAAGCACGTCCTCATTGAGAAGCCCACCACCATGAACTCCAGAGATGCGGCAGCAATCTTTGAGGCGTCCACAGCGGCAGGTGTTTTTGCCATGGAAGCCATGTGGACCAGGTACCTCCCCCAGTTCGACATCGCACGTCAGCTACTTGCCGATGGTGCTCTTGGAGAGCTTGATTTATTGGTAGCCACTTTCTGTCAGGACAATCGTCACCTCGAAAGAATGTGGACTAAAGGCGGCGGTTCACCGGTCTTCGATATGGGCATTTACCCCATCGCTTTTGCCCAGATGTTCCTCGGGAACCCCACGAACATCACGGCGTTTGGCGTTGTGCGCGAAGACCTCATCGAAGAAGAAGCGCATGTGTTGATGAGTTACGACGACACTCCAGCGCGCACCAACTTCATTGTCTCTGGCCGCACAGCGCTCCCCCATACCGGCGCTGTATCAGGCTCCAAGGGCGCATTGAACTTCGGTACTCCCTTCGTTGTTCCCTCTTCTATTACTCTGCTCAACACTGAGTTCAACGACACCGGAGTGACCTGGACTGACAACACCGGCATCGTGGGCCACCAAGGACTGTGTTACCAGGTGAACTACTTCGCCCAGTACGTGGGTGAAGGTCTCCTTGAATCTCCGCTCCACACCCACGACGACGTCGTCACCAACATCGCTGTTGCAGAAGAAATCATCGACATCATTGGCGCTAACCCTCACTAAATACTTCTAAGGACCTGTTATGACGAGCTACCGCCTCGCTGCCTCTGCCGAAATGCTCTTTACCGAGCTTCCCTTTGTTGAGCGCGTGCAGCACATCCACAACCGTGGTTTTGAAGTAGAGATCTGGGATTGGACCACCAAGGACCTCCCCGCGCTTGCCGCTACTGGCGCAACCTTTTCGAGCATGACGGGCTATATCGAGGGCGACCTTCTCGAAGAGGATGGCATCGCTCGTCTCCTGGAGACAGCATTGCTGTCGCTGGAGGCATCGACCATCATTGACGCGCCTCGTCTGAATCTCCATGGCACCGGTCTTGATTCCAATGGACAAAGTATTCGCAAGCGTGAAAGTGTGACTGCGGCTGAATGGTCAACCGCTCGTGACACCTTGGCTAAGTTGGCAGAACTTGGCGAGAAGCACGGCAAGCAGTTCACCCTTGAAAACCTCAACCTTGCCGTGGATCACCCCGGGACACCATTCGCTCGAGCTGAAGACACCATTGCCTTAGTCGAAGCAGTGAACAGCCCCCACTTGGCATTGAACCTTGATCTGTATCACGCTCAAATTGGCGAAGGTAATCTCGCCGAGCTCGTGCGGAGCGCATTCCCCCTGATCGGGGAAATCCAGGTCGCAGACGTTCCTGGACGTTGCGAACCTGGCACAGGCGAAATCAACTACCGCCGCATAGCTGCAGAACTCAAGGCTCTGGGCTACACCGGCGTTGTCGGCCTCGAGGGCTGGGCGTCAGGAGATTCTGACGCGGCTCTGGATGCTTTCGCTGATTTCTTCGCGTGATTTAGAGCTTGACTGCTTTACCTGTCTGAGCTGATTCCAGAGCAGCGTTAGCCAGCACGAGAGCGGCACGACCGTCTTCGTAGTTCGGGTTAATGGCCTTACCTGAACGAATGCTGGTGGCGAAGTCTGCTAACTCGTTCTGGTAGCTCAACGCATAACGCTCCAGGAAGAAGTTGAAGTAGGGCTCGCGCACCTCAACGGCCTCTGCTGTGTGAAGTTGAACTGAGGTGGGGGTGAGGTTGGAAGCCGTGAGCATGCCGAGGCTTCCGAAAGCTTCGAGACGCTGGTCATAGCCGAAGGATGCGTGACGTGAGTTCACAATGGTGACCAGCTCGTTGTTAGCTCCACGAAGGGTGACAGCGACACTGTCATAGTCCCCTTCTTCAGCGATGTAGTCGCAGAAGGCGTTCGTGCCCGTTGCACTGACCTCAACAATGTTGGGGACGAAGAAACGGGCCATGTCGAAGTCGTGAATGGTCATGTCGCGGAAAATACCGCCACTGACATGGATGTATTCCTGTGGCGCGGGTGCTGGGTCGCGGCTGATGATGATGAGCTGCTCGAGGGTACCGATTTCGCCTGCAGCAACACGGGCTTGGATTTGGTTGAAACCGGGGTCGAAACGACGGTTGAAACCGATGGCAATAAGAGTTTTGGCTTTGGATGCTTTCTCGCGAAGCGCATCGACGCGCTCGATGTCGAGGTCAATGGGCTTCTCGCACAGAACGTGGAGTCCCAGGTCGATAGCACGCTCAATCAAACCCACGTGAGTCGGAGTGGGAGCGGCGACCAGAATGGCATCCACTTCCCCACTGTTGAGGAGAACTTCGGGGTCATCGGTGATCTTGCCACCATAAAGGCTCTGGATGTTCTCTGCACCCGCAATGAAGGTGTCACACGTGTAGGTCAACTCAAAATCATTCGAGCGATCAATTGTTGCTGCGTGGACCTGGCCAATACGGCCGGTGCCAATCAAACCAATGCGGATGGGAGAAGTCATCGTTGAGTTCCTGTCATGAAGATGTTTGTTACAACATACTCTCAAAGTCTTAATGTTTCCACCCAGGCAAGAGCACGCGAAAGATAAGGGGATTAAGCAACAAAACCCGAGCAAATGCTCGGGCTCTGTTGTTCCCTCCCTCGGGAGTTTTGACTCAAAACTCCGTTGGAACTTGCGGATATAAGTTGAGCGTCGACCTGGAGGCATGGACCGCTCCAACTGATCCTGGATACAAACTATATGCTAAGACTTTGTTAAGTCAATATGAGAAAGTAACTTCTCTTCGCCAATCATTTCCTAAAGTGAGAGAGTTAACAAGTGACCGCTCAGAAATCCACCAAACGCCCCACCATTTATGAAGTGGCGGCGTTAGCTGGTGTTTCTAAATCACTGGTCTCTCTCGTCCTGCGCGACTCCCCGCAAGTCAGCCCCGCCCGGCGCGAAGCAGTTCTCACCGCGATTAAGAAGCTCAACTACGAGCCCAATGCTGCAGCCTCTAACTTGGCCGGAAAAAGTTCCGGTCTGATTGGGGTGGTCATTGATGACTACAGCAACACCTGGTTTATAGAGACGCTCAAAGGACTTCGTGAAATCTTCGATGATGCGGGCTACCACCTCGCTGTGAGCGACCTGCATGAAGTGCGCAGCAGGCACTCCGACGCCGCCTCCGCCCTGTTGGCGATGAGGGTGGACGGTCTCGTTGTTGCAGCAGAACCCTCTAACCTGAGCGATCGCTCAAAGGAAATACCCTACGTCATCATTGGGAGCCGTCAAACCCGCCCTCAACGCGCTGACGTGGTCACCGGAAGCGATGAGCTTGGCGCAGAACTTGTTGTCGATCATCTCGCAGACTTAGGCCACAAATACATTGGTCACATCACCGGACGTGATGGAGCTGCCCACAAACGTCTTGATGGTTTCCTTTCGCAAACCAAAGCACGCGGGTGTCACGGTTATTTTGCTGGTGAAGGCAGGGCAACTGATGAAGAAACCGGGTACGACTGCACACTGGAATTAATGAAAGTCCACCCCGAGATCACCGCTATCTTTGCTGCGAACGACTTCATGGCAGCTGGGGCTATTGCTGCTCTCAAGAAGCTCAAGAAACGTGTCCCTCAGGACGTTTCTGTCGCAGGATATGACGACACGGTGATTGCAGGTCCAAAGTTCCTAGACCTGACCACC
Organism: uncultured Aurantimicrobium sp.; assembly: GCF_936931525.1. Taxonomy (GTDB): domain Bacteria; phylum Actinomycetota; class Actinomycetes; order Actinomycetales; family Microbacteriaceae; genus Aurantimicrobium. The sequence continues at coordinate 17,251 of NZ_CAKZII010000081.1, forward strand.
GTCAGTGACTCAGGTGCCGAGATTGGACGCCAAGCAGCAAAGCTGCTGTTGCGCCGTATCAAAGCAGCGCAAACTGCACCTCATGATCTGGATCTCGTCCCCACGCTGATTGCGCGAGGCAGCACGTCAAAAGTGAAGAAGTAGCGAACTACGAGTTCTGCTTGGCGATGTAGCTCTTGATGGTCTCGAGCTGGAACTTGGCCACCTCAGCTGCGTTTTCGTTCTCTGCAAAGACACTCGAGCAGACCACCGAGTTGGGGTTGTCGAGGAATCCAATCTCCTTGAGCCCGCCGAAGAATTCATCGAAGTTCACGTCGCCATCGCCCATCTTGAGGTGCTGGTGCACGCGCACAGCGTTTCCGGGAGGGTTGGAGATGTAACGCAGACCGTGTGAGCGGTTGTGGTCCATGGTGTCTGAGACGTGAACGATACCTATACGGTCGCCCGCCGCACGCATAATCTCCAGAGGAGCCTCTTGCATGTGGAAGGTGTGTGAAGCCACGTAAACCATTCCAAAGTTCTTGGAGTTGATTCCGCGAATCACGCGCCAGGCAGCAAGACCGTTCTCAACGAAGTCATCTGGGTGAGGATCGATGAAGATCTTGATTCCCTCTTTCTCGACGAGAGGAACGATCTCCTCCATCGAGCGGTAAAACATACGCTCAGACTCTTCAGCCTTCTCGGGGCGACCCGAGAACTCAGTACCGATGGTGTCCACTCCCAGTTCAGCGGTGATGCGGATGACGCGCTTCCAGTAGCGAACTGCTGCTTCGCGCGCATCTTCATCGGGGCCAGACCAGCGAAGCACGGGAAGGGTGGAGGCAATTCCCACCCCTGCGTCCTTGCACGCCTTGGAAAACGCCTTGACGTAGTCGTCGTCTGCTTTGGGGTGGTTGAAGAAAGGAATCATGTCGGGGTGCGGGGTGAGCTGCAACCATTCATAACCCAAGTCCGCAGCTACCCGCGGGAACTCCATAAGCCCGTGCGAGTGGTGGAACGGGGTGGGGTCGAGGGCAATTTTCACCATGAGATGACTCCTTTACCTAAAGATTCTTACTGAAAACGTGCTGCGTGAGTGCAGCTGTGGATGTGGTCGCGCGTGCGCTTGGCAATCGGGAAGGGGAAGTCCACCGAGCAGCCATACATGTCCTGTTCAACGATGGCGAACATCTCAGGGTTGATTTCTGCTGCCTTCTCAATGATCGGAGCGAACTCAGGAACACCCTTGCCACCAGGCTCGGTCATGACGCCCTTGGCGACAGCCTCAGCGAAAGGAAGATCGTTCTTGAGGGTCTCGGCCAGGATGTCGGGCTCAACCTGCTTGAGGTGGAGGTAACCGATGCGGTCTGGGTAAGCGTTCATTAGCTTGACGTTGTCACCGAGGTAGTACGCGAAGTGGCCGGTGTCGAGGCACAGGTTTGTGTATTCCTTGTTGGTCTCCTGCAGGAAGCGTTCTACTTCCTGATAGGTACCAATGTGGCTATCTGCGTGGGAGTGGAACTGCTGCTTGATGCCGTATTCCTCAAGCAACGCCTTGCCAAGCTTGTCGTGGCCGGCAGCGAGCTTCTTCCATTGGTAATTATCGAGAACACGAGACTCAAGAACTTCTGAGGTTGCATCTGAGCGCCACAGGTCAGGGATAACAACCAAGTGCTCTGCCCCCAACTTGGATACCAAACCAGCAACATCGAGTGCTTGATCCCAGGCACGTTTCCACTGGTCATCGCCCTTGTGGAATCCGGTGAAGACGGTACCCGCAGAAAGTTTCAGGTCACGCTTTCCAAGTTCATCTTCTAGCTGGTGAGGGTCAGTGGGAAGGTAACCGAACGGACCAAGCTCAATCCAGTGATATCCAGCGGTCTGAACTTCATCCAGGAAACGCTCCCAAGGAACCTGCTTGGGGTCGTCTGCAAACCACACACCCCAGGAATCAGGCGCTGAACCGATACGAATCTGAGCGTTGGACATTAGTTGTTCCTTTCGGATGCGCCACGACCAAGAAGAGCCTTCTGGGTCTTCTGGATTTCTTCGTACTCTGCACGTGCCTTCTTGGTTGAAGCCAAGGTGGAGGTAGCTGCAACAGGAACATCCCACCAACCTTCACCGTCGGGTGCGTACAAAAGTGGGTCGCTGTTGATGTGAATCAAGGTGGCGACATTGCTGGCCTTAGCTGCCTTCACGGCAGCCGAGAGGTCAGCAATGGCGTTGGTCGTGGGCTCAACGCGAATCACGTTCATGCCGTAGGACTCCGCGTTGGTTGCGAGGTCGATGGGGAGAATTTCGCCCTGCTCGAAGTTGTTACCATCCTTGTCGTGGGTGCGATACAGCGTTCCATAACGCTGCGAGCCCACGTCTTCAGAAAGGTGACCGATAGAGGCGTAACCGTGGTTCTGAATCAGCACAATGATGAACTTGATACCTTCGGCAACAGCAGAGACGATCTCAGAGTTCATCATGAGATAAGAACCGTCACCGACCATGACGATGGAGTCACGGGTCTTGTCTGCACGGGCAACACCGATGCCTCCGGCAATTTCATACCCCATGCAGGAGAAGGCATACTCGACGTGGTAACCCAGGTCGTCTCGCACGCGCCATAGTTTGTGCAGGTCGCCCGGAAGCGAACCAGCTGCACAAACCACGACGTCGCGTGGATCAGAGGCTTCTTGAACGGCGCCAATGATCTCGGTCTGACTTGGAAGCACCAAACCGCGGTCTACGAAGGCCTTGTCGACCTCAAAGTCCCATGTTTCCTTCTGACGTGCAGCTTCAGCTGCGTAGTCAGCGGAAATGTGGAAGCCAGAAATAACAGAAGAGAGCTCAACTAGAGATTCACGAGCATCTGCCACAACAGGAAGCGCACTTCCGTGCTTAAAGGCATCGAAGGAAGCCACGTTGATGTTGATGAAGCGAACATCAGGGTTTTGGAATGCGGTGCGGCTGGCAGCAGTGAAGTCGCTGTAGCGAGTACCAATACCGATGATGAGGTCTGCCTCTGCGGCAAGACGGTTCGCAGCAGTGGTGCCTGTTGCCCCCACAGCACCCATGTTCTGGGGGTGATCCCAGTTCAGTGAACCCACACCTGCCTGGCTCATGCCCACAGGGATTCCGGTTGCTTCGACAAATTCACGCAGTGCATCTGCAGCGCTGGAGTAAATCACACCACCACCGGCAACGATGAAGGGTCGCTTGGCGGACGCAATCTGACGGGCAACTTCTGCCATCAGACCTGCATCTGGACGTGGACGGCGAATGTGCCATTCGCGGTCCGCCAAGAATTCAGCTGGAACGTCAATCACTTCGGCCTGTACGTCTTCAGGAAGAGCAATGGTGACTGCACCAGTCTCCACGGGATCCGTCAAAACACGCATAGCTCCGAGCGCAGCAGAGAACAGCTGCTCGGGACGGTGAACACGGTCAAAGAAACGAGAAAGCGGCTTGAATGCATCGTTTACACTCATGCTGGCGTCGTGGGGAAGCTCAAGCTGCTGCAGTACAGGGTCAGAGACGCGTGTGGCGAAGGTGTCCGAAGGAAGCAGCAGAACTGGAAGACGGTTGGTCGTTGCCACAGCTGCACCAGTGAGCATGTTGGTGGCACCAGGGCCCACGGATGCAGCACACGCGAAGGTTGAACGACGACGAGTCATACGCGAGTAGGCAATAGATTCGTGCACCATGCCCTGCTCGTTACGAGCCTGATAGTAGGGCATGAGTTCTGGTTCGTCGACGGAGAACTGCTTGAGTGCCTGGCCAATACCTGCCACGTTGCCGTGACCAAAGATGCCAAAGGTGCCCGCAATGGTGCGCTCACGGTAGTCACCATCAACGGTGAACTGGTGACCTAAGAATTCAACCAGTGCCTGGCTGACGGTCATGCGACGGGTAGTCATTGCGGTTCCTTTCGGGTGGTGCTTAAGCCGTGTAGGGAAGTCGGGGGTCGATCTCTTGACCGTTCCAGGTCTCGCGGATCCACGCGTGGGCGGGGTCATCGCTGATCTGCCAGACCCGATCAGGGTCTGGGCCAGCCATCACGTTGAGGTAATAGAGGTCGTAGCCCGGTGCTGCAACACAGGGGCCGTGCCAACCGTGAGGAACGAGTGCGATGTCGCCGGAGTGGACCTCTTCAAGAGTGTCGATGGGGCCCGCTGCCGAAGCATAGGTACGCATGTAGCCAAAAGGTTCTGCTTCGACAGGAGCATCTAGGCCTTTGGCAGTCGCGGTTTCGAAATAGTAGATCTCTTCGAGGTGGGACTCGTGACCAGGGATGTGCTCGTCGTGCTTGTGTGGCGGGTAACTGGACCAGTTTTCTGCGGGAGTAATAACTTCGCAGACAATCAGGCGATCAGCAGCTAATGCCTGGGGAGTGCCAAAGTTGTGCACCTGGCGGCTCGACCGTCCGGCCCCACGGAGCTCAACTGGCACCCCCTCAGCAGATATGTAGGCCACAGGAAAATGCTTCTCTGTGGGCGCTTCAGCAACGGTGACGCGGCCGGTGCCGGTGATTTCAGCATCAGTGCCCGTGGGCAGATACAACACGTCAGTTGGGCCGTGGAATACGGACTTTCGTCCGGCCAGGACCTGAGTGTGAGAACCAGGGTCATCAGAGAGCTGGTAAGTCACGGTGTAGGAACCAGACAGCGGAACGATGATGCGTTCCACTGCAGCCGCTTCCAACGGAACAGAGGTTCCTGAAAGTTCTGCCACGCGAATGCCGGTGTACTTCCAACCGTCAATAGTCTTATCGACGACTGATTCCCAGCCGTCGCGGGCCAGCGAGGTGCGCTTGAAGAACCAGTCACCACTGTTTGTGTGTGTCATGTTCTTCACAGCTCCTTTGCGATGGGGGGAAAGTTCCTGGCCGGGCGATAAGACGCCCGGCCAGGGCTGTCTAACTAGTTCTGGGGGAAGCCCAGGTTGATTCCACCGTGGCTGGGGTCAAGCCAGCGGCTGGTGATGGCCTTGCCACGAGTGAAGAAGTGAACGCCTTCAGCACCGTGAGCCTTAGTGTCACCGAACAGTGAGTTCTTCCACCCACCGAAGGAGAAGTACGCCACAGGAACGGGGATGGGCACGTTGATACCGATCATGCCGACCTCGATCTCGTTCTGGAAGCGACGAGCAGCACCACCATCGTTGGTGAAGATCGCTGTTCCATTACCGAAAGCACCGTTGTTGATCAGTTCAACACCTTCGTCATAGCTCTTGACGCGAACGACAGAGAGGACGGGTCCGAAGATTTCCTCGGTGTAGACCTTGGAGGTGGTGGGAACGTTGTCGATCAGGGTGGGGCCAAGCCAGAAACCGTTGTCAGCACCATCGAAGGTGTCGTTGCGGCCGTCGTGAACAACGGTTGCACCATCTTCGATGGCTATATCGATGTAAGAAGCGACCTTGTCGCGGTGAACCTTGGTAACCAAGGGGCCCATGTCGCAGTTACGACGGCCATCACCGGTGGTGAGCTTGCCCATACGAGCCATGATCTTCTCAATCAGTGCATCTGCCACAGGTTCCACAGCGACAATGACGGAGATGGCCATGCAACGTTCACCAGCAGAACCGAAACCTGCGTTGATAGCGGAGTCAGCAACCAGCTCGAGGTCAGCATCGGGCAGAACCAGCATGTGGTTCTTCGCGCCACCAAGAGCCTGAACGCGCTTGCCGTTCTTGGCTGCGGTTTCGTAAATGTACTGAGCAATAGGTGTCGAACCCACGAAGGAGATCGCCTGAACTGCAGGGTGCTCCAGCAGGCCATCTACAGATTCCTTGTCACCGTTCAACACAGTGAAGACACCATCAGGAAGACCAGCTTCCTTGAACAGCTTTGCCATCCAGATAGCAGCGGTGGGGTCTTTCTCGGAAGGCTTCAGCACAACAGTGTTACCTGCAGCAATCGCAACGGGGAAGAACCACATAGGAACCATGGCTGGGAAGTTGAAGGGCGAGATAACGCCCACAACGCCAAGAGGCTGACGGGTTGAGTAGACATCCACACCAGTGGAAGCGTTCTCGGAATATTCACCCTTGAGCATCTGGTTCAGACCACACGCAAACTCCACAACTTCCTGACCACGAGTGATCTCACCGAGAGCATCGGAGAGAACCTTGCCGTGCTCGGAAGTGATGATCTCGGCCAGTTCGCCCTTGCGCTCGTTGAGCAGCTCACGGAACTTGAAGATGATCTGCTGTCGCTTTGCCAGTGACTGGTCACGCCATGCGGGGAAAGCCGCAGCAGCAGATTCAATTGCTGCCTTGATTTCTGCTTGGTTAGCGAGGGCTACCTCCTTGGTGATTTCACCAAGAGCGGGGTCATAAACAGGTGCAGTGCGACCAGAGGTGCTGACAACTTCAGCACCATCAATCCAGTGGCCAACTACGGGAAGAGTAGACATTGATCTTCTTTCGTGAGGGGTTTTCTAAAAGAACTTAAGAACCGTGAACCAGTGCGGCAGCGGTGTCGATGGCGGAGGCTACGTCTCCGTCGGCGGGGTAGAGCAGGCTACGACCAACAACCAGTCCGCGCACTCCGGGGAGTGCAAGGGCTGCCGCCCATGCGGCGAAGGTTTCTTCTGCATCGCCGTTGGGGTCTCCTCCGAGAAGGAGTGTTGGAAGTGTTGTCGAAGCCATAACGCGTTCCATTTCTGGAACAACGGGAAGCTTGAGCCATGAGTAGGCACTGGAGTTACCCAGACCTGACGCAATAGCAATCGACAGGATGACCGCATCGGGTGAGAGGTCATTCACAATCTTGCCATCTACCCACTCGCTCATAAAGGGTTCGAGCATGATGGGAAGCTCTGCGTCTGCAGCATCAGACACTACTAATGCAGTGGCTTCGAGGGTGTCGACAGAACCCGCGTCCTTGAGGTTGATACGAACCAGGTTTTTACCGAAGTCCAGACCTGATTCGACAATGCCATCAACGTCATACGCGGTGTAACGGTCGTCCATCTCGAACGAAGCGCCCTTGAGGCCGCCACGGTTCATAGAACCAACCACGATCTTGTCATCCAGAAGTCCGAGCAGAGCGAGGTCTTCAATGATGTCAGGGGTGCCGAGGACACCGTCAACGCCGGGGCGAGAGAGTGCAAGTGCCAGACGCTCGAGCAAAACGTTGCGGTCCGCCATGGCAGTTTCGTTCTTGCCTACGCCGAGAGCACCACGCGCGGGGTGGTCAGCAGCAACAATAAAGAGCTTGCCGTCGCCACGGAGGAGTTCACGGCGCTTGCGGTTGGCGAGAACTTCGGCAATTTTGCCGGGGTTCTCTGCACGCGTCTTGCGCAGGGCGTCTAAATCGATGGTGCTCATGCGCCAATCTCCTTCAGAATTGCTTCCACCTCTGCCGTCGTTGGCATGGCGGTTGAACATTCGCGGCGGCTTGCCACCACAGCGCCTGCCACGTTGGCAAAGCGCAAAATCTTCTCAAGACCCCAACCCTGGAGCAGGCCGTAGCAGAGAGCGCCACCGAAGCTGTCGCCAGCTCCGAGGCCGTTGATGACATCAACGAAGTAAGGGGGAACCTCAACGGTCTCGTCCTTGGTCTTCGCCAGAACGCCCTTGGGTCCCTGCTTCACAATCGCGAGTTCAATACCGCGCTCTAGCAAAGCATCTGCGGCGCGGTGTGGCTCGGTCTCGCCGACAGCTACTTCGCACTCTTCCTTGTTGCCGACAGCAACCGTGACGTTCTCGAGTGCCTTGGCAACCTGAACAGAAGCGTTCTCGGGGTTCTTCCAGAACATGGGACGGTAGTCCAAGTCGAGGATGGTCAGTGGCTTGCGGCCACGTGCTTCCCACGCAGCGAAGTGTGCGGTGCGGCTGGGCTCCTCTGAGAGACCGGTCACGGTGGACCAGTAAATCTTGGCGTTCGCAATAGCGTCCAGGTCCAGCTCGTTGGCCTTGATGACAAGGTCAGGAGCGATGGGGTCGCGGTAGAAGTAGAGGGGGAAGTCATCTGGTGGGAAGATTTCGCAGAACACAACAGGAGTGTTCAGACCTTCAACGCCGGAAACGAATTCATCGCTCACACCGAGACGACGCAGCTCTTCGTGGACGTACTTACCGAAGGGGTCGTTACCGGTACGGGTAATCACAGCAGACTTGAGGCCGTGGCGTGCTGCAGCAACTGCAACGTTGGTGGCGGAGCCACCAAGGTACTTACCGAAGGTTTCTACCTTCTCGAGGCCCACACCGTCCTGCAAAGGGTAGATGTCAATGCCAACGCGACCGATGGTAATGACATCGAATGGGGTTGTGGATGCGGCGGTCATACTGCGATGTACAACTTTCTCAAGAGGGTTGGATAACAAATCTAATAGCTCTAACGTACATATGTTAGGACATATTGACAAGTCTGACATTACGCGGGCTTAAACGCGAGCGCAACACCGAAATGTCCCCCGGTACTGAGACACTGTGAAGATGGAGTCTTCACTGTTTCTTATCCTTGGTTTGATTGCTGGAATTGTTGCCGGAATTGCCATTGGCTGGGGCTTGCGTGCACGCAAATCTCTCCCCAGCGATGCAGGCGACCTCGCTGTGCGCGCGGCTACTGCCGAAGCTCGCGTCACCGGTAAAGAGGAGCAGATCCAGACTCTGGAGCGCATGCTCAGCGAACTGCGCGAAGTCAGCGAGCGCAAGCAGGAAGACGAAGCAGCACGTGCTCGAGAAGAGCACAAAGTTCTTGAAGCCCTAGCCCCTGTCAAAGAAACCCTGCAGGCGATGCAAACCAAGGTCAACGACCTAGAAAATCAGCGCCAGGAACAGTATGGCCAGATTGCCCAGCAGCTAACCCAGTCCCGCCAGTTTGGCGAAGAATTGCGCGCAACCACCCAGTCACTCGCCTCAGCTCTGAGCTCCAACAGTGTTCGTGGCACCTGGGGTGAAGCACAGCTTCGCCGCTTGGTCGAAGTTGCCGGCCTGACCGCCCACGTGGACTTTGATACTCAAACCACTATGAAGACAGATGGTGGAACCATCCGCCCTGACATGGTGATAAACCTTCCCGGCGGCAAGACCATTGTCATTGACGCCAAGGTGCCCTTCAACTCCTATCTCGAGGCAAGCCAGATCCCCATCACCGCAACTGGTGAAGAGGCAGCTCGTCGCAAGACCCTGATGGACGCTCACGTGAAAGCTGTCCGCTCCCACGTGGACGCTCTGAGCTCCAAGAGCTACTGGAGCGGCTTCGACTTCAGCCCAGAATTTGTTCTGGCTTTCATTCCCAGCGAATCGCTCCTTGCTTCCGCACTCGAGGCAGACCCCACTCTTCTGGACTATGCCTTTGGCAAGCGCGTTGCGCTGGCCTCTCCTGTGAACCTGTGGGCAGTGCTCAAGACCGTGTCCTACACCTGGCAACAGCAGGTCGTAACTGACGAAGCTAAGAAGCTCTTCGACTTGGGAATCGAGCTCTACTCACGCCTCAGCACCATGACCAAGCACACCGAGGACCTGCGTAAGGCGATAGAGAACACCGTCAAGCACTACAACGGTTTCATTTCCTCGCTCGAGACGCGTGTGCTCTCCACGGCTCGTAAGTTCCCTGGCATCGACCCCACCAAGATCCTTCCTGAAGGAATTGAAGTTCACGATGCCCCCAAACCACTGACTGCCGGGGAACTCGTTGATCCTGAGAACAACACCCTCTCCAGCTAATGACATGATGGGAACGTGAGTTCCCCATCAGCTAACGCGCCCCGTGCCTTATTGGCAGGGCGCGTTTTAGCGTTTGCGGGTATCGCACTCGTGGCATTTAGCATGCGTGCAGCTGTTGCAGGTCTCTCTCCACTGATTCCGATTATTGGTCAGACCTACGAGCTGAACACAGCAGCCATCGCGCTCCTGGGATCCATTGCCCCCTTGAGCTTCGCTGCAGGCGGGGTCTTCACCCCACGCATTGAGAAGCGCATAGGCCTTGAGCGCACACTGATTTTGGCGCTAGTTCTCATGATTCTGGGGCACGTCATTCGAGCTGCATCTGTGAACTGGCAGACCTTGGCTGTGGGAACGCTTTCAGCGCTGGTGGGAATGGGCTTTGCCAATGTGGCCATGCCTCCGGTTGTGCGCAAATACTTCCCTGATCGCGTCAGCATGATGACGTCGGTCTATATGTCGATCATGTCGATCAGCGCCTTCTTGCCAGCACTAGTTGCTGTTCCAGTGGCAGATGCCATTGGTTGGCGCGGTTCCCTCTTGCAGTGGGCCGTCATTGCCACCATCGCTCTGATTCCCTGGATTCTGGAATACCGATCACACCGCAAAGACTCGTCGTTTGATGCACCCGAGAAATCCCCACAGGTGCGGAAGATTCATCCCTGGCGCTCCCCCACTGCGTGGGCAGTGGGAACTGTCCTCGCTGTTTCTTCCATCACCGGCTATGCCATGTATGCGTGGATGCCGGTCATTCTCATTGATATTGCCGGGGTTACCCCCGCACAAAGTGGCGCCCTGTTGGCGCTCTTTGCCGGCATCGGTTTACCCCTTGCCTTCGTGACCCCAGGCTTGGCTAAGCGCATGGGAAAGCACGTGCATTGGCTTGTCACTCTCGGCAGTGCCTTCTTTGTTGTGGGCTATCTCGGCTTATTACTCTCGCCCACCCATGGGACATGGATTTGGGTTGCCATCGTGGGCACTGGATGTTTAGAGTTCCCGCTTGCCTTGGTTTTGGTCAACCTGCGAACGGGCAGCGTGCGCAGCTCGATGGCGTTGAGCGGTTTTGCCCAGATCGTGGCCTATCTATGCGCAGCAATGGCACCGCCCCTGATGGGCATGCTTTACAGCAGCACCAATGACTGGACCGTCGTTCTGACGACCCTCATGATCGTCTCAGTTGCAGCAAATATTCCTGCCGCACTGATTCTGCGTCGCAACCGCATGGTTGACGCAGAACTTGCTCTGAAGTCTTAGACCTCGAGCCAGCGGTCAGCGCGGTAGTCGGCCTGAACGCGGCGGATGGTGCCCGAACGACCACGAAGAATGATGCTGTCGGTACGGATGATTGGCCCCTTGCGGCGAACACCCTCCACCAGACCACCATCAGTCACACCAGTGGCAACAAAGAAGGTGTTGTCGCTGGTGACGAGTGAGTCCTGGTCATAAACGTGGTCAAACTTGAGGCCTGCGTCGAGACCCTTCTGCTTCTCGTCATCATCCTTGGGAGCCAAGATGGTCTGGATCATGCCGCCGAGTGCCTTCATGGCACACGCGGTGACCACACCCTCAGGGCTGCCGCCGATACCCACACACATGTCGATGCGTGATTCGTAGCGGGCAGCGTTGATGCCACCTGCGACGTCACCATCGAGAAGAAGACGAGTACCAGCACCGGCGTCACGGATCTCTTGGATCAGTTCCATGTGACGGGGACGGTCCAGCACGGCAACGCGGATATCTCCGACGTTGCGACCGGTTGCCTTGGCGAGCGCACGGATGTTCTCACCAATGGGCTTACGGATGTCGACAACACCGATGCCCTCAGGGCCGGTGGCAATCTTGTTCATGTAAAAGACAGAGGAGGCATCCAGCATGGTGCCGCGGTCTGAGACCGCAATGACGGAGACCGCATTCTGACGGCCTGCAGCCGTCAGGCTGGTGCCGTCGATGGGGTCCACAGCGATGTCGCAGGCAGGGCCACGACCATTACCGACGTGCTCACCGTTGAACAACATGGGAGCTTCGTCCTTTTCGCCCTCACCAATGACGATGACGCCGTCAAAGTTCACGGTGGCAAGGAATGCGCGCATGGCGTCAACAGCAGCCTTGTCAGCTGCGTTCTTGTCACCATGGCCAATGAAAGGCACTGCGCGGATAGCAGCAGCTTCGGTGGCACGCACCAGCTCCATACCAAGGTTGCGATCAGGGTGAAGGTTCAGGATTCCGGTGTTTGTCGTAGTCACGCTCTCAGCCTAGGCGTCGACGCGCGTCACTCCCCAGCCGACGGGCGTAATACTCCGTATTCGTTTCGTTCATACCCGAATCACGCTCACCAGCTGGCTGGTTAGACTAGAGGGGCGCTTTCCCGTTTCTATTCGCGCCACAAATCTAGGAGATGTCATGCCCGTCGCAACCCCGGAACAGTATGCAGAAATGCTCGACAAGGCAAAGGCCAAGGGCTTTGCATACCCCGCGTTCAACGTTTCGAGCTCACAGACGCTCAACGCTGTTCTTCAGGGACTGACCGAGGCCGGTTCTGACGGCATCATCCAGGTCACCACTGGTGGTGCTGACTACTTTGCAGGTCACACCGTCAAGGCACGTGCAACTGGTGCACTCGCATTCGCGAAGTTCGCTCACGAAGTAGCAAAGAGCTACCCCATCACCGTGGCACTGCACACCGACCACTGCCCCAAGAACGCTCTCGATGACTTCGTTCTTCCCCTCATCGCCGCGAGCGAAGAAGAGGTCAAGGCTGGCCGCAACCCCATCTTCCAGTCACACATGTGGGACGGTTCTGCTGTTCCTCTGGCTGAGAACCTTGAGATCGCTCAGATGATGTTGGCCAAGACCAAGAACATCAACGCCATCCTCGAGGTTGAAATCGGTGTTGTCGGTGGCGAGGAAGACGGCGTCTCTCACGACATCAACGACAGCCTGTACACCACCATCGAAGACGGCATCAAGACCGTGGAGGCTCTGGGCCTCGGCGAGAACGGCCGCTACATGGCAGCCATGACCTTCGGTAACGTGCACGGTGTTTACAAGCCCGGTAACGTCAAGCTTCGCCCCGAACTCCTCAAGGAGATCCAGGAAGGCGTTGCAGCTAAGTTCGGCACCGCAGCAAAGCCTTTCGACCTCGTATTCCACGGTGGTTCTGGTTCAACTGACGCTGAGATCGCTGAAGCAGTAGCAAACGGCGTGATCAAGATGAACGTCGACACCGACACCCAGTACGCCTTCACCCGTTCTGTTGCAGACACCATGTTCCGCAACTACGACGGTGTGCTCAAGGTTGATGGCGAAATGGGTAACAAGAAGATCTATGACCCCCGCGCATGGGGCAAGCTCGCTGAGACCGCTATGGCAGCTCGCGTTGGCCAGGCTACTCAGCAGCTCGGTTCTGCTGGTCACTCCGGTAAGTAAGAACCCTCTCCATGGCAGAAACACCTGAGACCACGCCTGCTTCCGACAAGGAAGACAAGGCGACTTCGGTGACCCCTGCCGCCGAGAAAAAGAACGACAAGAACGAATCGAAGCAGGCTCCGACTCCCCTCACTCCTGAGGAGAAGAAGGAGCGGAGCCTTGCTCTCGATCGTTTCATCACCTGGGGTTTGATCTTTGTCGCCGTGTTCTCGGTCTTCTCCGGCCTTGGCGACTACATCAACCCTCGCGCCTCGATGAACCTGCTCTATGACGAGCTGAACACCCTGAACCCAGACTTCAACCTGGGCACCTTCGAGAACATCACCTTCGCCGTTCAAATGGGCTGGGTTGCCGTCACCATTCAAGCCATCGTGTTGGCCATGGTTGTCTGGGTCTCACGTCAGCGCATGAAGGCGAAGAAGTTCTCCTGGTGGATTCCCGTACTGGGTGCTGTTATCTCTAACGCACTGTCCACAGCCTGCATCTTTATTGCGCTGTTCTCAGACCCTGGCTTCCAAGAGGGAATCAATTCCCTCATCAACGCCGGAAAGTAATTCAGCGTCGTTCGCAGAAAAGGTACTTACTTTCCTGGGTAGACAATCGCTTTGAGCTGACCAGCTGTCTTGCCTGCATTCAGGGCTTCCTCAACTTCGTTGAGCCCGAACTTACCTGTGACGAGAATGTCCAAGTCCACCTTGCCACTGGACACCATCTCAATAGCGGTCGGCCAGGTGTTGGTGTAACGGAAGACACCGCTGATCCAGATCTCGCGGTTTTGAATGAAGGAGATGGGGAGGCTGTATTCATCGTGACCGCCACCGACCAAGATGACACGACCTGCTGGGCGCACTGCCAAGATGCCACCCTGTACGGCAGCAGGAGCACCGGAAGCATCAATGAAAGCATCTACTTCAAGCCCAGCGAGCTCATCGACACGAGGATCTAATGCCTGCGTTGCACCGTGCTGCAGAGCAAACTCACGACGGTCTTCTGCCACATCAGTGATGATGACTTCTGCAGCGCCGAGTGCACGAGCAGTCTGAGCAACAATGACACCGATAGGACCAGCACCGGCAATAAGAACTCGGCTACCCTTGCCTACTTCAGCACGTTCACACGCCCAAATACCCACCGAGAGGGGCTCCATCAACGCAGCTGCCTCAAAGGAGACGCTGTCAGGGATCTCGAAGGCAAACTTCGACTGGATAGTGACGTATTCACAGAAAGCGCCATCGATGGGAGGGGTTGCATAGAACTCGATATCGGGGCAGAGGTTGTAACGACCGGCGTTGCACTGGAAGCAGTCGCCGCAGGGTCGCTGTGGTTCAACTGCTACGCGCTGACCAACACGCGCAGGATCAACCTCTGAGCCGACTGCGGTGATGACACCAGAGAGCTCATGTCCCAGGATCAGAGGCTTTTCGACAACGTAGGGGCCAATCTTGCCGTGAGCGTAGTAGTGAACATCACTACCGCAGACGCCGACTGCTTCCACCTGAACAAGAACTTCATCAGCACGAACCTCAGGCACCGGAATCGTCTCAACAGCTAATTCGCCCTGCTTCTTCAGAAACGATGCCTTCATCTGGGTAGTCATGATGTTCTCTTACTTGTTGGTGTGGATGGTGAGGTCGAACTGAATTAGCGGGTGTAGCTGGAAACGGTCTCGTGTGCCCCGCGAGTGAATAGCGATTCAAGTGCTGCGAGATATGGCGCAGTGAACTTCTCGTTCTCGCTCAGGTTGCCAAAGAGTTGTTTGTTCTGGATGAATGCCAAGGGGTTCTCCCGCTGCGAGAGCGCAATGGGGATCAGCTCATCTTTGAGAGGGTCGACCACGTTGATGGGCTCCCCCTGTTCGTCAACACCTTCGGCATAGCGAGCCCAGCTGGCCACAATGGCAGCAGAGAGAGTGACGTCTCCGCCCTGAGCAAGCTGATCGTGGATCACAGGAACAAGCCACTTAGGGATGCGGTCAGAAGACTCAGCACACAAGCGAACTAATGTGTCGCGCACCTCAGGGTTTGAGAAGCGCTCAATGAGCATGTGCTTGTAGGCAGTGAGGTCGATCCCGGGTACAGGGCGAAGGGTTGGAGTCGCTTCGTTATCCATGTAGGCCAGGAGGAATTTGGCAATGGCAGGGTCGGCGAGCGCTTCATGAGCAAAGCGATAACCACTGAGGTATCCAAAATAGGTGAGGCCTTGGTGGCTGGCATTGAGTAAACGTAGCTTCATCAGCTCGTAGGGCTCAACATCTTCGACGAGCTGAACGCCCGCATCCTCAAATGGTGGTCGGCCCATGGTGAAGTGGTCTTCAATAACCCACTGGAAGAAAGGCTCAGCGACAACAGGCCAGGAGTCACTCAGACCGGTGAGTTCTGCCACTTCAGCAATGTCTTCCGGAGCAGTTACTGGAGTAATGCGGTCGACCATGGAGTTGGGGAATGCGACATTTTGCTCGATCCACTCACCCAACTCAGCGTCTTTGAGCTTGGCAAAAGCAACGAACATCTCTTGAGCCACATGACCATTGCCCTGGATGTTGTCACAGGAAAGAACGGTGAACGCGGGTATCCCACGTTCACGCCGACGACGCAGAGCTTCGGTCACAAAACCGAATGCGGTGGAGGGAATTGCGCCATCGAGGAGATCAGCTGCAACGGCAGGCGTGGAGGCCATAAATTCGCCCGTTACGCGATCAAAGTTGTATCCACCCTCAGTGATGGTCAGTGAGACGATTCGCGTCTCAGGGTCTGCCATCTTTTCGATAACGGCTTCTGGGTCATCGGGAGCAAACATGTACTCACGAATGGAGCCAATAATGGAGGGCTCTCGGACACCATCAGGGTGCTTGAGAACGAGTGTGTAGAGGCAATCTTGTTCGGCGAAGACATCGCGGAGTTTCTTGTCTCCATCAAGTAGGCCGACCCCGCAAATGCCCCAGTCAAGCGCCTTGTTCTCATTCATCAACCGATCGAGTGTCATCGCCATGTGTGAGCGGTGGAATCCACCCACACCGAAGTGAACGATTCCAGTCTTGACGGCATCAAGGTCGTATCCAGGAATTGGAACCCCTGCGTTAATCGAGGAGAGGGTTCGCTTGTTGAGGGTCGTCATGATCTATTTGCGTCTTCTAGTCTCGGGTTACTTCACAGCGCCCATAGCAAGACCGCGAACGAGCTGCTTCTGAGCGGCCCATCCAGCGATGATGACGGGGAGAACAGCGATGGTGGAAGCTGCGGAAAGAACTGCAAGGAACTGTCCGCGACCGTCAACGAAGCTGGCCAAGAACGGCGGGGTTGTGCGAGCTGTGTCCGTGGTCAACAGCAGGGCCATGAAGTATTCGTTCCAGGAGAAGATGAAACAAATCAGGGCCACTGCCGCAATACCGGGGACCACGATGGGCAAGACAACTTTGATCAATTCAGTGCGGAAGTTCGCACCATCAATCTGTGCCGCTTCAATTATTTCCATGGGTACTTCATTGAAGAAGGAACGCATCATCCAGACAGCAATGGGGAGGTTCATTGCGGCATAGAGGAAGGTGAGAGCTGTGATGTTATCCAGCAGACCCATGAACTTCAGAATAAAGAAGATAGGAAGAATCGATGCTGCCACAGGCATGAAGCGTGTGGAGATGAAGAAGAACAGGGAGTCCTGAACTTTCTTCACTGGGCGAATACTCAAGGCATACGCCGCGGGGATGGCCAACAACAACACAATCAGTGTCGAGGAAATGCTCGAGGTGAATGAGTTCAACAGAAATGAACCCATGCCACGATCAAAGACAATCTGGAACTGGTCCAGTGTGGGCGTAAAGAAGAACTTTGGTGGGATTGAGGCCGCGTCAGCTTCTGACTTGAACGCGGTCATGAACATCCACGCAATGGGGAAGAAGAACAGCAGGACCAAGATCCAGGTGATGGTGGTAGTCAGCCCACTCTTGAAACGACGCATCAGCGGTCTCCTCCGTTCATGAATACCTTGAACAGAGTTCGAAGGGCGATTGTGGCAACAAGAATCGTGATGAACACGGTAACAACACCGAAGGCAGCCGCCTGGCCCACATCTAGACCAATAAAAGCGCGTTCATAGAGCAGGTAGGACAGCGTCTTTGTTCCACCAGTTCCCTTGGTCATAATCGCAATGGGGTCGAATACCTGGAGCAGCATGATTGAACCCAGCAAGGTCGCAATCTCAATGTATTGACGCATGTGAGGCAAGGTAATCCACTGGAAGGTGCGAATGGGGCCTGAGCCATCAACTGAAGCTGCTTCGAGGACATCTTTGCTCTGGCTCTGCAGACCAGCCAACAGAATCAGCATCATGAAGGGGGTGAACTGCCAGGTCAACAGCATGATGATGGTGACGGCAGGAAGATCTGTGTTCCATGCCACTGGAGGAAGGCCGAGGGTTGTCAACGCGAAGTTGACCATACCGACGTTGGCATCCAGCATGGACCACTTCCAGATCAGCGCTGCCGCGGCAGGCATGATCAAGAAGGGGGTAATGAGAAGTGTGCGGGCAATTGCCTGACCGGGGAATTTGCGGTCGAGAAGAATGGCGAATCCCAGACCAAACAACAGTGACAGGACGACAGAGGATCCTGTAATGAGCACTGTTGCGCCAAGGGAAGAGAGGAAGTCTGGGCCAGTGAACACCGTCACGTAGTTGGCGAACCAGTTGAAGCCAACCTCGTTGGGGTAGAGCTGGTTCCAATTGAGCATCGAGAAGTAGATCGTGACCAAGAAGGGGATCTGGGTCAGGACCAAGGCGAAGATCAGTGCGGGGAGGATGAGCGAACGCGAAAGTCGAACTTTCTTCTTCTCTGCTTGTCCAACCGGTGGCACTGCTTGTGCGCCTGGCTTCTGAACGATGGTCGTCATGGATTTTCTTTCTCGTCGTTGAGTGGTGGGAACCCAGGGCCGGCCTACAAGTAGACCGACCCCGGGCTGAGTTGCCTAAGAAGTATTACTTCTTGTGCGCGTCTCCAGCCTTCTGAGCGATCTCCTGGCCCTTGTTCAGAGCGTCAGCGACCGAGATGCGGCCCGCGATTGCGTCAGCTACAAGCTGAGCAACCTGGTTTCCAACATCCTGGAACTCAGGAATGGTTACGTACTGGATGCCAACCCATGGCTGTGGGTTAACACCAGGCTGCGATGGGTTGACCGAGCTCATGACCTCAAGGGTAATGGGCGCGAATGCAGCAGCAGCTTCCTTGTACTCAGGGATTTCGTAGGTTGAGATACGAGCCCCTGGAGGTACGCGGGTCCAGCCGAGAGTCTTACCAACGAGCTGCTGGTAGTCCTTAGAAGTTGCCCACAGAACGAACTTGTCTGCAGCTTCCTTGTTCTTGGAGGACTCGGGAACTGCGAGGTTCCACGACCAAAGCCATCCGGACTCAGCGGTCTTGTAGGTAGGAGCGTGAGCGTAACCCATCTTGCCGGCAACCTTCGAGGTCTTAGCGTCCTCGAGGATCGATGCAGCTACAGATGCGTCGTACCACATAGCGGTCTTACCCTCCTGGAGGAGGTTCAGGCACTCAGTGAACGAGTAGGAAACAGGGTCAGCCTGACCTGCGTTTGCGAGGAGGTCCTTGTAGAAGGTAACTGCCTCGGTGAACTCAGGAGAGTTAACTTGTGCGTTCCAGTCCATGTCGTACCAAGAACCACCGAAGGTCTGGACAACAGTGGTCAAAGGTGCGAACAGGTCGCCCCAGCCGGGCTTGCCGCGGAGGCAGATGCCCGAGTCAGCGATGCCCTGATCCTTGACAGCCTGAGCTGCGGTTGCAACTTCCTGCCAGGTTGGGTTGTTAGAGATGGTTACGCCTGCAGCAGCAAGCATTTCCTTGTTGTACATCAGGATGGAGGACTCACCGTAGAAAGGCACTGCGTACTGCTTGCCATCTACCGAGAGAGCGTCACGAACGGGAGGAAGAATGTCCTCTACGTCGTAAGTCGCGTCAGCCTTGAGCGCAGGAGTGAGGTCCTGCAGCCAGCCGTTTGCGCCCCACTGTGGAACTTCGTATGCACCAACGGTGACGATGTCGTACTGACCAGCACCGGAAGCGACGTCAGCGGTGACAGCGGCACGAAGGTCGCCCTCTTCCATCTGAACGAAGTTAACCTTGATGCCTGGGTTAGCAGACTCGAATTCGCCCTTGAGCTCTTCCATGTCCTTCATCTGTGGGTTGCTTACAGTTGCGAGCGTCAGAGTGACGTCCTGCTTAGCTCCACCAGCACCTGAACAGCCTGTGAGTGCGAGTGCCGAGGTGGCGAGGATCGCGCTCAAAGCAAGTGCACGCTTTTTAGTCAAAAGCATTGATACTCCTTTGTTGTCGTTGCTTATTACTTACTTGGTGTTCGCCGGACCGTCCCGGCTAAGAAAAGTTGCCTTCACCCCGAAAGGGAGAGAGTTGGAAGCCATCACACCAAAGAAGTGAAAGAGTGAAGACAAATTTTCCTGTGTTGAATGTACGAAAGAAAGAGCTAAACGCAAACCGAAATCCACCCCCACTGACATGGACTTCTGATACTTTTTTGCCAAAACGAACTAATGCTTTTTTGCACCCCATCCATGCCCCCACAGCGCACTGTCGAACTTCCGCTTGTTTACTGGGCAAAACGGGGGTAGATTGGTCTTCAACGAGAAGCCAATGGAGGCCCCCTTGAGTGAGCGTGTTATAAAACCGTTACTTTCTGGAGACACTCGTCCAGCCACAATCGCTGAGGAAATCCTCACCCTCAGCCCTTATCGCGAAGTCATACCGCGTCAGCCAAACGAGTCTTTTCGTTTCCTCAATCATGACTACCCCAGCGAAATTGCTCGCTGGCAATATCACCCAGAGTTTGAAATCCACCTCATCCGTGAGGGCACAGGAAGCTTCATCATCGGAGATACGGTTGGCGCCTTCACCGCTGGTCAGGTTTATTTGATGGGATCAGGTCTCCCCCACGACTGGATGAGTGACCTTGAACCTGGCCAAGTCATCCGCAATCGTGATGCAGTGATCCAATTCGAACGTGAATGGCTTGCAAAGTGCGCCGAAACCATCCCCGAAATTGCCGACACCCGCCATCTGTTGCAAGAGTCCAGCCGCGGAATTCTCTTCAAGGGCGAAACCGCCGAAAAGGCTGCCGTTGAGATTGAAGCTGTGGGTGAGACCGAGGGCATTGCCCGCATCGCACACCTCATGAATATCTTGGCTTTGATGGCAAACGCCCCCTCGGAGGAAAAAGAACTCATCGCTAACGAGTGGTACACCGAACCCAGTAGCCGCGACGAAGCAACAGCAGCAGATGCCGGCATCGCCTACATCTTCGAGAACTTGCGTTCGAATATCCGCATGTCTGAGGCGGCGCGACTTGCATCAATGTCAGAGCCAACTTTTTCGAAATACTTCCGCAAAGTCAGCGGCCTGACTTTTAGTGACATGGTGAAAAAGCTTAGAATTGCCCACGCCTGTCGCCTGCTCGAACAGACAGACAAGGCTGTCTCTGCCATCGCGGAAGACTCCGGCTATACCAACTTGGCAAATTTCAACAAGCAGTTCTTAACTGAAGTCGGCATGACTCCGCGTGAATATCGCAACCTCGATGAAGCCGATCGTCCTGGCGCAAAGGTGTTGAGCTTGGGAACAAAAGCTCCATAAAGCCACCACACTTAAACCTTGGATTCTTTCTGAATTCGTTTTTCTCAAATCCCCTATAAGTCGGCTCTCATTATACGAGCGTGACTTTTGTTTCTTTTACATTGAAAATATGGCACGCTTTTGATGTGCCCCTTCCATTCATTCGCTGGCCATCTGATGCTGCACCCCTAATAGGTTTCGGCGCTGATTACAACCCCGAACAGTGGTCCCGAGAGGTGTGGGCTGAAGATATTCAGTTCATGAAAGAATCCGGCGTGAACCTGGTGAGTGTGGGAATTTTCTCCTGGGGACTCATTGAAGTTCAAGATGGTGAATTCGATTTCAGTTGGCTACATGAAGTCCTAGATCTTCTGCATGCACACGGTATTGCTGTGGATCTTGCAACAGCGACTGCTTCTCCCCCGCAGTGGCTCATTGAAAAACATCCAGAGATTCTTCCCGTCGACAAAAGCGGGCTAACTGCTGATAACTCCAGTCGCCAACACTGGAGACCCACCTCCCCCCTATTTAGGAAATACGCTCTTCGACTGGTCGAGGCGATTGCCACCGAGTTTGCAGAGCACCCAGCACTAGCGTTATGGCACGTCAATAATGAACTCGGGTGCCACAACACTTATGACTACTCCCCCGACGCGGTGGCTCATTTCAGACAATGGCTTCACACAAAATACGGTTCGCTTGAGAAGTTGAACTTTGCGTGGGGCACACACTTCTGGTCTCAAAAGTATTCAAGCTGGGAGCAAATTCAACTTCCTCAGAATCCCATGACGTTTGGCAACCCCACACAGACGATTGATTTCAAGAGATTCTGTTCAGATGTATTGCGGGACTATCTCGACGCAGAGATGGCCGTTCTCAAACGAATCACACCAGAGATACCTGTGACCACCAACTTCATGGTGATGTGGACATACGACGGTGCTGACTATGCCAGCTGGGCCGATCACGTTGATGTCGTCTCCAACGACCACTATCTACACCCAGGCCCTCAGTCGTGGATTGAACAGTCCTTCTCAGCTAGCCACACCCGTGGAATTGCTGCTGGCAAGAACTGGATCTTGATGGAACACTCCACCAGTCAGGTCAGCTGGCAGCCGGTGAATTTTGCAAAACAACCGGGCCAGCTCGAACGAGACAGCGGGACTCACTTTGCCCACGGTGCAGATGCGATCTGTTTCTTCCAGTGGCGTCAATCATCTGCTGGCGCTGAGAAGTTCCACTCTGCCCTCGTGCCTCATGCTGGAAAACAAAGTCAGATCTGGACTGAGGTAGTGGGCCTGGGCGAGAAGCTTTCTTCCTTGTCTCACCTTGCAGGCGCAATGGTTGAGCAGGCAAAGATTGCCATCATCTTTGATCAAGACTCCTACTGGGCACTTGCCAATGATTCGGTGCCCAGCCAAGCAGTGAAGTACCGCGAACATGCTCTGGGCTGGTATCGAGCATTTGTCGAGAGAGGTCATAGCGTTGATGTCATCACGTCACTGACAGCTCTGGAAAGTTACGAAGTTGTCGTTACCCCAAGCCTGTACATGGTCAACGATGAGCTTGCTCAGCGGTTAACGTCCTATGCCGATCAGGGCGGTTTGCTCCTCGGCACATTCCTGACCGGTATCGCTGACGAAAACGACCATATTGCGCCATCGGTTTATCCAGCACGACTGGGGAACCTCTTTGGCGCTCAGACCACAGACTGGATGCCGCTTGCTCCAGAGGAAACCATCATCCTGGAATCAGGCCTCACTGCACACACCTGGTCAGAGAACATCGTTGTGAGCACAGGCAACGTCATCGACACTTATCCAAACGGCAATCCTGCACTCGTTGAAACTGAAAACACCCTTTATGTGTCAACAATTCTCGACACAGCGTCTCTGCGCCAACTTGTTGATCGCATTGCGCTGAAGAAGAGCATTGCACCTGCACTCACTCTGGCTGAAGGCCACCGAGCTGAGCTTCGCGTGAGAGTAACTGCTGATGGATCTCGTTATGGAGTTCTCATCAATCACGACGAAGGACCGGTTTCTGTGGGCAACCACCACATTTCAGAAACGGGTTTCCACGTAGTCGAGCTTTAGCGGGACTCCAGTTCGGCCAACCATGCGTTCTTGATGGTGCCGGCCAAGTCAGCTCTGTTTTCCCACTTCAGATCACGTGCGGCTAATGAACCATCCGCGACGATAAGAGCAGGGTCACCGGGGCGACGTGGATTAATACCTGGTTCAAAATCATGCCCGGTTACTTCGCTCACGGTCTGCATAATTTGCAGAACTGAGACACCTTCACCAGCGCCCAGGTTATAGACAGGCTCCACTGGCAAACCCGACTCGAGACGGCCAGCAGCAGCGACATGTGCTTTGGCAATGTCGCTGACATCGACATAATCTCGCACGCAGGTTCCATCCGGCGTGGGGTAATCATTGCCATTAATGCTGGGGGTTTTGCCAGCCTTGAGCGCTGCAAAAACCAGCGGGATGAGGTTATGTGGACTGGTGTCTCGCAATGAGATATCCCCAGACCCAATGACGTTGAAATATCTCAACGAGGTGTGCTTGAGACCACAGGCCTTCTGCGCATCTTTCAACAGCCATTCGCCAATGAGTTTGGTTTCGCCATAAGGCGATTCTGGGCGCGTGGGCGTCTCTTCTGTTACCTGCGCAACATCAGGAGTGCCATAGACGGCGGCACTGGAGCTAAACACAAATAACTCAACACCGGCGTTGTTACAGGCCTCTAACAGGCGCACAGTCCCTGTGACGTTTTGCTCATAGGTGTGCATCGGGCGCTTGACTGATTCACCTGCGTATTTGTAGCCACCAAAGTGAACAACACCAGTCACTCCCTCAAGAGCTGTGGCCAGCGCATCGTTGTCGAGAAGTGAACCTTCAACAAAACGAGCATCAGGGTGCAAGAACTCTCGATGACCACTGGAGAGGTCATCCAGAACGGTTACGTCATAACCAGCTTCTAGAAATTCTCTAACAGCGTGGGAACCGATATATCCCGCACCACCTGTGATGAGCCATCTCGACATTAGATATCCCTCCGGGCACCCTGGCTGGGAACGACCGTAAATTGAAGTGGGGGCTGATATCCCGCAGCTGTGAATGCCTCAGCAACTGCCGTCATGACCTCGGGCACCTGCGCAGATGCGACGAGGGCAATCGCGGCCCCGCCAAACCCTCCACCGGTCATGCGGGCAGCAACAGCTCCTGCCGCGAGTGATGATTCGACAGCAAGGTCTAGTGCTGGAGTCGAAATCTCAAAGTCATCGCGCATGGAGGCGTGGCTTGCTGCAAAGAGTTCCCCGATCGCCTCAAAATCACGGGCGCCAAATGCTGCAACAGCGTTTTCCACGCGAACGTTTTCGGTCACGACGTGCTTGACACGTCGGAAGGTTTCCTCATCGAGCTTCTGCTGAGTTTCATTAAGCATGTCGGTGGTGATGTCGCGCAGTGTGCTCACACCCATCACGTCCACGGCAGAGTCACACGCCTTGCGACGCGACGCATAACCTCCGGTGGCGTGGGAGTGCTTTTCCTGAGTGTCCATGACGAGAACTTCAAAGTCTCCCAAGCCCAGAGGCACCGCACGGACATCCATGCTTCGGCAGTCGAGGAATATCGCCGAGTCTGGTTCCCCAAACATGGAAGCAAACTGATCCATGAATCCCGTGGGGGCACCCACTACGGTGTTCTCTGCACGTTGACCGGCCAGCGCAATGTCTGAGCGTGACAAACCTGCATCCCAAATGTCATTGAGCGCGATGGCAACGGCGCACTCAATGGCGGCAGAAGAGGACAAACCTGCTCCAGTGGGGACATCGGATGCAAGATAAATATCGAAACCCTCAACCGCGTGACCGGTGAGTTCGCTCAGCACCTGAACAACTCCCAGAGGATAGGCAGACCATCCCTCAAGGGTGGGCGTGGACTGCGCGCCAAAGTCGACTTCGATGACTCCGTGGAAACCTTCGCTTGCTACGCGCACTGTGCCATCGGTTCGCTGACCAATTGCTGCGAAAGTGCGTCGATTAATGGCAAACGGGAGCACAAGGCCAGCGTTGTAATCCGTGTGTTCACCGATCAGGTTTGCGCGGCCAGGTGCAGACCACACACCCACAGGTGAATACCCATACAACTCTTCAAAGTTACGAGCTGCGAATGCAGCATCAATCGTGAGTGCCATTAGATAACGTCCCGAATTGCTGCTGCGGTGACCTCTGGAAGTACGTCTCCGATGAATGCGCCCATGGCGGATTCAGAACCAGCTAGGTATTTCAACTTGTCGGCAGCTCGGCGTGGAGAAGTAACTTGGAGCATCATGCGGACGGTGTCTCTGCCCTTGTTGACTGGAGCTTGGTGCCATGCCGCGATGTAGGGGGTGGGGGTGTCATAGAGCTTGTCGAGTGCACTCAAGATTCGCTGTTGCATCACTGCGAGTTCATCACGTTCTGCATCAGTGAGCTCAGTAAAACCGGGAACATGGCGGTGCGGAAGCATGTGCACCTCAAGTGGCCAGCGTGCGGCAAAAGGCACAAACGCGGTGAAGTAGTCACCCTGGAGAACAACACGCTCAGAGCCTTGTTCAAAGGCCAGAATGTCTGCCATCAAGTCAGGGCCGTACTTCTCAATCGAGGTCAGTAGTTGCTGAGTCTTCGGCGTGATGTAGGGGTAGCTATAGATCTGCCCGTGCGGGTGGTGCAGGGTCACGCCAATTTCTTGACCGCGGTTTTCAAAGATAAACACTTGTTGAACTCCGGGAATTGCCGACAGAGCTTCAGTTCTGTCAGTCCATGCCTCAACCACGGTTCGAGCACGCTGCGGAGCAAGCGTGGCAAAGGAACCATCATGTTCTGGGCTGAAGCATACGACTTCACAGCGGCCTAGAGAAGGCTTGGTTCTGCCCAGGCCAATGGAACTCAGGTCTGAAAGTTCAGCGACAACATCTCCCTCGGCCAGGAATTCAGGGCCAAAAGACGGGGATTTGTTTTCAAAAACCACCACGTCATAGTTGCTGGGAATCTCAGAAGGATTTTCAGGTGTTGCTGGAGCAAGAGGATCAAGGTGCGCCGGAGGCAAGAAGACACGGTTCTGACGTGCAGCGGCAATAGAGATCCACTCCCCTGTCAGAGGATCCTGGCGCATGGTTGCACTCGGCGAGCGCGGAGCGCTCTCCCGACTGTCCTCGAGTCGTTCGGCAGGAAGTGTCGTGTCGGGGTCGTCAAAGTAAATCAGCTCACGGCCGTCAAACATGCGCTTGGAGATTTTTCTGACGGAGGGCACAGCTGTCCTTACTTTGGGGGTGGTTACGCGACCAGAAGTCGGTCGAAAGAGGATTGAATAGCTACCGCAGCAGCACCTCGAGCCCAGGCAACGAAGTTTCCTTCGTCAACAAGGATGGTCAAAGGTGTGAACTCCACTTTGCGGTCACGGTTGATCTCTTCCCACACGACATCTTCAGTGCCCCGGAAGAGCTCAATAGCCTCACCAGCAAGGACAAAAGTGTCCACTAAAGCGAGTGAGGAAACGAGAGCAATCAGGCGTCCAAGTGCCCTGCCTGCTCGGAAGAAGATGTTGCGGGCGAACGCATCCCCTTCCTTGAACAAGGCGACAAGTTCATCAAAAGATACGGTGCGGCCAAAGTGTGCGGTGGCCTGCTCCAACAGAGCTGGGGTTGTCAAGAGCTCAGTAGCGCAGCCCTTGTACCCTTCAGAACACGAGGGGCCGTCAGCATCCAAAATGATGTGCGTACCGATACCTAGACGAGCATCTTGGGTGTTGACCACACGGTCACGACGGACAAGGCCGTAACCAAGACCTGCACCCACAGTGATGACGGAGAAGTCTGTGTGGCCGCGACCTAAGCCGAACCAGTGTTCAGCGCCGGCTACAGCAACAATGTCATTTTCAATGTAAACGGGAATACCGAGCTCCTCTGACAGTGGACCAGCCAGGTCTACGTTTTCCCAACCCAGGAAGGAGGCATACCCGATGGTGCCGTCTTGGTGAACGTATCCACCAATGCTGATACCCAAAGCTTTGACCTCTGAAGCGTAATGAGCTTTTTCAATGAGGTCTTGATACAGCTTCACCAAGATTCGGTGGACAGTGCTGACGCGGCGATCCATGAAATTAGCTTCGAGTCGAACCAGCTCATTGGCTTTGATATCCGTCAACACACCAATGGCCTGATCACCGGTGAGCTTGACGCCCATGTAGTAGCCCGCTTCAGGACGAACATCTAATGGCTTGGTGGGACGACCAGTGGTGTTTTGAGAAAGATCATCAACTTCGTAGAGAATTCCACGATCAATCAGAGCCCGGGAAAGACGCGTCAACGTGGGAAGTGACAGCCCTAGTTGTTCAGCCAATTCGCCTCGAGAGACGGGTCCATGAATCAACACCGCTCGCGCTAAATCCGCAATGGAATCTGGCACAGAAATTTCTACGGTGTCAATTGTCTTCATGAGTAATCCCGTTTCTTAGAAAGCTGTTTGTCTCAGCCTAGGAAACTTTCGTGATTTCAAAGAGAACGGCGTTCTCGGGGCGCAAAATAGGTGGCTGAATACCGATGTCAGCCAGCACTGCTCCCGAGGCAGTGATTGGTTCCGTCATGATTGATGGAACAGCAGTTTGCATACATTGTGCGGGCCCAGCAGGCTGCACAACCTTGACTTCATAAGTTGCTTCAGGATCCAGATCAGTCAACAGAACGGAATCTGGCTTTGTGCTGTTTCCTGTGCTCAGTTGAACATAAGCAAAGAGCGCTTCGGACTTATCGTGAGCGACTACGCCGTGCACAAAGGCAGAGTCTTCGCTGTGATCTACACGAACTACCTTGCCGGAGTGCAGGAGATCACGCTTGTCCTTGTAGTACTGAGCCCACGAAGCGAGGTGAACTCGTTCTTCTGGCGTGGTCTCTGTGAGATCCCACTCCAAACCTGCATGCCCGAAGAGAGAGGTAATGGCACGGAACGACAGTTCGTGCACACGACCAGTGGTGTGGCTGTGGGTCGGGCCGACGTGGGCACCAATCAGCTCAGGGGGAATAGCGAAACCGGTGTAGCGCTGAATGGACTGACGCTCGAGAGCATCGTTGCAGTCAGATCCCCAGAAACGATCAGCATGCTGAACCATGCCCAGGTCAACACGACCACCACCAGAAGAACATGACTCGATTTCAAGTCCCGGGTGACGACGCTTCAGCTCATCAAAGAGTCGATAAATAGCAAGCGTCTGCTCGTGGGCAGCAGCAATACCCTCGTGACCGGGGTCAATCAACGTTCTGTTGTGATCCCACTTGATGTAATCAACTTTGTATTCCGATAGGACAGCATCAACCTGACCGAGGACATGCTGGTAGGCACCCTCATGCGTCAGGTCCAATACAAGTTGGCGGCGTGCTTCAAGAGGCATGCGGCCTGGGATATGCATAATCCACTCGGGGTGTGCGCGATACAGATCGCTATCAACCTGCACCATTTCGCCTTCAAACCACAGACCAAATTCAAGTCCAGCATTGTGAACTGCCGTTACCAATGGTTCTAAACCATCTGGCCATGCTTCGGGTGAAACAGTCCAGTCACCCAAACCAGAGTGATCGTTGCGGCGGGAACCAAACCAACCGTCATCGAGGACGAATCGCTCAACGCCAATTTCCTTGGCAACATCCAGAAGTTCAATGAGCTTTCCTAGGCGGTGATCGAAGTAGACCGCTTCCCAGACATTGAGAGTGAGTGGACGTGGCTTCAGCTTGGTGGGGTGCTGCTCACGTGCACGAACCCAGCGGTGGAGGTGATCAGAAATACCGTTGAAACCGGCATCCGTATAAGTAGCTGCGACGGTGGGAGCTGAATAACTTGTACCTGGAGCAAGAACAATCTCTCCTGGCTCCAGAAGCTCACCAGCGCCAATGGCTTTGTAGCCGGTTTCTTGCTTATCAATGGAGTGTTTGGTGTTTCCGCTCCAGACAAGACCCAAGCTCCACACTTCGCCAGAGGCATTGTTGGCTTTGTCAGTCATGGCCAGCTGAACGATTGTGTAGCCATGGCCAGAGCGACCATCGCGAATTTCGCGGGAGAAGGTTCCGTAGTTGATGGGAAGTCGTTGTGGCTGGCGTTCTTTGACCCATCTGCCGTGGAAGTCCATGCTTTCAACAGCACGATCTGGAAGCGGCATCCACACAGTGAGTTCGTCCACTGCGTAGTCACTGGAACCAGTGTTGGTGACCTTCTCATCAATGAGAAGGACACCCTCAGGGGTCAGTTCGAACTTCACGGTGACTTCGAGTCCTGCGTTGTCATCAGCAGAGACGAAGGTCAATACGTTGTGTGAACTTGCGACAGTGCGTAAAGAAAATAAAGGAGCCCAGTCAAGACGACCCCGTCGACCTACGAGGGAGGAAGCACCAAAGAAGCCGCGGGCGCGTTCGCGCCACAAACCGGGGTTCTGAGGAAAGTCAAGGTCTGAATGCGGAGTCGCCTCGGCTAGGAGTCGAGAGATCTGGCTGGGTGAGGTGCTGCCAGCAAGCTTGCGGCCCCAGTGCGCGACGACAGGAGTGCCTGTCGCGGTATCAACAATCAGTTCCACATCAGAAGTAGAAATGCTGAAGGTTGTCTCGGTGCTCTTCATGGGGGGCCTTTAGGGAAACTAAATGAGTGTGAGTGAATTGTAAGTAAGTGGGTGGGCGCAGAGAGGAAACTTGCGCCCACCCACTCATTACGTTGTTATTACTTGAAGAGGTCGTTGACCTTCTTGTTGGCGTCGGTGAGGGTCTCTACCCCAGCCTTGCCAGACATGATTGCTTCCATTGCTGGAGTCATGATTGCGCCGATGTCCGACTTGAAGTCAGTGATGGGGAACAGGAACGTAGTTCCGTCCTGCACCTGAACGAGGAAGGACTCGACATCAATACCCTTTGCGTTGAAAGCAGCTTGTGCCTTCTCAGTTGAGGACTTGATTGCGGGGAATACAACAGCGTTACCTGCAACGACATCCTGGCAAGCAGGTGAGCCGAAGTAAGCAACGAGCTGCTGAGACTCAGCTGGGTGCTTGGTGCCAACCCAGATGTTGTCTGCAAGACCGTTGTACATCGAAGCGCGTTCGCCTGAAGGACCAACAGGAGTTGGCGCAGCTGCAGGAGCGAAGGTGTCGCTAGCGGAACCGAATACGGAACCGATCATCCACGAACCGTTAGATGCCATAGCTACGGTGCCAGCAGCAAGCTGCTCGCTCCAGCTCACGCCATCCTGTGCTTCCCAAGTAGGCATGTAACCCTTGTCCTGGAGAGACTTCCACCATGCGATGGTTTCCTGGAATTTAGGGGAGTCGTAGTTGTACTTGTCGCCCCAAACGCCGTTGGTGTGGGTCCAGTCGTTGGTACCGGTGAGGAACGACCACTGAGTTTGGCCATCGCCACCACCAGAGCCTTCCATCCAGATACCGTAGGTGGCTACGTTGTTCTTGTCGAAGCCAGGCTGGTTTCCGTGTACGCCGTTCTTGTCAACGGTGAGAGCCGCGATGACCTGCTCGTAGGTTCCACCATCGGTGGGGTTCCAGGTCATGCTGTTGATCTGCTCCGTAGTGACGCCTGCTGCTTCGAGATCATTCGCGTTGTAGAACATTGCGATGGTGTCGAAGTCCTTGGGGAGTCCGTATTGTTCTCCGCTTGGGCTGGTCCACAGTTCAGCAAGACCATCTTGGTAGATGCTCAGGTCAATGCCGTTCTTCTTAGTGTCAATAGGAAGGATCTGCTTCGTGTTTACGAACTCAGGGTAGAAGGCAAGGTGGCTGGTGAAAACGTCATAGTTTTCGCCAGAAACAAAGCCGTTGTTGATCTTTGCCCAGTAGTCATCCCAACCGATTTGCTCAACATCAACCTTGATGCCAGTTTCAGCGGTGAAATCTTCAGCACACTTCTGGTACGAGGGCAGCTGGTTTGCGTCCCACAGACCGTACTTCAGCGTGACATCTCCGGAGTCGCTGCTTGTAGCGCAGCCGGAGAGACCGAGTGCTGCAGTAGCAATGACGGCGCCGATGGCAACCACTTTCATTGTTTTCATTGAACTCAACTTTCTTATCTCTTGGTTTTAGTGAGACCAGGGTTGGCCTGCACCGATTTATCCGAGGTGATGTAACCGACTACTTCACACCCGAAGACTGAATCGATCCGACAATCCGACGGCCGAAAATGAGGAAGATGATGATGATGGGGATTGCCGCAATCAGCGCACCAGCCATGAGTCCTGCCCAGTCAGGGTTTCCCTGTGGGGTCTGGCTCCGGAAAATTCCGAGTCCGACGGTCAGCAACTTGGAATCTTCTGACTGTCCGACCAAGAAGGGCCAGAGGTAGTCATTCCAATAGAAGATGAACTGCAAAATCGATAGCGTCAGAATTTGTGGCATGACCAGCGGTGCCGCAACTACCCGGAAGATGCGGAAGTGGCTTGCACCATCAATAGTTGCTGCTTCAATGAGTGATCGGTTGATACCGAGGAAGAACTGTCGTAGGAAGAACACCGAAAAAGGTGCCATAAACATTGCCGGTAGTGCGATACCGAGATAGCTGTTCAGAAGACCCAACTCTTTGACGAGAAGGAAGTTAGGCAACAGGGTGAAGATTCCGGGCACCATCAGCGCAACAAGGAAGATGGCGAATACAGTGTCTCTGCCTCGCCACTGCAAAATAGCAAATGCATAGGCTGCCAACGCGCCAAATCCGATTTGGAATACGACAATCAGGGTGCAGACAATCAGAGAGTTACCCATGTAGTGAAGGAAGCTGATCTGACCACCAGAACCACCTTCTGCAATCGCTTCCTGGGTCGTCGCCAATCCCAAAACACGCTTGATTGCACCGAATGTGAAATCAACAGGAGCCAGGCTGGTCGCATCAGAGAACATGGACTTGTTCGTTGAGAATGCAGTACGCAGCATCCAATACAGCGGGAACAGAGTTCCCAAGATGATGAGAGTGAGTGCAGTGAGCCCGAAGAAACGAGCTACTGGTGACTTCACGAGTGCTGACGAGTCTTCGTTTTCGACCTGGCGGCGCTTGCTGTTGATGAATTCAGATAATTTCGACATGATCAGCGGTCCAAATCGTTCTCGTTAGCTTTGAGCAGTTTGTTCTGAGCGATGGCGATGAATGCCAGGAAGATCATCAAGATGACTGCCATGGCAGATGCGTAACCGAAGTTTCTCTGCTCGAATGCCTGCTGAAAGATGTAGACGTTGATTGCTCGTGTTGCGTGAACTGGGCCACCCTCAGTGGTCACTGCGATGGTGTCGTAAATCTGGAACGAACCAACGAGGGTCACAACGAGGACGAAAGCGAGTACGGGCCGCAACAAAGGCAACGTAATGCTTCTGAAAATGCGCCATTCTCCAGCACCATCTACCTCTGCTGCCTCATACACATCACGAGGAATCGCAACAAGTCCCGCGAAAATCAGGAGAGCCGTGTAGCCGACGTGTCGCCACACGTTGACGAAAGCGATGGTGGGCATAGCGAGGGTTTCGTTACCGAAGAAACCCATTCGCTGAATTCCCAGTCCGTCAAGTGCTGAGTTAATCAAACCCAGGTTGTAGTCACACAGCCAGTACCAGACCAAAGCAACAATGACGTTGGCAATGAGGTAGGGAAGAAGAATAATTCCGCGGATAACTATGGACCGAGTAAATCGGTGAAGCAACACTGCAATCAACAACGCCAAGACGGTCTGAATACCGATGTTGAGGAACACGTATTCGAGCGTTACGCCAATTGAGTTTAAGAAGATGGGATCTTGAAACATATTCACGTAGTTGTCGATGCCGGTCCAGACGGGATCTCGCAGCATGTCGTACTCAGTGAAGCTAAGGTAAATGCCTCGTAACGCAGGCCAGGCAAAGAATCCAAAGAACCCAATGAATGAAGGGATGAGGAACACCATCGCAATAGCGAATTGCGATTGGGTGAATCCCTTTTGGGTGGTTGTAGCCACGTGGTGTCCCCTTTGACGGCCCGACTAATGTTTGTGGTAAAAAAAAGATAGAGTTTCTTTCATGATGAAATCAAGTCCAATTCATTGAATTTTCGACTTTGTTACCAATTCGTAATTATTTTCACAGCAAACAAAAGTGAGAGGATGGGCACATGATCGCACTTCACGACGACTGGGTATGGGATTCCTGGTACGCACAAGATGGCGAAGACCTCCATGTCTTCTACCTTAAAGCCCCCAAATCACTGGGTGACTCCGACAAGCGCCACCACAATGCCCAGGTTGGACACTCCGTTTCCACCGATGGGGTGAACTGGACCGAATTGCCAGATGCTCTCCTGCGCCGAGAAGGCGAATACTTTGACAGCCAAGGAATTTGGACCGGAAGTGTCCTCAAACACAACGACGTGTGGCACATGTTCTATACCGGCATCGACAAGGAATCAAAGGGCCGAATTCAACGAATCGGTCATGCCACTTCTTCCGACCTCATCACGTGGGAACGTGTTGGGGACGAGCCCATCCTCACCGCTTCAGGTCCCTGGTATGCCACGAGTGAAACTGATCCCAAGGATGAAGAGCCTTTTAGGGATCCGTGGGTTTTCTTTTTCGAAGATCAATGGCACATGCTCGTCACTGCACGTGACACAACCGGCGATGGAACCATGGCGCACGCGGTCTCGAATGACCTCTCTTCCTGGGAACTCAAGGAACCGCTGCTCTCCAACGCGCAATTCGACCAGCTTGAGGTATTCCAAGTTGTCGAAGTAGATGGACGCTGGGTTCTCATTTTCTGCGCTGCTCCTCAGGACATTCACCGCCCTGGTATTGAGAAAACATATGCAACCTTTGCAGCTCCAGCCGCAGGGCCTTTAGGGCCGTTCAATCTGGGTGCAGCCACCCCTATCCCACCTGATGGTGGGGTTTATGCTGGCCGCATCGTGACCTTTGCCGACGGAAGTCACAATCTTTTTGGCTTCAAAGATTCTGGGGCTCCCGGAGAATTCACTGGAACAATCAGCTCCCCCATTCCGGTGGAATTACATCACAATGGTGCGCTTCGACCGGTAGCTCAACAAGTCGGATAAAACTGATTTCATGAATTCCACGCAGATCACTCTGAGGCATCCTGTTGGAACCTCAGCAGTGCTCTCCACCTGTGGCGCACGTCTGGTAAAACTGCACGTTCCCGACAAACACGGCATCTTGACCAATGTGGTCCTCGGGTTTTCCAATCCAGACCACTATGAAGAATTTCAGGATGACCTCATCGGGGCAACTGTAGGCCGCCTTGCCGGAAGAGTTGAGAACGCCACCTTCATTCGAGATGGTTTCACGTATCCACTTACCGTCAACTCCTCCCCACATCACCTTCATGGCGGTGGGGAGGACGCTCTAGACCGCGTGAACTGGCAAATTTCAGAGCAGACAGAATCTGAAGTGACGTTCACACATATGAGTGTCGACGGAAATAACGGCTATCCAGGCAACCTCACTGTCACCGCTCGTTACAGTCTGACGTCAGATATGAGCTTGTTGATTGAATACACCGCAACCACGGATCAGACCACACCCGTCAACCTCACGCATCACTCCTACTGGAACCTCAGTGGAGCGAACCAAGAAGACCTTTCAGGTCACGTACTCAAAATATATGCTTGTGAAGTTCTTGACACCCACGACCTGATTCCTACTGGCGAAGTTTCTTCTATTGAAGGAACTGATCTCGATTATTCAGAACCCACCGCACTAGCCAAGAGGCCATGGAAAGAGCTCGACAACAGCTTCATCTCCAATGAACCGGGGGTTGTCGCAGAGTTGTGGCACCCCGGCACGGGAATCACACTTTCCCTCACCTCTCAACAACCCGTTCTCCAGGTCTATGCAGGTAAATTCCTCAGCCCGATAAACAACGAAGACGGATCACACATTGGTCCAGGGCGTGGATTAGCGCTGGAGCCTCAGCACGTCAATAGCGCCATAAGTAGAAGACCTGAGTTGCAGACAACCCTCTTCGAGCCAGGAATGACCTACTCCAACATCATGAAGTTCGCGTTTAGCACCGCCAGATAAATGTCGGTGTTGCGACTGAGGTCTAAGAAGCGCGCTTAGGGCGCAGTTCTTTCGGCAGCGAGAAGATGAGGTCTTCTTCAGCTGTCTTCACTTCCTGGATGTCTGTGTACCCACCGGAAGCAAGTACTTCAAGCACGTCCTGAACGAGCTCTTCGGGGACAGAAGCACCGCTGGTGACACCGACCGAAGAAACTCCTTCGAACCATTCCTGCTTGATTTCGTCAGCGAAGTCCACACGATAGGACGCCTTGGCACCGTATTCGAGGGCAACTTCAACCAAGCGCACTGAGTTCGAGGAGTTCGCTGAACCGACCACAATCACGAGATCCGAATCAGCAGCCACCTTCTTGATGGCAACCTGACGGTTCTGGGTGGCATAACAAATGTCATCGCTGGGGGGATCTTGCAAGTTGGGGAAGCGTTCGCGCAGTAGGCGAACGGTTTCCATGGTCTCGTCCACGCTGAGCGTGGTCTGAGACAACCAGACAACCTTGTTGGGGTCCTTGACCTCGATGTGAGGAACAGCGTGAGGACCATCCACGATGGTGACATGGTCGGGGGCTTCGCCGGCAGTTCCTTCGACTTCTTCGTGACCTTCGTGCCCAATGAGCAAGATTTCATAGTCGTCACGAGCAAAACGCACCGCTTCACGGTGAACCTTGGTCACCAGCGGACAGGTGGCATCAATAGCCTGCATGTTGCGAGCTTCAGCTTCGGCCACCACCGCTGGGGAGACACCGTGAGCTGAGAAGACGAGGTGTGAACCTTCAGGAACTTCGTCAACCTCATCGACGAAGATTGCACCTGCTTCTTCGAGCGTGGTCACGACGTGCTTGTTGTGAACGATTTCCTTGCGCACATACACAGGTGCACCAAAAGATTCCAGGGCTTTCTCCACTGTGATGACAGCGCGGTCAACACCGGCGCAGTAGCCACGAGGAGAAGCGAGAAGGACGCGCTTGGGCTCAGGGGAAGGAAGTTCCACCAGAGTGATCTTGGGGCGGGGGATGCGGGGCATGCCCAGACCAATATTCGTTGCGCTCACAGCTTCAAGTGTAGGCGACTGAAGGTGAGGTTTGTCCGGAGTCTCGACTACCGTAGAAGGTATGAGTGAAGAGGCATCGACCCCGGAAGATCCGTGGCCCGTTGCTGCCCTCACCAGCAAACTCAAGGCGTATCTGGATCGCCTTGGTTTGGTCTGGGTTGAGGGTGAAATTACGCAGTGGGATCAGCGCTCCTCAGGCATCTTTGGCAAGCTCAAAGACCTCACCGAAGACTCCACCATGGGCTTCACTATCTGGTCCAATGCCCGCACCAAGATGCCTGATGACATCAAGCAGGGTGACCGCGTCATCGCGCTGGTCAAGGTCGACTTCTGGAAGAAGAACGGAAACCTCGGCCTCAACATTCTTGAGCTGCGCCATGTTGGTTTGGGTGACCTGTTGGAGAAACTGGAGCGCTTGCGCGCGCAGTTAGCCAAAGAAGGTCTCTTCGATGCGGACCGTAAGGTTCCGCTGCCGTTCCTCCCCCAGTGCATTGGTCTCATTACCGGGCAAGACTCGGACGCCGAAAAAGACGTTCTCAAGAACGCACACCTGCGCTGGCCCCAGGTTGAGTTCAAGGTCATCCACACCAAGGTGCAGGGCGACCA
The DNA here is from genome assembly GCF_936931525.1 of uncultured Aurantimicrobium sp. Classification (GTDB taxonomy): domain Bacteria; phylum Actinomycetota; class Actinomycetes; order Actinomycetales; family Microbacteriaceae; genus Aurantimicrobium. Next base: position 53,677 of record NZ_CAKZII010000081.1, read on the forward strand.
AACCGTCCCTGAAGTCATCGCCGCTATTCAGAAACTTGATGCAGACCCCGAAGTGGATGTCATCATCGTGGCCCGAGGAGGTGGCGACTTCCAGAACCTGCTTCCCTTCAGCGATGAGAAGCTGGTTCGCGTTGCCGCAGCCTGTGTCACTCCTCTGGTCAGTGCTATCGGCCATGAGGCCGATGCTCCGCTTCTGGATAACGTGGCCGACCTCCGCGCTTCAACGCCTACGGATGCCGCCAAGCGAGTTGTTCCTGATGTGGGAGAAGAATTGGCACGCGTTGCCGATGCGCGCAGCCGCATCAACAACCGCGTGACGTCTTTCCTCACCGGCGAGCTCGACCGCCTCGAGACGTTGCGTTCTAGGCCCGTCCTGGCAGATGCGGACTGGATCATCACAACGCGTGCGGAAGAGATCGTGCGGAACGTTCAACGAGGCTCTGACCTGGTTGATCGCGCGCTGCACAACGCAGCTCAGGAAACCTTGTCGTTGAAGACCCAACTGCGAGCGCTCTCACCCCAGCAGACGCTGGATCGTGGCTATGCGATCGCCGTATTGCCTAATGGCAAGGTCGCACGCTCCGCCAAGGATGCGCCTTCGAAAACAGAATTTGCTCTCACCCTGGCCGAGGGCACTATCGACGCGGTTTCGGCCGGTCCACGGAAGGTAGAATCGTAACTATGGCAGCACCAGTAGATGTCTCGAAGCTCAGCTACGAAGACGCACGTAATGAGCTTGTTGCTGTTGTTTCTCAGCTTGAGCAGGGAAGCCCCACTCTGGAAGAGACTCTGGCTCTCTGGGAACGCGGCGAAGCACTGGCCAAGCGCTGTGAAGAATGGCTTGTTGGTGCCAAAGAGCGTCTCAATGCTGCTCGTGCTGGATTAGACACAGGCGCTGCCGCCGAATGAGCAAAAAGCCCAAGATTGTTGCCGAGCTAGGTCGTCCTGAGACACCAGCAGAAACTGCTGCTCGTAAGCAAGAGAATTCCAGGCTCTACAAATCTCGCAAGACCATCAACAACCTGGTCTACTCACTATTGGTGACTGTTGGTCTCGTCGCGGTGATCTACTTCCTGGTCCCCCGCGCTGAGGGTGAACCTAACTGGCAAGTTGACTACATCTCCGAGAGTCAGGTTGCCTCGCAGTCTCTCGGTGAAGACCTCCTGGTTCCTGCCATGCCTGAGCAGTGGCGAGCGAACGCAGCAGAGCTGCGTAATGCCGCAAACGGCCAGGTCACCAGCTGGTACATCGGCTTCATTACCCCCAACGATAAGTTCATTGCGTTCAACGAAGCTTTCGATGCAAACGAAACCTGGGTTTCGAACGAACTCAAGGATTACCCCGCCACCGGTGAAGTCACTATTGATGGCCAGGTGTGGACCGAGTACGACAATCGCTCTATGAGTGACGCAGGAAACGTCCAGTATGCATTGGTAACCTCCTCTGGGCGTTCGACTGTTGTCCTCTTTGGCACCGCAGACAACGCTGAATTTCTCCAACTAGCTACTTCGATCACGGCAGACCTGAGGAGCGCGCAATGACCAAGACCACCCCCGCTAAGGCCTGGGAAGAGATGACCCGTGGTAACGAACGCTTCGTTACGGGCGCTCCCGCTCACCCTCGTCAGGACGTTGACCGTCGTGCTGAACTCGTGGCAGCCCAGCGCCCTATGTCGGCACTGTTTGGATGCTCTGACTCCCGACTCGCTGCTGAAATCATCTTCGATAAGGGACTCGGCGACCTGTTCGTGGTTCGTAACGCGGGCCAGATCATCTCTGACTCAGTGGTGGGTTCGTTGGAATATGCCGTCAGCGTTCTAGAGGTTCCCCTCATCGTTGTGCTTGGTCACGACAACTGTGGTGCGGTCAACGGTGCCATCAACATGCTGGGACCCGATGCCAACCCGCTTCCACCCCACATTGAGTCCCTAGTTTCGCGCATCGTTCCGGCTATCCGACGCGTTGCGGGCAAAGCTGGACTCTTTGCACCTGATGGCTCGCTGGATCCCCAAGCAGTTGATGCTCTCGAGGTTGGCCGTGAACACCTGCGCGACACCATCGCTGAACTCATGGAAAGCTCTGAGCTCATCACTCAGGCCATTGCCGAGGGAAACCTCGCCATCGTGGGCGCCAACTACCGACTCGGTCAGGGTCGTGTGCAGCCTGACGTTGTGGTCGGCGACATCGGCATCTAAGAACCTTCGCTCCACCTCACCACCACAGCAAGGACGCTCATGGCTCAGAACACAGACTTCCGCATTGAGCACGACACTATGGGTGAGGTGCTGGTGCCTATCAACGCGCTCTACGGCGCTCAGACTCAGCGCGCAGTGGAGAACTTCCCCATCTCAGGCACCACACTCGAGCCTGCACACATTGCCGCATTAGCCCAGATCAAGAAGTCGGCGGCTCTCGCTAATGCAGAACTGGGTGTTTTGAACCAGAAGATTGCAGACTCCATCGCCTGGGCTGCAGATCAAGTCATTACGGGTAAGTATGACGACCAGTTCCCCATTGATATCTATCAAACCGGATCAGGCACCAGCTCGAACATGAACATGAACGAGGTCTTGGCAACCCTTGCTTCAAGCAAGCTCAAGAAGCCCGTACATCCCAACGATCACGTGA
>NZ_CAKZII010000082.1 GCF_936931525.1 uncultured Aurantimicrobium sp.
TGGCGGCATAGAACAGCACGCGCTCGCTACCGAACAAGCGGTCAGCAAGCCAAGCACCCAGAATGGTTGCGAGATAAACGCCGCCACCGTATGCACCCACGATGCCGGTGGCGACCTTGATGTCGATACCCAGGCCACCCTTGGCCACGGGGTAGAACATGTACAGGAGCAGGATGCCCTGCATGCCGTAGAAGGAGAAGCGCTCCCACATCTCCACACCAAAGATGGTGGTGAGCTGACGAGGCTGACCGAAGAAAGTCTTCACGGGCTGATCTGCCGTTGTTGTAGACATAGAGCTACCTATTCTTAGTGACAAAGTTCAGGCGTTCTTGGCGAAGCGCCTCCACTTCTGCCTCGACGATGTGTTCGAGCTTACGGCCAATTGCCCAGCTCAGAAGTTGTTCAGCAACCTGGGGGTTTCGAACCAAGCAGGGTCCATGGAGGTAGGTGCCAATGACACGACCGTTGATGGCGCCTTCCGTTTTCCCGTCACCATTACCTATTCCCGAGGTGACAGAAGCAAAGGGTTCAACACCGTTACCTAGGTGAGTGAAGCCGCCGTGGTTTTCATAACCAGTCAAGACAGCCGTGATCTCGGCCGGACTTGTAGACAAAGGATGAGCAATAAGTTCTCCCACTGCACGCTTCTCTAAGCGATCCGTGGTGACATCAAGTAAGCCCAGGCCTGCAGAAGGCTTGCCCTCAGCGTCGAGGAAAGTGTGGCCCAAGATTTGATACCCGGCACAGATAGAAAGAACAGCAGCGCCGTTCTTCACACCCTCGGCGAGCGCGCCACTGCTGTGCAGAGCTGCAGCAGCTGCTGACTGAGCGGTGTCTTCGCCGCCACCTAAGACATAAATATCTGCGTTAGCGGGAACCTTCTGTCCGGGCGAAACCTCGTCTACTGACACAGAGATGCCATGCAGTGCAGCAATGTGGCGCAGCGCAGCCACATTTCCGCCATCACCATATGTACCCAACAAGGTGGGATAGATGGAGGCAATCTTCACAGTCTTGCTCATGCGTCCACCTCTCCTTCAAGAGCACCGACACGGATCTTCTGGAACGCCGTATACGTCGCAGCGCAGTCAATCACGTCGAGTTTGCGCACACTCTCAGGCAATTCTGCGTCTGGCGCAAAGGGGTCCTCGACCACAACGCAGTCCACGCCGGCATGGAGCAATCGAACAGCGAGGTCACGCCGGCGATTGCCCGAGGCAATCACGGTGCGACCAGCAAGACGTTCAAAGGGAACGTCCCACAACCACGAAGGATCACGGCCATCCGCATGGTTGGAGTTGATCATCACAATCACAGGTGTGGGTGCTGGCGGCATGATGTCGAGCAGTTCGCTCCAGCCAGCAGGGTTCTTAGCCAGAAGCAAGCGCACCTTGAGCGCACCTGACTGAACAATGGCGTAACGGCCGGAGACGGCAGAGACCGTGGACATGAGCTCCACTGCTTTGGGCAGGTTGTATCCGAGCTCACTACACGCAGCCAAAGCCATGGTGGCATTGGATGCATTAAAGCGACCAGGAAGACTCAAGTGAGAGAGGTCGAACTTTTCTCCGGAAGGAGAAACCGCAGTTGCGGACGTCTTGCCCTTGGTCGCTTTCCACTCAAAGTTCCATGATGGAGTTGGACGTGTGCGACCACAGCCCGAGCAGCTCCAGGTCTTTTCATCACGCGACAACAACGTTCCGCACTCTGGGCAGACCGAGGAGTCAGCAGTCCACGCCTGACCGGCACCAACCCAGACAATCTTCTTGGCCTTCTCGGCAGCAAAAACCACGATGGGGTCATCTGCGTTGGCGATGATGAGAACTTCAGGGTTCTCTGCAATCATCTTGCGCCACTTGCGAGCAAGCATCGCCACTTCGCTCATGCGGTCGAGCTGGTCACGGCTGAGGTTAGCCAGAAGGACAACCTTGGGCCTTGTCTCTTTCACAATGCGAGGCAAATATGCCTCGTCCACTTCAAGAACAGCCTGAGCACCAGGTGCACCTGTGGCCAAAGCCCAGACAGCGCCTTCAGTCATATTGGCGCCAGTGGTGGGAGAAGCGATCGGTCCACCTTGACTCATTGCGGTGGCAAGGAGACGAGTAGTGGAGGTTTTGCCATTTGTGGCAGAAACGAGAGCGGCTACACGGCCCTGAGCCAAGTCTTCGAGCGCGTGAGGAGAAATCTTGAGGGCGACGGTGCCGCCAATAATCATGCCTTCGCCACGGCCAGCCAACCTCGATGCGGCGGCTGCGAGTTTGCCCGCAGAAATCGCCAGACGGGTTCGCAGGGGCGTATTCACGTCTCCACTTTATAAGCTCATGTCATGGACAACTTGGACCGTCGCATCATTGATCAACTGCGTCAGAATTCTCGAGCCGCCTATGGAGACATCGGTGGAGTCATCGGGCTCTCTGCTTCAGCAGTGAAACGTCGTGTTGACCGCCTGATGGCAGACGGCGTGATTCGTGGTTTCACCATCCACGTTGACCCCTCCGTGGAGGGCTTGGAGACGGAAGCCTATGTTGAGTTATTCTGCCGTGGCACTGTTGCACCGGATGAACTTCGTCGCCTGTTAGAAGGAGTTCCTGACGTCGTGGATGCTGGAACTGTGTCAGGAAGTGCCGATGCGATTGTTCACATGCGCAGCCACAACATCGCCAGCTTAGAAGATGCGCTCGAGGCAGTTCGCAATGCACCCAATGTTGACCACACGAGAACTTCTATCGTGATGTCGCGTTTGATTTATCGCCAATAGTTCGCCCCCGAACGTCCCCACTAGGCTGGGAATATGAGCAAAGAAGCCTACGACGTCGTCATCGTCGGTGGTGGTCACAACGGTCTGACTGCCGCTGCATATCTCGCTAAGACTGGCCGGTCTGTCCTCGTGCTGGAGAAGAGCGACCACCTCGGTGGTGCTGCTATTTCTGCCCAGGCATTTGAGGGTGTTGATGCCCGCCTGTCTCGTTATAGCTACCTGGTCAGCCTTTTGCCCCAGAAGATCATCGAAGACCTCGGTCTCGACGTGAAGCTCATTCGTCGCCGCTACTCTTCCTACACTCCCGTGCCTGGCAACCCTGAAGTGGGTCTGCTCGTGGACAACCAGGACTCTGCTGCCACTGCGTCCTCTTTCTCTCGTATTGGCGAAGCAGAAGACGCTGCTGGCTTTGAGAAGTTCTATGCCAAGACCATTACCTTGGCCCAGGCACTCTGGCCATCGGTGACTGAACCTCTCGTGACCCGTTCTGAAGCTAAGGCCATCGTTGGAAACGATGCAGTGTGGGACGAATTCATTGAGCGTCCCTTGGGTGAAGTCATTGAACGCGACATCCAGGGTGAGATCGCCCGTGGTGTTGCCTACACCGACGGCATCATCGGAACCTTCTCTGCTCCACATGATGCGAGCTTGGATCAAAACCGCTGCTTCCTGTATCACGTCATTGGTGGCACCACCGGTGACTGGGATGTTCCCACCGGTGGCATGGGCGCTGTTTCGGGTGAGATCGCTCGCGCTGCCCGTGAAGCCGGCGCAGAACTTGTAACCGAAGCTGAAGTCACCGCTATCGCTCCTGCCGAGAAGGCCGGCGAAGCCGCCTCCGTTTTCTATAGCAAGGATGGCGTTGCTACCGAGGTGACAACTCCTTGGGTTCTTTCCAACGTCTCACCTTGGGTTCTTTCTGAACTCTTGGGTGAAACACCCGAGCCTTCGGCTCGACCTGAGGGCGCTCAGGTCAAGGTAAACCTGTTGCTCAAGCGTCTGCCCAAGCTGGCGGACCCTAATGTCACTCCTGAACAGGCTTTCGGTGGGACATTCCACATCAACGAGAAGTACTCGCAGCTGCAGGTTGCTTTCGATGAAGCAGCATCGGGCAAGGTTCCTTCAACGCTTCCTTGTGAGATTTACTGCCACTCTCTCAGCGACCCCAGCATCTTGGGCCCAGAGCTTCGTGCTTCGGGTGCTCAGACCCTGACTGTGTTTGGCATCCACGCACCTCACTCGCTGGTGAACCGCGAGAACAACGATGCTGTTCGGGCGGAGCTTCAGGCTGCCGTGTTGCGTTCACTCAACAGCGTTCTGGCAGAACCCATCGAAGACGTCCTCATGCGTGACGCCAACGGTGATTTCTGTGTGGAGACCAAGACCACACTCGATCTCGAAGACGCTCTCAACATGACCGGTGGAAACATCTTCCACGGTCTTCTGTCGTGGCCTTGGGTCGAAGATGGCGATGACCTGTCCACACCCGCGAAGCGTTGGGGCGTGGCAACTGACTACCCAGGTGTTCTACTTTGTGGTTCGGGTGCTCGTCGCGGTGGTGCTGTCTCCGGCATTGGTGGCCACAACGCCGCTATGGCTGTCCTCGAAAGTTAAGAACTTCCCGCCATGCCTCCCATTGAGAACCTGATCGCGTTCAGCATCGCGGCGCTTGTAATCATTTTGATTCCGGGCCCTTCCGTGATGTTTGCGGTTGGGCGCTCGCTTGCCCTGGGCAAGGGCGCCGGTGTTCTCACCGTGGTGGGTAATTCGCTGGGAACCTTCGTCTGGCTCCTTGCAGTAGTTCTGGGCCTTGGTGCGATTGTTGCCAGTTCGCCCATCCTGTTTTATGGAATCAAATACGCCGGGGCTGCCTATTTGGCCTATTTGGGCGTTCAAGCTTTCCGGCACCGCAATGACCACGGTTTCGATGTTGAAACAGGTGGCTCCCCTCAATCCAGATGGAAAACCCTGCGACAAGGCTTCCTTGTTGGCTTAAGCAATCCCAAAACCATGGTGTTCTTCACCGCCGTACTTCCCGGCTTTGTGGATGTGAAGCAGGGCAATGTGATGTTGCAGTTGCTGATTTTGGGCATCATCTTTGAAATCATTGGGACGCTCAGCGATTCAATGTATGCGATTGGTGCCGGTTTAGCTCGTGACTGGTTTGCCCGTGATCCCAAGAGAATTGGAATTGTTCAAGGAACCGGTGGCATCCTGATTATCGGACTGGCCATCTGGGTGGCCTTCTTCGACTCTCTCTAGTCGAGCAGAAGAGCGGGTTCTTCAACCACGCTGGCCACGTCAGCCAAGAAACGGCTGGCCACGTCACCATCAACAACACGGTGGTCAAAGCTGGCACCCAATGTGGTGACGAAACGTGGACGAACTTCTCCGTCAACAACCCAGGGCTTCTGCTTGATGGTTCCCAGTGCCAAGATGCCCACTTCACCGGGGTTCAAGATGGGTGTTCCGGTGTCCATACCAAACACACCAATGTTGGTGACCGTGATGGTTCCGCCAGCCATGTCTGCTGGTGAGGTTTTGCCGTCACGTGCATTCAAGGTGAGCTGTTCGAGAGACTGTGCCAACTC
>NZ_CAKZII010000083.1 GCF_936931525.1 uncultured Aurantimicrobium sp.
GCCACGTTGGCATCAATACGTTCTCGGGCTTCCCCGATGGCTTCCATCGTGGCAAGGGTGTCTTCGCTGGTGCGTGCTGCTGCGGCAGTACGCATTTCGTGCTCAAACTCCACGTTGATGAGGTCTTCATTCACGCCTAGTTGAAGGCGTAATACATCTCGATAGACCGACAGAAGGTCAACCAAGATGCGATCGAGGCCATCTCGCAGGCTCCGAGTGGCGCGGCGCTTCTGCTGTTCTTCCAGACCTTTGACCTGGCTGCGCAGGTTGGCGGGGATCGCATCGCCTTCGGCGATACCCATCGAACGACGAAGCTGTTCGAGTTCAACGCCATCCCGCTCTTCGGTGATCGCTTTGGCGTCATCGGTGGCGATTTCAATCATGCGTGCAGCGGCGAGCACCGCTTCCCGCACAGTCATGATGTTCAACACCAGACGGACTGTTTCTTCACGCCTGGCTGCTGCTTCAGGGTTTGTTGCCAAGCGATGCGCCATGCCGATGTGGGACTGGGCGTGACGAGCAGCGCGTTCTGCAGTGACCGCATCCACGCCATCGCGGGCAACAATCAACTTGGCAACGTCAGGAACGCTTGGTACTCGCAAGCGGACTGAGCGCACGCGTGAACGGATTGTAGGAATCAGATCTGCTTCACTCGGCGCACAAAGAATCCAGACCGTACGCTCAGGGGGCTCTTCGAGAGCCTTGAGCAGAACGTTAGAAGTGCGCTCGGCCATGCGGTCAGCGTCTTCGATCACGATAACTCGATAGCGAGAGACGGCAGGTGAATATTGTGAGCTCTGCACAAGTGCACGTACTTCATCAATGGAGATGATCACGCGTTCTGTCGTCAACGTGGCAAGGTCGGGATGAGTCCGTGCCGCCACTTGTGTGCAGTCAGTACACGCGCCACAGCCACCATCACGGCACAAAAGTGACGCGGCAAATGCATAGGCCAGGTTGGAACGCCCAGAACCCGGTGGGCCCGTCACCAGCCAGGAGTGTGTCATGGCTGAATCATGAGTCGTGGCAGAAGCTAACTCTGACTGGGAAGCCGCGCGGAAAACATCAATGGCCTCTTGTTGGCCAACGAGTTCATCCCACACGCTCATAGCTCAAGGCTACCGGGAGTATCTGACAGAGAAGTGGGACTAAGCCAGCTCTACTTCAACACGGGAACGAATAGCTGCAGCGAGTTCCTCGATCGGGCGGGATGCATCCAGGACTAGGAACCGTTCTGGCTCTGCCTCGGCGAGCGCCAAGAATCCAGCGCGAACACGACCGTGGAATTCTGCCTTCTCGTTCTCGAGACGGTCAAAGGGCTTATCTGCAGCATCTAGACGCGTGCGGGCAAGGTTCTCCTCGAGATCAAGCAGCACGGTCACATCAGGCAACAGGCTGTCAGTTGCCCAGAGGGACAGATCGCGAACTTCCTTCGCGTCAAGGACACGACCAGCACCTTGATAGGCGACAGAGGAGTCAAAGTAGCGATCCTGGATGACGACCTCGCCACGCTCCAGTGCGGGACGCACAAGAGTGGCCACGTGGTGTGCACGGTCAGCTGCATAAAGAAGCGCTTCTGCTCGAGGATCGATGTCGCCGCGGTGGTGCAGCACGAGGTTACGTACCTCCACGCCGACATCGGTGCCACCGGGTTCGCGGGTACGCACAACAGTGCGACCCTGTTCGGTCAACCACTCTGCTAGAAGACCAGCCTGAGTTGACTTGCCCGAACCGTCTCCACCCTCAAAGGTGATGAACAACCCGGACATGCGTTACTCGCTTGCCTTAGAGGAAATACCTGACTTGCCCAGTGTGGTGGCAGCCTTCTTAGCTCCAGCCTTCTTCACCACAATGGTGTCGCCGACCTTTTTGGTGACCTTTTTCTTGGCCGCAGGCTTCTTTGCAGCAGCCTTCTTGCGGACAACGGGTCCCTTGGCACGCTTGATTGCCAGCAGCTCAACGGCGCGATCGAAGTCAATCTCTTCAGGAAC
>NZ_CAKZII010000084.1 GCF_936931525.1 uncultured Aurantimicrobium sp.
CGGGTCTGTGGCGCAGCTGGTAGCGCACCTGCATGGCATGCAGGGGGTCAGGGGTTCGAGTCCCCTCAGATCCACAAGAAATCCTCGCGATTGCGAGGATTTCCTTGTTTAATCAAACTGAGCACTTGGGCTAAGGGCTAGGGCTAGGGCTAGGGCTAGGTGCTTCTACAGAAGGTTCTCCAGTGTTGATGTCATACTCACCGCTGGCAAACTTATTCACCCACGATCGAAGATAAACAACGTCAATTTCTGAGCAGCCTGTGGGATAGAACTCTTTGTGGAGACGGATCGGCTCGTTCTGTAACTGGCCATTCTTAAGCTCGACAACGTACATCAGCGCTCCCACAGTCTTGTAGATGTCGTCCGACAAGCGTGGATCAATTTCCATCTTCCAAGCCCATGGGTTTCTATATCCGGTTGTTGTGGCCATCCATGACAAGGGCATCATGCTAGTCACCCTGTTTGCAGACACCACGAAGTTCACCGTCAAGGCATCTCTATTGTCGATGTAGTTCACGATGGAGTCATGATCTGGGCTTGTAGCTGGATCTCCCCACCAGTGAGCGTGAACCTCTATGGGGTCGTATTGATATGTCTGACCGAACTTGTTGTTGTAAAAAGCGTAGAGAGATGAATTCCAGGAAACTTCGTCCTCGCCTGACTGTTCGTTGTCGTTATTGACGTCAAAACTTATCCAGGAAGGGATATCCGCAGAGCTAACGTTGACCATCCTTGTTCCGTTATAGACGAAATCTGCTGGGGGAGTGTAAATAGAAATGTTGTTCGGCGCGTCTGCTACAAATGCCTCAACACCCGGTGGTGTTGGAGGTTGTGGTCTTATCGGTTCATCAACGACAACTTCTACTACCGGAACTTCGGTTGGTTTGATGACAGTGAGTTTTCCGTCAGCATGCTCTGAGTGTGGAGGAGCGACTGTTTCAAGGATTACGGGTGAATTGAACGCTGAGCTTGCAACAATGGCAACGCTCGACCCCAGCACAAAACTCGGCAACGCGATTGCCGTCGTGATGAGCACGGTGTGAACCGGCAGCTTGTGAATCACGATCATCCCCCTAAGGCGAGCGTATCTTGCAAATACAGCTCTATGTGGAATGTATCAACAGGATCTGAAGATAAACCGGGAGTAAATGTGATTTAGCTAGGACTGAACAGGTTTGAGGTTTAGGTCGTTGATTTCAACAACCTTGGCAACACGGCGTGCGTACTTCTCATCGCTCGCACCAAGCCACTCTGTTGTCATCCACACCCTGACAATTTCCATCGCTAGTGCGGAGCCAATGATTTTGCCGCCAATGCAGAGAACGTTGGTGTCTGAATGGCTGCGTGCCAATTCTGCGCAAAAAGAGTCTTGGCACACTGCCGCATAAACCCCGTGAACCTTGTTGGCAATCATCGCTGAGCCATAACCCACTCCATCGACAAAGATTCCTCGGTCTACCTTTCCGTTGGCAACTGCTTGCGCTGCGGGATACACATGATCGGGCAAATCAGCAGGATCAGAACTGTCTGTGCCGAAGTCGATCACAAGGTGTCCTTGAGCGGTGAGCCAGGTTGCAATTTCATTTTTAAGTGCAAGTCCTGCATGGTCATTAGCGAGGGCTATCTTCATGCCCCAAGGCTACGTGATATGTTTTCGAGGTTCAAAGGATTGACATGTCAGAAACTCTGCCCCCTTGCCCGCACTGTTCAAGTGAATACACCTACGAGATGGGTGCACTCCTGGTTTGCCCAGAATGTGCTCACGAATGGAACCCTGAAGAAGATCAGGCAAACGATTCGTCGATTATCAAGGATTCCGTCGGAAACATTCTTGCTGATGGCGACACCGTTACCGTTGTCAAGGGACTCAAGGTGAAGGGTTTCCCACAAGACATCAAAGTTGGCACCAAGGTGCGCAATATCCGTTTGGTCCCAGACGCCTCAGATGGTCATGACATTGACTGCAAAGTTGATGGCTTTGGCCAGATGCAGCTCAAGTCTTCTGTTGTGAAGAAAGTTCTCTAGAACTTATTTTTCTTCACTGATGTGAACAACGATCTTTCCTAGATTGTTTCCTGCAATCAGGGATTCGAAACCCTGGTGAATCTGGTCCAAGTCCACAACGTGGTCAATAGTTGGCCGTGCTCCTGATTCCTCCATCACTCGCAGACAGTTATAGAACTCGGCGAGTGTGCAGGTAGTGGAACCAACGATGCTGAGTTGTTGGTAGAAAATTCGATTCAAGTCTGCGTTGGCATTGGGGCCCGAAGTTGCTCCGCAAATAACCACGGTTCCACCTGGGCGTAACGACTTGAGAGAGTGAGACCAGGTGGCTTCACCAACTGTCTCCACAACGATGTCTACGCGTTGAGGTAGGCGCGCCCCTGGTTCAAATGCTTCATCAGCTCCCAAATCGAGCGCAAACTGGCGTTTACGTTCATCACGCGCTGTTACATACACAGTTGCTCCTGCGGCCTTAGCGAGCGATATAGCCGCACTCGCAACACCGCCTGAGGCTCCTTGCACGAGAACGCGGTCACCAGCAGTGAGACCTGCGCGGGTGAAGAGCATGCGATACGCAGTTCCCCAGGCAATCCCCATTGCGGCAGCCTCGTCAAAAGAGAGCCATTCTGGTTTGGGGACAAGACTGCTTTCAGGAACAGTGATGTATTCAGCAAAAGTGCCGTTATACAACTCACTGATAATGGAGCGTTGTGGGTCCATGGTCATATCACCCATGCCACGCGCAGCATCAGCGACCACGGGATAGATGATTACGGCCTGGCCATCATCTGTGTAACCGGCGCCGTCACATCCCAGGATCATGGGTATGCGTTCTGCCGGGTGACCTACACCTCGAAGTGTCCACACATCGTGTGGGTTGAGCGAAGCGGCTACAAGGCGAACACGAGCCCACCCTGTTGGAACCTCAGGGTTAGGCATCTCCTGAAGGACAAGACCTTCAAGCGGGTTGTCATGGTTTTGGCTAGTGGCTACAGCGGCACGCATGACTACAGGCTAAACCAGGTCGCGCCAATCTCGCTCAGGTTCATCTGCACCACGCGGAGGCATAGGTTCGTCGTTGTATTCAAAATCGTCGTCATCTCGGATGATGTTGACGGCTGCGGTAAAAGTGCCCGTAGGGGGACTGATCACGACTTCTTCATCTCTGCGGTATTGCAACACGTTCTCGATGTAGTCACGCACAGCTTCGTTGAGGGGGACATCTCGGGCTTGTTCCTGAGACATGAACCAGCGGTGTTCGAGTACTTGGTGGAATACTTCTGCTGGTTCAAGTTTGCTATCCAAGTTATCTGGAACAGCTCGAATAACTGGTTCAAATACTCTCGTCAGCCAGAGATGCGAAACTACTTCTTCATCAAGATTGAGAAGACTGACTGTCGCTGCATAAGAATCAAGATCGTTGAGCAGTCGTCTGGCCTGGTTTTCCTCTGTATCGAGCCCAGTTAGTCTGAGCAGGCGACGGGCATGGTGACCGGAATCGACAACCTTGGGTTGTATCTTGACCTTGGTGCCGTCTGCATCGGTCTTGATGGACAATTCTTCAATGTCAAAACCAAGTTCGTTCAGTCGCTGTACGCGCTTGTTGATTTTCCAGAGTTCATTCTGTTCAAGAAGCTCTGGGTCATTGAGTTCATGCCAGAGGGTTTCGTAGCTTGCCATGATGCGATCACTTGTCGCAACAGGATCTATTCCCTCATCGAGCTTTCCGCCGGCTTGAATGTCCATCAGTTCGCCAGCAATATTCACTCGTGCGATTTCGAGGTCGTGTTCTCGTTGGCCTTTGGTCAGGCTGTCATAGAGACGACCGGTTTCAGCATCAACAAGGTATGCCGCAAATGAGCCCGCATCTCGGCGGAACAATGTATTTGAAAGCGATACGTCGCCCCAGAAAAATCCAACGTTGTGGAGACGCACCAAGAGAAGCGCTAGCGAGTCAACCAGGCGTTGAGCTGTTTCAGGTCGAAGTGTGGTCGAATACAAAGCTCTGAAGGGCATAGAAAACTTGAGATGACGTGTCACCAACGCTGAAGGAAGAGCGTTTCCTTCCACATCGGTTCTACCCTGAATAACCGCCACGGGTTCAACGCACGGGACGTCGATTTTTTGCAAGTTGCGAAGCATTTCATATTCGCCTTGCGCCATTTCATCTGTTGTTTCTTTGATGGCGATGACGTAACCATCTAATTGAGCAAAGCGCACAATGTGACGTGAAATACCTTTTGGCAAAGCCGTGATGGTGTCATCTGGCCAGCTATCCAAGGGGATATCCCAGGGCAGCGCAAGCAAACCAGGTTCAACGGTTGCTGCCGTGATGTTGAGGGAGCCGCTCATCGGTTTTCTCTTCTGTTAAGTGAGTTGCCCGCGATCAGAGAACTGACCGCGGGCAACGTTGCACGAGATGAATTGAAGAATCCTGAGGATTCGTGCAGGGAACTAGTGAGCTACTGCTCCTGATAGGCGTTCCCCAGATTCAGCGTCGAAGACGTGAATGTGCTTTTCAGTGGGGAGTACGAATACTTCATCTCCACGCATGGGGTGGTCGCGACCATCCACGCGTACTGTGATGTTGTGCTCATTGCCATCAATGGTCACGTGACCGTAGAGGTAGCCATCTGCGCCGAGCTCCTCGACTACATCAACCTTGATCTTGAGGCCCTTGTCCTTGTTGACGGTGAGGTCTTCTGGACGAATACCTACGGTGACTGCACCAGAAGCCTTCTTGGTAACTTCTGCGTCAACTTTTGCAACAGTGTTGCCAAACTCAACGCCACCTGAAACAACCTTGGAGGGGAACAAGTTCATCGCAGGGGAGCCAATGAAGCCAGCGACGAACTTGTTTGCTGGACGTTCGTAGAGGTCACGAGGTGTTCCAACCTGCTGGAGCAGACCATCCTTGAGAACAGCGATGCGGTCACCCATGGTGAGAGCTTCGACCTGGTCATGGGTCACATAAACAGTAGTGACACCAAGACGACGCTGAAGAGAGGAAATCTGGGTACGAGTCTGAACGCGAAGCTTTGCATCCAAGTTAGACAGTGGTTCATCCATGAGGAATACCTGAGGCTTACGCACAATGGCGCGACCCATAGCTACACGCTGACGTTGACCACCAGAAAGTGCCTTGGGCTTACGGTCGAGGTACTGCTCGAGGTCAAGAAGCTTGGCTGCTTCCAGAACGCGCTCTGCACGTTCTTCCTTTTTGATGCCGGCAATCTTCAGAGCGAAGCCCATGTTCTCTGCCACAGTCATGTGTGGGTACAGAGCGTAATTCTGGAAAACCATAGCGATGTCGCGGTCCTTGGGGGGAACGTCAGTGACATCGCGGTCACCAATCAAGATGCGTCCGCCGTTGACCTCTTCGAGGCCCGCAAGCATGCGCAAGGTAGTTGACTTACCGCAACCAGAAGGTCCGACAAGTACGAGGAATTCGCCGTCTTCAACCTTGAGGTTGATTTTGTCTACTGCGGGCTTTGTGGTGCCGGGGTAGAGGCGAGTGGCGTTATCAAATGTAACTGTAGCCATGACTATTACTGCTCCTTCACCGGCAGGTACGTGCCGGACGATCCGTTGTGAATGGAAAGTGATAACCACCGTTGGCTACCACCAGTAACTAGTCTGCCATATCTGAGAGGTTTGGGAATAGAACTCGGTTCAATCCGCTTATCCTGAGTGTTGACGGGAATCACACAGTTAAGGGCACTTAGTGGCGCAAGAAATTGAATTTGGACTTGATACTTTCGGTGATGTCACCGTTGATCTGCAAGGAAAACCTGTGTCACAGGCGCAAGTTCTGCGAAATGTAGCCGCCGAGGCTGTTCTAGCTGATGAAGTTGGTCTGAACTTCTTTGGCATTGGGGAACATCATCGCGATGATTTTGCCGTTTCTTCTCCAGAGGTTTTATTGGCTTCAATAGCTGCGCAAACGAAGAACATCCACCTGGGTTCAGCAGTTACAGTCCTGAGTTCGGATGACCCCATCCGGGTGTTCCAGAAGTTTTCAACTCTTGATGCTGTCTCCAACGGTCGTGCAGAAGTAATCGTGGGTCGCGGTTCATTTACTGAGTCTTTCCCCTTGTTTGGCTTCGATCTGCAGGACTACGAGAAGCTCTTCGAAGAGAAGCTTGATTTGTTTGCTCATCTGGTCAACGGGGGACCCGTGTCATGGCAAGGCACTATCCGTCCTCCTCTTCAGGAACAATCTGTCTATCCCACTGTCGAGGGCGGAAAGCTTAAGACCTGGATCGGAGTTGGCGGGAGTCCACAGTCAGTTGTTCGTGCCGCTCAATACGGTCTTCCTTTAATGCTTGCCATCATTGGGGGAGACCCTCTGCGTTTTAGGCCCTACGTTGACCTTTATCACCAGGCTCTTGCGCAGCTGGAACTTGAAACTCTCCCCATCGGACAGCATTCACCTGGATTCATAGCTGAAACTGATGACGAGGCAAAGAACTTGATGTTCCCTCACTATCAAGTGATGCATGAGCGCATTGGCCGCACCCGTGGGTGGCCGCCGCTGACTCGTGCACAATTTGAGCATGAAGCTGGTCCTGAAGGAGCACTTTTTGCGGGTTCACCTGAAACAGTTGCTCAGAAACTAGCTCGAAGCATTCATGGTCTAGGGATTTCTCGTTTTGATCTTAAATACAGTTTGGGAACTCTGCCTCATGAGCACCTGATGAGCAGTATCAAACTTTATGGTGAAGTAGTCGTGCCTCGGGTACGTGAGCTACTTTCCGAAATGGCAAAGTAACAACTCGTAAAGATACCCCTAGGGGTATATGATTGTGTCATGTCACAAGCACTTAAAGTAGTAGTCGTTGGTGGCGTTGCTGGCGGCATGTCCGCCGCTACACGTCTTCGTCGACTTGATGAAAAAGCTGAAATTGTCGTACTGGAAAGAAGCGGTTATGTTTCCTTTGCGAACTGTGGCCTGCCTTACCACCTGAGTGGAACTATCGAACAACGTTCCTCACTGATGCTGCAAACTCCAGCGTCTTTAGCTGCACGTTTTGCCCTGGATGTTCGCGTCAAAAGTGAAGTCGTGGACATCAATCGTGAATCAAAGACGGTTACGGTCCGGAATTTAGAAACGAAGACAGACTACGTAGAGTCCTACGACTATCTCGTTCTTTCTCCCGGCGCCGCGCCTGTTATGCCGGGACAGCCAGGAGCTGACCGTGCGATGTCCATGCGAGACATCGAGGACCTTGACCGTGCCATGGCCTGGTTGGGTTCTAAGCCATCAACTGCGTTGGTGATTGGTGGCGGCTTCATTGGCATCGAGGTTGCTGAAAACCTCGTAAAGCGAGACATTGCAGTCACAATGCTTCAACGCGGAAACCAGTTGATGAAGAATCTCGATCCAGAGATGGCTGTGATGTTGACTACCCGGATGCGCTCAGCGGGTATCGATATTCGCTTCAACACGACAGCAGTCGAATTCACCAAGAAGACTGTCACTCTGTCGACCGGTGAAGAAATTGCTGCGGATGTTATTTTTTCTGCCATGGGTGTTCGACCAGAGATTGGTCTCGCCCAGCTTGCAGGTCTCAGAATTGGTGAAAATGGAGGCATTTGGGCAGACGCCGAACAGCGCACCAGTGATCCAAGCATCTTCGCAGTCGGTGACGCAGCTGAGAAAACCGATGCCATTTCTGGAGAACCTAGATTGGCCACTCTTGCAGGCCTAGCTAATCGTCACGGACACTCTGTGGCCAATGCAATTGCGCACGCACCAGTGGTGCCAGCAACCCCTGCTTTGGGAACCTCTATCGTCACGTTTGAGGGTCTTGCAGCTGCATCAGTCGGTTGGACAGAAACAGCACTACGAGCTGAAGGCCGCAATATTCGCATCGTTCATGCGCACCCTGCAAATCATGCTGCGTACTATCCGGGTGCTGAAACCATGAGACTCAAACTTATTGTCGATGCCGATACTGACCAGATTCTTGGTGCTCAGGGTGTGGGCGGTAGCGGAGTTGATAAGCGCATTGATGTGATTGCAACAGCAATGTTTGCAGGAATCAAAGCTAGTGCTCTCGCTCAACTAGAGCTCGCTTATGACCCACAGCACGGTTCCGCTAAGGACCCCATCAATATGTTGGGTTACATCAACCGCAATGTTGCTGAAGGTTTTACTTCCACTATTGAGTGGCATGAACTTGAAAAGTATCGCTCCGAAGGTTGGGATGTTCTTGATGTCCGCACAACCGGAGAACATAAGTTCGGATCTATGCCGGAGAGTATGAATATTCCTTTAGATACTTTGAGAGAAAATCTTCACGAGCTTCGCGGAAAGAAAGTTGTCGTGCATTGTCAAGTTGGCCAACGTGGTCACACTGCTACCCGAATTCTCACTCAAGAAGGAATTGAGGCGGTCAACCTAGATGGTGGCTACCTCACATGGAAGGCCGGAATGGCTTCGAAAGGAGATCAGAAATGACTGACGTAACCCCCGAGGAACACAAGGCCATAGTTAATCGCCTCAAGCGCGCTCAAGGCCAACTTGCTGCAGTGATTACTGCGGTGGAAGCAGGAGGCGACTGCAGAGCTGTTGTCACTCAGCTTTCAGCTGTTTCCGGAGCAATCGACAAAGCAGGCTTTGCCATCATTGCTAAGGCGATGCAGGAATGCATGACATCCGGTGATTCAGCAGATAAGAATGCTCCAACTGTTGCAGAGCTTGAGAAGCTGTTTCTGTCCCTCGCCTAGCTAAACTCCAAGGGTGGGCAAGACCAAACACCCGTTAGGACTATGGGCCGCTGTGATCAGCGGAACTCTGGTGACGGCAGCCTTGGGAACTTTTGGCATCTCGGAGCCAGAAATAGACCGCTATGGCAACCCTGAGAATTACACACCCATTTATGTTGCTCCTCAGGCAGAACAATGGGGTTCTCATCCTGTCGATTTTTATGTCGAGAGCAAGCTCGAGTCAATGTCACTCGAGCAAAAGATTCGTTCGCTCATCATTGCAAATACGCCTGGTACAGATCCTGCAGCTCTTTCGAGTTTCGTTTCTTCTAATGAACTAGGCGGATTCATTGTGATGGGCAGTAATGTCCCTGAGACCCCACAAGAACTTTCTTCAGTCACTGCTGCTGTCATGGGAAATACTGAACTACCTCGATTGATTGGCATCGACGAAGAGGGTGGATTGGTCAAACGTCTTCCCTATGACGGCTATGCGGGAGCGGATTCTCTCCGCAACGAACCAGTAGCTTCGACCTTTTCCGCGTTCTCATCCCGAGGGGAACTCTTGAAGAGTGTGGGTGTGAATCTGAATTTTGGAATCGTTGCCGATGTGTCGAGTGATCCCAGTTCGTTTATTTATGGCCGATCTTTTGGTCTTGATGCTTCCTCTGTCGCGGAGCGAGTTACCGCAGCGGTTTCTGGAGAAGACTCTTCTGTGCTGAGCACAATCAAACATTTCCCCGGTCACGGAAGCGCTCCAGGTGATTCACACATAGGTATTCCCACATCCCCATTGACTTATGACCAATGGCTTTCAGGCGACGCAATCCCGTTTCAAGCGGGTATTGATGCGGGAACGTCGATGGTGATGTTTGGTCATTTATCGTTTCCCGCGGTGGATGGCCTGCCGTCGTCTCTCTCTTCTACCTGGCACAAGGTATTACGAGAGCAACTGGGCTTCACAGGTGTGATCGTGACCGATGACATGACCATGCTGGAAAATTCAGGAATGCCTGAGTATTCAGACCGAGCGAATAATGCTGTTCTTGCACTTGCTGCTGGGAATGATGTTTTGTTGTATGTTCCCAACGTAAATTTTGATGCCGAATCAATTGTTACTGGTGTTGTCTCAACAGTTCAGTCGGGACAAATATCAACTCAGCAGCTTGATAACTCTGTGAGAAGAGTTTTGACCATGCGTCGTCTTCTATATCCTGAGGCTCAGACGTGGATGCCGCCCTGTGACGAGCGTTGCTTTGTCAAGGTGACGTATTAGTCGCCCGTTCCCGTGATTTCATCTCTAATTCGGCGAAGATTTTCCATCAAAAACCCAATCAGAACCCAGTTCAATCCTGATGGTGGGCTCAACCTGATGGGTTCCGTCAAAGCGGGCATTTCTTGAGTATCAGGATGAGCTTGGTTTGTTGCAGGCAAACCAGCATCTCGGACCAGAAGTCGAAGATCATGGCCTGAGCGAAGGAACTCTTCAGCTATCTGGGCAATTCCAGGTTCAGCTATGACTGTTTCGTCGTAGTTATCACGGACGCCACGAGCGACTCCGATTGTGCGTGTCACGAGTACAGCAAGTTGTTCAAGTAGTTGTTGCTGGGAATCTAACTCTTTCCCATGCGTCCCTTTGAAGACATTGAAGCGGAGGCCTTCTTGTGCTGAGCGCAAGGTTGCCTGCGCTCGATCAAGTTGAGGTCTCAGATCACGAGCACGTGTATTGATATTGGACAGAACTTCATAGCTGGTTTCACGACGCAAAACACTACCGATGTCTTCGAGGACTTCAGCAATGTTTGCACCCAAGGAGGCGATTGCTTGTTGTGAGGGGCCTATAGCCACAGGCGGAACAATGACCGCGTTGACAACGAAGGCGATACTTGCACCAATAATCGTCTCTACGATGCGGCCAATCGCATATTCAGGAGTAGCAGAGCCAATGGCGATAACGAGCATCGCGCTAATGGCGATTTGGTTTGCTGTTCCAGGGGTGAACTTAAAGACCCACCCTGCAATGAAAGCAACCATAATTGCAGCGAGGACAAGCCAACTTGGGGTTCCAAAAATTAAGCTTGCAACTAGAGCGATGGCGACGCCGAGAACGACGCCCGTACTTCTTTCAATTGCTTTGCCAAGAGATTGATTGATGCTCGGCTGGATAACAATGATTGCGGCAATAGCCGCAAAGATGGGCTGCTCGTTGGGGTAAACAGCAAGCGCAGCGAACCATGCCAGCAATGTCGCGATGATCGTCTTTGCAAGTTGGAGAAACGGTATGCGTTTCTTTGACTGCACATTGGACACGATGCTCACGTCTTCACCGTATTGCGTGCACGGTAATAGGCGCAGGTGGCTCGCCTGTAGTTCACCACCTTGTCAAGACTCTGAGGATGTCCACACTCTTTTCTTTGCGACAAAAACATACCTTTTCGATCAATAAGTTCCCCATATGAAGTGGGCAAAGCAGATTGTTCGACACGTGTGTGGACTTGACGATGAATTCAACGAGGATGATTTCAACAAGGGCGCTACTCGGAGTCGGTTCCGAATAAAGATCATTTCTGGTGTTGCAGCAATTGCAGGAATAACACTGATCGTTTTCGCAATAATCACGTCAAGTATTTCTTCAGCAGTAACAAAGGTCGAACTTTCTCCTGATCTCTCACCGACTCTCACTCCTTCGTCATCTCTTGAACAATCTTCATTTGGCACTGTTCTCATCCATGTTGTTGGGGAAGTACATTCGCCCGGGATCTATGAACTGGAAGTTGGCTCCAGAGTGATTGATGCAGTGATGTCTGCTGGCGGCCTTAAAGAGACTGCATCAGAATGTGGCATCAATTTGGCGCGTGAAATCAAAGACGGAGAGCAACTCTCCATACCCTCACTAATTGATGGCTGTACAGCATCTGCGGGACCAGGTGCGCAGAAAGCTCTGTCTCTCAATCAGGCAACAGTTGAGCAATTGGATTCACTGCCAGGAATTGGTCCAACTTTGGCCGAACGAATCGTGTCATGGCGAGAAACTCAAGGTGGTTTTACTTCAATTGAGCAGCTCAATGATATTTCTGGCATTGGGGACAAGTTGTTTGCGGGACTCAAAGATCTCGTCACGTTATGAAATCAGTTCGTTTTCAAACTGATTTTCGTTTAGCACTGCCGGTATTCATTGCGTGGATTGCTTTAGCAGTACTGCTGTTACTCTCACCTTCTGGTCCGGTGCTTGGTCAACCTCTCTTGATTTCGCTTGTGGCCGTGCTGTTGTTGTCTGGATTGTATGTAATCAGGCTGATTCCTTCCTTGGGTATGTGTTTCATTGCTGTCGGATCATTGTTTTTTGCTTATGCGGTGCTGAGCCCGAATCACATCGAACGGCAACCCTGGGACCATGTCCCTGAAGCAGAGATTCCGTGGTGGTCACTGTGGGCAGAAGAATTGCGGCAACGGTTCCTTGATGCTTCTTCTGGTCTCCCCAGCTTTGGCGGAGAGCTGATTGCTGGTTTAGCTATCGGAAATACCAGCAGGGTTTCTGAGCATCTCTCGGAAGCGATGAAGACTGTCTCGTTAACTCACATCACTGCGGTATCAGGAGCTAATTGCGTCATTGTCACGGCCAGCGTGATGGCTCTCGCTGCAATCTGTGGGGCTGGGAGGAAAACACGCTTAGTTATTGCTTTCGTTGCCCTTGTTGCCTTCGTAATCCTTGTGACTCCTCAACCAAGTGTCCTGAGAGCTGCGGTTATGGCCTCAATCGTGATCTTTTCTTGGTTGGGTGGACGCCCAGGAACGGGAATTCCTTTACTTGCCTCCGCCACGATGCTGATGTTGTTGTGGAATCCTTGGTGGGCAATTGACTTTGGTTTTATCCTGTCGGTGGTTGCGACTGCGGGGCTCCTCCTCTTTTCGCAACCCTTGACAGCGAGTCTCTCTAGGTGGCTGCCATTATGGTTGGCAACACTGGTTGCTGTGCCATTGGCTGCCCAGTTGATGTGTCAACCTTTCATCATCTTGTTAGCTCCGCAGCTGCCCACCTATGGAATCCTTGCCAATGTATTGGCTGCTCCTGCAGCACCCATGGCAACAATCTTGGGGCTCATAGCTTGTGTGTTAGTTGCCGTTTTTCCTTTGCTAGCAACCCTTGTTTTGTGGTGTGCATGGCTGCCGGCCGAATGGATCGGGCAAACCGCGCAGTTTGTGGCTGCATTGCCTCAATCTCACATTCCCTGGTTTGAGGGAGTTATTGGGAGTATTTCAGCTGGTTTATTGTCCCTCCTCACATTGGTTGTTCTTTTATCAACGAACAAAAACGTTCAAGTAGCCACAGGGACGGTACTTGTTATTTCAGTTGTTGTCTGGCTTTCTCTTTCAGTTATCTCAACGGTTCGTTTCACGAACTCCCTACCGCCCAACTGGGAGATTGCTGCATGTGATGTTGGACAGGGTGATGGTTTAGTTCTGCGAAGCGAGGGCCAAATTATGGTCATTGACGTTGGCAGAAAGCCAGCTCCAATGCGTGAGTGTCTAGAGAAACTTTCCATTACACACATAGACGTGCTTGTACTCACGCATTACGACAAAGATCATGTTGGAGGACTTGATTCAGTAATTGGAAAAGTTGAGAGGGCAATCGTCGGACTTCCTGAGAACACAGAGGATCAATCCTTACTTTCACAGCTGAGCCAATCTGGAGCTTCTGTAGAAAGGGGATTGCAGGATCTTGAGGGAACACTCGGCTTAGCTAGTTGGAAGGTCTTGTGGCCTGATGGACAACACCCGGTCATGGAAGTTGGCAATCCAGGTTCGGTGACATTATTGGTAGCTTTTCCTCACTATCGTGCGCTCTTTCTCGGTGACCTAGGTAAAGAATCCCAGCTGGAATTGATGCGAGATATAGATATGCCTCATGTAGACGTTGTGAAAGTTGCACATCATGGTTCTGCAGACCAGAGTTCAACTTTCTATTCACAACTCAAACCTTCAATAGGACTTTTTTCTGTCGGACAGGACAATGAATACGACCATCCACGTCAAGAAACCCTCACACTGTTAACTGAAATGGGCGCCCTCATTCCCAGAACAGATGAGGATGGCCTAATTCTGATCAGCCCGGAGACTTCTGGTCTGAGTGTCTGGACTGAGCGTTAGGCTGAATCTATGGCAGGTAAGGCAAAGAACGCGATTGAGCAACTCTCGTGGAACAACGCCAAGCCCGCTCCAATCGTCTTAGTTTCTGGAGCTGAAAGCTTCCTTGCAGATCGAGCTATTCAGCGGATTCGCGAAACGTTGCGTGAAGCAGATGCCTCCCTGGAAGTAAGCGATTTAGATGCCAGTTCTTATGTATCTGGAGAGCTCCTAACCTTGGCTAGCCCCTCTCTCTTTGGGGAACCTCGCCTGATACGAGTGAGTGATGTTGAAAAGTGCAATGACGAATTTCTTGCAGAAATGCTGGAATACGCAGAAGCACCTGATTCAGACACCACGGTTGTCCTCAGGCATGGCGGGGGAGTGAGAGGTAAGAAACTCCTTGATACCTTGCGCTCAGGCACAGGAGGAGCAGTCGAAGTTGTCTGTGCTGAACTCAAAAGCGATAACGATAAGTTCGATTTCGCAGGAAATGAATTCAGGTTAGCTGGGAGAAAGATTGCTCCCAGCGCTTTGCGTTCACTCGTCCAAGCCTTTTCTGGATCTGGTTCAGAACTCGCTAATGCTTGTCAGCAACTTATTGCGGATGCTGATGGGGACATCACAGATCGAACCGTTGAGGATTACTACGGTGGACGTATTGAAGCGACAGCCTTCAAAGTCGTGGACTCAGCTGTTGCGGGACGTTTAGGTGATGCACTTGTCACGTTGCGACACGCGTTGCAATCGGGCGCCGATCCTGTACCCATCGTTGCTACTTTTGCCGCCAAACTCAGATTGATGGCGAAGTTGTATGGGGAGCGTCGAAGTTCTGGGGAATTAGCTGGCTCACTAGGCGCAGCACCTTGGCAAATTGATAGAGCCCGTAAAGACCTCTCTGGATGGAGTGAAACAGGCTTAGGCAATGCCATAGAAGTCATCGCTCAAACTGATGCGAATGTAAAGGGTGCTTCGCGCGACCCAATTTATGCCTTAGAACGTATGGTGAATGTCGTTGCCAGCTATGGAAGGCGATAAGGCGCAGAAAACAAATAAGGCCCCCACATCAGTGGAGGCC
>NZ_CAKZII010000085.1 GCF_936931525.1 uncultured Aurantimicrobium sp.
GCGTTCTAGCTAATGGTGAGGTGGAGATCACCAAAGTCCAAGCGGGTGCCGCGCACGACGGTGTAGTGAGTGCCTGGCTGAGCACGACGTGGAACTACTCCTGGCTCGCGCACGATGGTGCCATTACCGCTGTTGCGATCTGCAATCCACAATTCATTGCCATCAACACCAAACTCGAGGTGCGTCTTAGACACGGATCGTCCTGGGTCAGAGACCACAATGAGGTGCTCGAATTCTTCACCCTCTGCAGGGGTCGGCATGCGACCAAGCAAACCACTCTGTGTTATCTCAACACTGTCGCCGTTGCCCAGAGTAATCGTGAACGACACCATCGAAGTCAGTTCGTTTTCTGTTGCGAACCGAGGGGCTTCTACTACCCGCTGAGGCGGGGCTTCAAAGAGTTCGGAGAGGTCAACGCCCTCAATCTGCTCAACAATGTTTGTTGAAGTGGTCTCAGGTTCTTGTGATGGAGCTGTGGTGAAAGATTCTGCTGGGGGAACTTCTGCAGGCGTTGGTGTTGGTTCCGCGACAGGCTCTGCCTTCACGACAGGAATGGCCTGCGTGCGGGCGACGGAGCTCCCACATTCACCACAGAACAAGGCTCCCTCAGGAAGCGCGCTCTGACAGACCTCACACAACATGGTTGTGATGTTACCGGCGCTTGGGCAACCAAGCCGTGAAGCGAGCCCATGAGAGACCAAATGATTTGACTGAGATCTTGGCTGTGAACTGTTGCCAGCGCGTCAGGTTCGCACCCATTTCTCGCACAACACCATCTGCCTCAGACCACGCACGAATCACTTCTGCATCAGTGAGAGGATCAACAGAGTACTGGGCGGTGTCTGCAAGAACAGCAACACCGGTTGCGGCAGAAAGTGAACTCAACTCAGCGAGTTCTTGACGCGTCATCGAGGCAGTGGCTGCCGTTCCGTGATCGAGCAGAGCGTCACGGACCTCATTCCACGCACCCTCAACGCGCTCACGGGGATCTGCGGCACTGAGACGCGCGTGGCGTCGGCGTCGCTTCGCCACGAGGACACCGAGGAATGGTGAGGCCAACAAACCCAACCAGAGAAGGGTCCAGCCAAGCACATTCACCACAGCAAGAATGGCCTGCAGAACAGGATCTACCTCTGAGGGCTGCTCTTCATCAGCAACTTCAGGAGCTGAGTTGTCGTTGAGTTGTGGTTCGTCCTGATCAGGAGGCTCCACTGCCGTT
>NZ_CAKZII010000086.1 GCF_936931525.1 uncultured Aurantimicrobium sp.
GACAGGACTCTGCTCAGCGACGAAGGTGTTGAATCGGTCACCCTCGGTGAGCACACCTTTACCTCTGTTTCTCCCGAGGCCCTTGAGCTCCTTGCCTACACCGCCTATAAGGAAATCAACTACTTCCTGCGCCCTGCCCACCTTGCCCAGCTGCGAAAGATTCTTGATGACCCCGAAGCTTCTGGCAATGACAAGTACGTTGCTCTTGATCTGCTCAAGAACGCGAACGTGGCTTCTGGTGGAGTGCTGCCCATGTGCCAGGACACCGGAACTGCATTGGTTATGGCCAAGCGTGGGCACCGCATCTTGACCGACGGTCGCGATGCGGAATACATCACCAACGGTATTGCTAAGGCTTATCACGACCTCAACCTGCGTTACTCGCAGATGTCTCCCACCTCGATGTGGGAAGAGGTCAACACTGGAACCAACCTGCCTGCTGAAGTCGACATTTCGCTGACCAAGGGCGACAGCTATGAGTTCTTGTTCATGGCTAAGGGTGGCGGTAGCGCCAACAAGACCTTCCTCTACCAAGAGACCAAGGCTGTTCTGGAAGAGCAGCGCCTTCTCGAGTTCCTGCGCGAGAAGATCGCGAGCCTGGGAACAGCTGCCTGCCCTCCGTATCACTTGGCTATCACCATCGGTGGAACCTCGGCTGATTACGCGGTGAAGACTGCCAAGCTGGCTTCCACCCACTACCTCGACTCTCTCCCCACCGAAGGTGGCAAGGAAGGCCAAGGTTTCCGCGACCTCGAGTTCGAGAAGAAGGTCTTCGAACTGACCAAAACCATCGGTTTTGGTGCGCAGTTCGGCGGCAAGTACTTCTGCCACGATGTTCGTGTGGTTCGTCTGCCTCGCCACGGTGCTTCGTTGCCGATTGCGATTGCTGTCTCCTGCTCGGCAGACCGTCAGATCCTCGCCACCATCAACTCTGAGGGTGTCTTTATCGAAGAGCTCGAGCACGACCCCGCTCGCTTCATTCCAGAAACTGGTCTTGAGCAGATCGAGGAAGCATCTCCTGGTGTTCCCATCAACTTGAACCAGCCCATGGAGGAGATTCTCAAGGAACTCTCTGCCTGCTCTATTGGTACTCGTGTGATGCTGACCGGAACCATGATTGTGGCCCGCGACATTGCCCACGCACGCATGCGTGAGCGTCTCGAGCGCGGTGAAGGTCTCCCTGAGTACGCAAAGAACCACCCCATCTACTACGCAGGCCCTGCGAAGACACCTGAGGGTCTTCCAACTGGTTCCTTCGGACCCACCACCGCTGGCCGCATGGACAGCTATGTGGACGAGTTCCAGAAGGCCGGTGGCTCGATGGTCATGCTGGCGAAGGGTAACCGCTCCTCTGTGGTGACAAAGGCCTGTGGCACTTACGGCGGCTTCTACCTCGGTTCTGTGGGTGGCCCTGCTGCCCGCCTTGCCCAGGACAGCATTCGCTCGATGGAGATCATTGACTACCCCGAGCTGGGTATGGAAGCGGTCTACAAGATCGAGGTGGAGAATTTCCCTGCCTTCGTCATCGTCGATGACAAGGGGCATGACTTCTTCACGATGGACACCAGTAAGCCTTTGCTGCTGGGTCCCACGCGAACCGCCTAATACTCTTCACGCAACAAAAAAGGGGCGCCCGTCTTATGCAGACGAGCGCCCCAGTTCTGTGTACTGATTAGGACAGGATGTCCTCAGTCAGTGCGGCCTTTTCCTTACCCTGGACAGCAGCGACGATGAAGCCGATGATTCCAGCGATGAAGGGGAGCAGGACAAGGAACCAGCCGAGGGGGCTGAGTGCCCATGCGCTTTCAGGAAGCGATGGGTCCACGCCGTCAGCTACAGTTCCAGCCAGCAGGTTGAAGCGGCTCATCAGCAGGTACTCACCGAGGACCAGGCCGATTGCTGCCAGAGCAGGAGCAATCTTGCCCTGCCAGACGTTTGCGCCGCTGTTCTTGGCGAAGTACGCGATGACAGCAACGCTGACCAAGATCTCAACCAAGATGATGGCGATTGCAGTAATTGCCGACATCCAGAAGAACAGGTTGAGTACGGGGTCAAGCTGAGCCACTGCGAAGATCACGATGACAATCAGGGCAATGATCGAGGTGAGGATGACACCTGCACGAGGAGCACCTGCCTTGTTCACGTGAGCGAAGCGCTCGGACAAGATGCCACCGCGACCCATTGCGAAGAAGTAACGAGCGGTTGCGTTCTGGAATGCGAGCAGACCAGCGAAGAGGCTCGAAACAACGAGCCAGCTCATGATGGTAACCATCCAGCCGCCGACGTACTGGTCTGTCAGTGAGAACAGAACAGCTGCGGGGTCAGCCAGTGGGACACCTTCGATAGAAGAACGCTCGATGACCTGGTCGAAGATTGCGTTTGCACCCATACCGGTAACCATGGCGAAAGACACAACTGCGAAGAGTGCAGTGATGATTCCGATAGCCCAGTAGGTAGCGCGACGAACGGTCTTCTTGGGATCGATGGATTCTTCACCGTAGATAGCAGTTGCTTCGAAACCAATGAAGGAAGCGAATGCGAATGCGATAGCGATACCAGCGCCGCCGCCGAAGCCGCCAGCAAAGATCTGGTCAGGAGCGAAAGAAGCACCAATGTTCCAGCCCTCAGGACCACCGTTTGCGAGAATCGCAATGGCGGTGATGATGAGGGAAAGGAGTTCCAGAATCATCAGGGTTCCGAGAACCTTGGCTCCGACATCAACACTGAGCAGTGAGAGTGCGGTGACAAGTGCCCAGGCAATGATGCTCCAGACATACCAAGGCAGTTCAAGTCCAAGGGCGGCCATCTGGCCGGAGAGGATCGCACCAAAGAAGCCATAGATAGCGAGCTGAATGGTGACGTATCCCACGATGGAGATGAATGCAGAAGCAACACCAGCCTTGATGCCCAAGCCACGACCGACATATGCGAAGAACGCACCAGTGTTGGTGACCTTGTGTGCCATGGCGGTGTATCCAACACTGAACAAGAGCAGGACGATGCCTACTGCGAGGTAGGCGCCGGGAGCGGCTGCGCCGTTACCGGCGAGCATGGCGACAGGAACAGCGCCTGTCATGCCCACGAGGGGCGCGGAAGCTGCGACGACGAAGAAGACGATTCCCAGGACGCCAAGACGTCCCTTCCTTAGGGAGGTGTCTTCAGCCGATTGCGCGGTTGACATCATGGATCTCCTCATTGAGTTCATAAATAATCGTTCGGATAGAAACGATTTTTCTAACTTTCGCAATAAATCAGGTCCACGTCAAGCCGAAAGCGCCATTTAGGCGTAAACGTTATGTTTCAAAAATATGTTTGTTTGGATACGAATGACCGTATATTCTGTTCCTATGACTGAACTCAAAGGCTTTCTTGCGCCCAAGACCCCGACCGGTAAGAGCGCCATCATCCCGGAAATGCCTTGGCACTATTCCGGCACGCTACTCACCGTCGAGTACCTGACCGACCCTGCCAATGTCCGTGCGATCCTTCCTCCCGAGCTGGAGCTCGCTGACGAAGAGCCTGGAGCAGTTGCACTGATCTGGGCTGACTGGCAGTCCTGCTCTGATGACTTCGAAGAACTGCTGGACCCCGACCGCTCGCAGTACATGGAGACCTTCGTGGTAGTCCGCTGCAAGTATGAGGGCGTCACCTACAGTCGCTGTGTTGCAATCTGGGTGACCAAAGACTTCGCCATGGCCCGCGGTTGGTTCCAGGGCTACCCCAAGAAGCTGGGTTCGATGCACGCCACTCGCGTCTATAACCGCGGCAAGGCAACTCCCACCCTCGAAGCCGGTGCCAAGTTCGGCGCGAGCCTTGCTGCCTATGACCACCGTCTCGCTTCCGCGAAGGTGACCCTCACCGGCCCCGTGGAGAGCAACGGTTTTGTCAACGGCCACAAGATGCTGCACAACCGTTGGGTTCCCTCCATCACTCCTGGTGCTGGAAACTCCCTTGACCAACTCATCACCATGGGTGGCGTGGACCTCGACCTCGGTCAGGCATGGGGTGGAACTGCAGAACTCACCTTGAGTGACTCACAGTGGGACGAGCTCGGCTCTATCCTTCCCGTGGAGAAGATCCTCGGTGGGTACTTCCGCGAGGTCGGCACGACCTTCAACGGTGGAACCCTCGTAGCTGACTTGGGATCAAACCCCAGCATCTAAACAGTTCGTATCTATCCCAACGGATACAAAGAAGCCCCGGTGATCATCACCGGGGCTTCTTGCTGTCTTGTCCTCTGCTGGGAGGAAAGCAGGTTTAGTAGGAGGCTGCGTACTCCGTGATTTCCCAGTCCGTCACGTCGCGCGTGCTGGGGTCCTCAACAGCTGCTTCATAACGAGCGATTTCGTCACGCTTGAGCACCATGAAGACGTTGACCAGCTCTTCTGACATCTGGTTGCGCAGAGCATCGTCTTTCTCGAGAGCGTCGAGTGCGTCAGCAAAGGTCTCAGGAAGAATCTCAGCACCCTCGTTGTCGTAGGCCATGCCGACTGCGTCATCTGGGCATTCCATCTCGTTCACGATGCCGTCGAGTCCAGCAGCAAGGATGGCTGCAATCACGAGGTAGGGGTTGGCAGCGCCATCGCCCACGCGGATCTCGAGGCGAGTTCCCTGGCCGCGCTCGGGTGGAACGCGGACCATGCAGGAACGGTTGTCGTAGCCCCAGTTGGAACGGTAGGGAGCAAGAGTGTCAGGGCCCAGGCGCTTGAAAGCGTTCACCGTGGGGTTAGTGAATGCTGTCAGTGCGTTGGCGTGCTTGGTAATTCCAGCAATCAACATTTTGGCTGCAGGGGAAAGGTTTCCGCGGCCGTCGTGCATCTTGTTGATGCCATCAGCGTCGGTAACCGAGAAGTGCAGGTGGAAACCGGATCCACCCTCGTCGCTCCACGGCTTTCCCAAGAAGGAGGCGTGCTTGCCGCGCTTGGCAATGATGTCCTTGACAGCGGTCTTGAAGAAGAAGGTGCGGTCTGCTGCATCCAGAGCCTCGCTGTGCCAGAGGTTGACTTCATATTGGCTGGGGCTGAACTCGTGGTTTCCTGCGAAGGCGCCAATGTTGAGGTTGTCGAGCATGCGCATCAGGTGCAGGAAGTCGCCGTCTGGGTCGACCAGGGTTCCTGTCATGTACACGCGACCAGTTTGGGAAAGTGAGCGAACGAAGCGCCCTTCCTCATCCTGATTGGCAATGTAGAACTCAAGTTCGGGGCCCACGACAGGGTGCAGACCGAGAGCGTGGTAACTCTCGATAACTTTCTGCAGCACCGAGCGCGGAGACATCATGTTGGGCTTGCCGTCGGGGTTGAAGGCGTCGCCTACGACATACGCAACACCGGGCTCCCATGCCAGAGGAGAAATGGTGCCGGGAACAATCTGTGTGATGAAGTCCTGGAGGCCGTCGCTGGCAATTCCGTTGGCCTCGTGGAACTCGCCACCGGTGGTGGTGGTCCACACGCCCTGGCTGAAAGCAGGGCCGTTGTGGCATGCCTTATCGAGCTGACTGACCAAGATGTCCTTGGAGCGAGGAATACCGAGAACGTCCGAGAACATGACGCGCAGAACGTCGATGCCGCGCTCTCCGAGGTCATCTCGAAGCTTGGTTAGATCGTTAACCATTGCAACTCCTTTGTGGCAAGTGTGGTGTCATAACGCTATCGTTAGGGTACTAACGAATAGTACCGATTTGCTAGTCAACTACAAAATATGACGCATATTCTTATGTGTATTCATTCTGTATCCAAGGAGCTCTTCCATGAAAGCCCTCGTTATTCAGCACGACCACGTTAGTCCCACTGGACCCGTCGGTCGCAGGCTCGAGCACCATGGCTTCGAGATCACTGAGTTCCTTGTGGTTCCAGAAGATAAGTTTTCAACCCCCAACATCACGGTTGAGTTTCCCAACTTTGATGAATTCGATCTCATCGTGCCCTTGGGTGCTCCCTGGGGTGCCTGGGATAACGACTGCATTGGTAATTGGCTGGAGCCAGAACTTGAGCTCGTAAAGAGTGCTGTCGCAGCAGGCAAGCCCGTTTTGGGGATCTGTTTTGGCGGCCAGCTCATTGCGCGCGCCATGGGTGGATCCGTGGGCCGTGCTCCTCAGTTCGAAATTGGATGGACAACAATCTGGAGCGATCGACCAGAGTTGGTGCCCAATGGTCCGTGGTTCCAATTTCATTACGACCGGTTCACTGTCCCACCGGGAGCTGTTGAGATTGCGCGCAATCCGGCTGCTCCTCAGGCTTTCATCATCAACAAAACCTTGGGTGTCCAATTCCATCCCGAGTTAGAGGCACCAGGTCTCAAGGGTTGGTTGGACTGGGGTGGAGCCGGAAAAGTCCGAGAAGCAGGACTTGATCCAGAAATCATGCTGGCTCAAACCCGCGCGGAAGATCCGGCAGCAGAACAGCGCACCTACGCCCTCGTTGATGCCTATCTCAAAGACATCGCCGGACTTATTTAGCGGCGAATGCCTTTACTTGCTCTGCAAACGCAGTAGCGGTGACATGTGCCTGTCGGCGATACTCCAGGAAGTTTTCGTGGCTGAGACGCATCTGCTCTTCCACGTCGATACCTTCCTTTTCAAAGTACTTGCGGTAGGTCGTGAGCCACGCGAGTTGCTGGTTCAGTCCCACCTCGAGGTGGAACTGAGTAGCCCATGCTGCTGAGCCCACGCGGTAGGCCTCAATGATGCCGTTGGTCTCCCCGAGGAGAGTCGCTGACTCGGGCAGCTCATAGCTGTCGTAGTGGAAGTGGAAACCTTTGAGCCCGGAGCTGATCTGCGAGAAGACAGGATCTTCTTTGGCTTCGGGTTTCATCTCCACCTCTGTCCAGCCCAGCTCGGGAACAGGGGACGGTTTGAAATCTGCTCCAGCGACTGCAGCAAGAATCTGAGAGCCGAAGCAGAGCCCAAAGAACGGAGTCTCGGACTCCAGCGCGTATTCGACAATCTTGCGCTCGTAAGGCATCCACTCAGTCGTGGCTTCATCCATGATGCCGTTGTGGGCACCGAGAGAAATGATTCCTGAGTATTTTGACAACCCGTCCAAGGGTGGTCGTGAATCGAAATCTAGTGATGCATCCCACGTTTCGAGGTAAACGCCCGCTTCTGCCATGGGGACAGCAAATTCGTTGAGATTGTCGTCGACGTCGTGAACAATCACGAGAACGCGGGGAGCAGTCATAAGCACCAGCCTAAGTCAGTGTTCCAGTTTGTCTAGAGGAAATTAAGCTGTGCTCCCACGATGTGGGAGCACAGCTAGTGGAGGCCAGAAGAGGGTGAGACGTCCCTCCTAGTGGCAACTACTTAGCGCGTGGTGACCTTGACGGGCATGCGCTTGATGCCGTGAACGAAGTTCGAACGCAGGAAGTCAACTTCTCCTGTGCGCTCAACCTTGTCTACGCGGTTGATGAGGTCTTCGAACATCACACGCAGCTCGATACGAGCCAGTGAGTTACCCAAGCACATGTGGGGGCCACCGCGACCGAAGGTCACGTGCTCGTTGGGGTTACGCGTGACATCCATCTTGTTGGGGTCCACGAAGACGGTTTCATCTCGGTTGCCAGAGGCAAACCAGGCGACCATCTTCTCGCCCTTCTTGATCATGGAACCGTTGAAGTCCACGTCCTTGGTCGCAGTGCGACGGAAGTGGTAAACGGGGCTTGCGTAGCGCAGGAACTCTTCAACAGCCCAAGGGATGAGCTCAGGGTTCTCCTGCAGGAGAGCCAGCTGGTCTGGGTTGTTGATGAGGTTGTTCATGGTGTGGGTAATGGTGTGACGGGTGGTCTCATTACCTGCCACAACCAGGAGTAGGAAGTTGGTGTGGAAGTCACGGTCCGACAGCGGGATGCCATCAGAGGGTTCGCTATTGACGAGAACAGAAACAAGGTCTGTGCCGTTCTTGCCCAGACGCTGGCGACGAAGTTCGTCACCGTATTCGAATACTTCAAGAGCCGCAGGGGAGCGGAAGGGGAGGTTCTTGTACTTCTCTGATTCTTCCGAGTTGATCAATACGTCAGCGTGTTCGGGGTCTGAAAAGCCGACCATGCGGTTACCCCAGTCAATGAGCTGACCAGTGTCGGAGTCTGGCACATCCAAGATCTTGGCGAGCACGCGGATGGGGAAGTCAGCTGCAACGTCTTCAACGAAATCGAACTCACCCTTGGCGAATGCGTTGTCGAGAGTGCTGGCGGTGAGGCCGCGGAGGAAGTTTTCGTAGCGGGCGACGGCAGCAGGAGTGAATTCAAACTGAATGAGGCGGCGCATGGCGCGGTGACGTGCACCATCAGTTTCGAGAAGGGAACGTCGGGCGTCCTCTTGCTCGGGGGTGACCTCTTCGAGGTTGGTGAAGCGTTCGCTGGTGAACGTCTCCGAGTCGCGAAGAACCTTCACAATGTCGTGGTACCGAGTCGCCGACCAGAAGCCACTGCCGTCTGCGCCTTCGTCACTGAAGTGCGCGGGGGTGTTGGTGCGGATCTCTTCGAAAGCAGCCCAGGGGGCACCATTCTGGAACAGGTCTAAATCGGCCAGGTTGTAGGGCGACGATGGCTTCATCGAAGTCTCCTCATCGAGATTGTTCGGATACGAATAATCTCAGGATAACCCCATTACCTAGAGGTAAGTCAAGTTCTTCCCTCAGATGTCGCATGTGCTGGCATAAACTTGTGGAACGTTCGAAGAAAAGAGAAATCATGGCAGGCAGTCACACCCTGGCTGAGACTGAGTCTCAGATCACGAGTCGACTCAGCCACATGACGCTCGATTTCGAAGCAATGGCTGTGACCTCCAACCTGTTCCGAGCTGCCAGTGCCGTGCGTAACCACTTCGAGCGCAACGTGCTCGCTGAAAGCGGTTTGAGCTGGACTGCCTTTGTCGTGATGTGGGTCACATGGATTTGGGAACCTGCTGAGACCCGCGACATTGCCGAAGAGAGTGGTATTTCCAAGGCCACGTTGACCGGTGTTCTCAAGACTCTCGAGAAAATGGGTCTTGCTGAGCGTTCACGCAGCGATGCGGATGGCCGTCTGGTCTTGGTGCATCTCACCGAAAAGGGTCACAAGTTGATGGAGACCCTGTTCCCGGCCTTCAACCGTCAGGAAATCGAAATCTCGTCACTCATCCCTGCGGCGGATCGTGCCAACTTCGCAGACATGCTGCGCTTGCTCACCAACTACACGCAGGATCAAGCCAAGTAGCTAGCGCTTCGCGCTGTATTTGGCGGCTTCGCTCACGAAGCGCTCAAAGAGCTCTGCCTGAGGCTTATTGGTGTCGAAATTGTCCTCCGGGTGCCACTGCACGCCAAAGGCCCAACCGGCAGCATCGATCTTGATGGCTTCCACATCGCCCTGAGCTGATCGAGCGATGACCTCAAGTCCTTCGCCCACAGTGTCAATGACCTGGTGGTGGTAGCAGGAAGCTTGAACTGTGGCTGAGCTCAGGCCCATCTCGGAGTGATACTTCTCAATAGTGACCGGAGCAACATAGTGCTGGTGGGGTTCATCCATGTGTTGGACGAGGGTTCCACCCCTGGCCACGTTGGTGATCTGGGTTCCTCGGCAGATGGTGAGCACAGGCATTCCCGTGCCGAGGGCATAGTTCACGAGGGAGATGTCGACCTCATCGGCGAGATCGTCCACGTCATAGACGTGGTCGGATTCAACGTCCTGGCCATAGCTTCGAGGGTTCACATCAGCACCGCCGGGCATCAGAACCCCGTCGATACCTTCGAGTCGCTCTGCCCAATTGCTACCTGCCACGGGGAGGAAGGTGAGAGGTTCGCCCCCGGCTGCCCATACGCCTTCAGCAAGGCGGCGAGCAGTGATAACTGCGGCATAGCGCGTGGCAGAAGTGTTCTCAGCGAATCGAGCCAGAATGGCGATGCGAGGGCGAGACATAAGTGCCTTCCAAATAAATAGAGATATTTATCTTGTGTGACTTTTATATCCTAGTAATAATCGTTAGTATACGAATGATTACTTCTACACAAAGATGTGAGGACCTGCCCCATGAGCACAATTAGCGTTGCCGGTGCCGAGATTGACACCCGCCACTACATTGGCGGCAAGCGCGTCCCCTCTGCAGAGACATTCACCAACACCTCACCTATTGACGGCACCTTCCTCGGTGAGATTTCCCGCGGTGGACAGGCAGAAGCAGATGCAGCCGTTGCTGCAGCTCGCGCTGCATTCCCCGCTTGGGCAGCATTAGGACCACAGGGCCGTGGAGTTCTGCTCCACAAACTCGCAGACTTGATCGAAGAGAACAACGAAACCCTCTCTCAGCTCGAGACCATGGACAACGGTTCACTGCTTCGATCACACCGTCGCGGTGTGATGCCTCGCGTGGCGATGAACATCCGCTTCTTCGCTGACTGGGCCATTAACGAACTTCACCATGACGCGTTCGAAACTCGAGGTCACACCAACAACGTCAGCTGGGACCCTTCCGGCGTTGCTGTTCTGATCACCCCCTGGAACGCACCCCTCATGCTGGCCACCTGGAAGATCGGTCCCGCGCTCGCCGCCGGTGACACCGTTATTCTCAAGCCCGCCGAGTGGACGCCACTGAGTGCCTCTTTCTTTGCAGACCTGACCAAGCAGGCAGGTATTCCTGACGGCGTCTTCAACGTGGTGCAGGGCTATGGCAGGGAAATCGGTTCTGCCCTGGTTGCTCACCCCGACATCAACCGCATCTCGTTCACCGGTTCGGTGCCCACCGCCAAGGTGATTGCCCGCGCAGCAGCAGATAACTTGACGCCGTGTTCCTTCGAACTCGGCGGCAAGAGCCCCATGATTGTGCTCGAGGATGCTGACCTTGACCTCGCTGCCGAGATTGCTGTGGAGCAATACGACAACGCCGGCCAGGTCTGCCTCTCCGGAACCCGTATCTTTGTGCACGAAAACATCGCAGATGCGTTTGCTGCCAAGTTCGCCGAGAAGGCTGCTGCTCTCAAGCAGGGCGACCCCCGCGATGAGACCACCGACATTGGTCCCCAGATTCACCAGGTGCACTTCGACCGCGTCAAGGGATTCGTGGACCGCGCCAAGGCTGAAGGTCAAGAGATTGTCTGGGGCGGTGAGCCCAACTCAGACTTGGGTGGCCTCTTCTTCCGTCCGACTCTGGTGAAGAACCCCACCGAAGGTTCCGAGATTGTCTCGAGTGAAATCTTCGGTCCTGTTCTCTGCATGATGACTTTCACAACAGACGAAGAAGTTGTCGAACGTGCAAACGGCACCGAGTTCGGCCTTGCAGCCGTTGTTGTCTCTGGCAACAAGGAACGAGCCAACAAGGTCACTTCGCAGTTGGTTGCCGGCACCATCTGGGTCAACTGTTTCTTTGTGCGTGACCTTCGCGCACCCTTCGGAGGATCGAAGAAGTCAGGTATTGGTCGCGATGGCGGCACCTGGTCCTTCGACTTCTATGCAGATGTCAAGAACACCGTAGTTTCACCAAATGGATGGAAGGAATAAACCATGGGCGAAGTAGTAGGCGCAGCAATCCTTGCGCACGTACCCACGATCATGCTCCCCAAAGAGACTCGTTACGAGCTCAATGACGGTAAAGAAATCTCTCTCGTCCCTGGTTTGCAGAAGCTCCGCAAGGACGTGATGGAGACTCTCGACTACGACACCGTTGTTGTACTCGACTCTCACTGGGCAACCACCGTGGAGTTTGTTGTTTCTGCTCAAGACCACCGCGAAGGCAAGTACACCGCGGAAGAACTTCCTCGCGGCATGTCTCAGATTCCTTACTCTTTCAAGGGTGACCCCGAGTTTGCGAACTCACTGGCGAACTATGACGAAAAGAACGGAACCTGGATCACTCCTATTTCCGACCCCTACCTGCCCATTTTCTACGCAACAGTGAACCTCTGGGACTACTTGGGTAAGGGCTTGGACAAGCGCTGGGTTTCAATGTCTGTGTGCCAGACCGCAACCACTGAAGACTTCCTGCGTGCAGGTCGTGCCCTTGGTGAAGCCATCCGCGACTCAGACCGCAAGGTTCTGCTGCTTGCTTCTGGTGCTCTTTCACACACCTTCTACAAGCTGCGCGATCTGCGTAAGCACGAGGCCAGCGACCCCAGCCACATCTTCTCTCCTGAAGCTCGTGCGGCTGATGAAGAGCGCATTGAATGGTTCAAGGCAGGCGACCACGCTCGCGTGCTGGAGACCATGCCAGAGTTCATGAAGTTCAAGCCAGAGGCCAACTTCAGCCACTACCTCACCATGGCAGGTGCTCTCGGCGAGGAAGCCAACACCTCCAAGGGCGAGATGTACTCTGACTACGAGAACTCGGTTGGTACTGGCCAGGTTCACATTTACTTCCCGAAGCCAGAAGGCGGCTTCCCACTTCCAAAGGACATGGTTCTCTCTCGTGACTGAATATCGTCGAATCCTGCTTGATGGCGTTGCGGTGCAAACCGTGCGCGACGGAGAGTTCCTTGTTGCCGCTGACGGTCGTCGTGTGGCTATCGAAGATGCGCAGCACCTGCCCCCTTCGGAGCCCACCAAGATCATCGCTGTTCACCTGAACTACGACAGCCGCACCAAGGAGTTCATGACCAAGCTCCCGGATGCTCCCACCTATTTCCACAAGCCCATTACGGCGATCAACAGCCACAAGGGTGCTGTTGTGCGCCCCGAGGGTTGCAAGTGGTTGAACTATGAGGGTGAGATTGTCATCATCATTGGCAAGACCTGCCGCAACATTTCCCCCGAGGAAGCCGGCGACTACATCGCCGGATACACCGTGGGTAATGACTATGGTCTGCATGACTTCCGCGACACTGACGCCGGCTCCATGCTGCGCGTGAAGGGTTCGGACACCTTGGCTCCCGTGGGTCCAGGTATGGTCACCGACTGGGACTTCCGCAACAAGATGATCCGCACCTATGTCAATGGTGA
Organism: uncultured Aurantimicrobium sp.; assembly: GCF_936931525.1. Lineage (GTDB taxonomy): Bacteria > Actinomycetota > Actinomycetes > Actinomycetales > Microbacteriaceae > Aurantimicrobium. The sequence goes on from NZ_CAKZII010000086.1 coordinate 12,895, forward strand.
AGTCAAGCAAGAAGACAACACCGACAACATGGAATGGGACATGCACTATCTGGTTGCAGATATTGCCCGCACCATCACGTTGGTTCCGGGAGACATGTTGTTCTCTGGAACCCCTGCATTCTCTCGTCCCGTTCAGCCCGGCGACATCGTCGAGGTTGAGGTCGAGGGCCTTGGTCGTCTGACCAACCACATCGTTGTCGGACCTACTCCGATTCGCACCGACGTGGGCGCACAGCCCACCGAGAGCGAAGAGGTTGTCTCGACCGCCATGGGTGGTGACTGGGAATTCCGTGGAATTCGCACCCCATCTAAAGACCTTTACCCATCCACCGTGGAGGAAAAAGAATAATGATCAAGATCAACGTCGACATGGAAAAGTGCCAGCACTATGGTCAGTGCGTATTTGAGGCACCCAATGTTTTCAAGCTCAACGACGACGACAAGCTGGAATATCACGCAACCGCTGACGACAGCGAGCGTGACAACGTCCAGGCTGCAATTGATGTCTGCCCCATGCAGGCCATTTTTATTGTCGACTAAGGAATTCGTATGACGCGCCCTGTTCTCATTATTGGCGCTTCTATGGGCGGACTTCGCGTGGCAGAGTCGCTACGTCGAAGTGGTTATGCCGGTCCTATTGTGGCCATCGGAGAGGAAGTTCATCCTCCCTATAACCGACCACCACTGTCCAAAGAGGTGCTCGCTGCAGACGTCAATCATGAGGCAGTGGCATTCCCTCTCGGTGACGCAGTCGCCGATGTGGAATGGATTCTGGGCCGCAAAGTAAACCGTGTTGATCTGGAGAGCCAGATTGTCACTGATGATCTCGGTATTGAACACCATTACGAAGCACTGATCATCGCGACGGGACTGCGTCCACGTCGTGTGGATCTTCCGGGCATGCCAAAGAAGGGGACTCACGTCATTCGATCCCTCGATGACGCGATTGCTTTGCGCTCGGAGATTTCTGAAGGAACCCGCGTTGTTGTTTATGGCGCAGGGTTCATTGGCTGTGAAGTTGCGGCAACTGCCAAGAAACTCGGCGCACACGTCACCGTCATTGGGAAGGGACCAGTTCCCTTGCTCCGACCTCTGGGTCTGGAACTTGCTCGTGATATTCAAGCGCGACAAGAAGCCCAGGGTGTCAACTTCTTCATGGGTTCGACCATCACCAAGGTCACCGGCGGCGACCGTGTGGAGAGTGTTCTTCTGGACTCCGGTGTTGAGCTCTATACCCAGGTGCTCATTGAAGCCATTGGTTCTGAGCCGAACCTCGAGCTGCTCCACGACAACGACGTCGATCTCGACGGCGGTGTGGGAGCAGACACCAACCTGCGCGTACTCAAGAAGGACGGAACTCCCTGGGAGAACGTCTACGTCGTCGGTGACGTGGCACGTTTCCCCATTCCTCAGTTCTGTGACTACTCGCGTCGGGTTGAGCACTGGAACATCCCCACCGAAATGGCCCGCAAGGTGGGCAAGGAAGTTGCACTGCAGCTCTCCGGTGATGCTGATGCTTTTGCTGAAGAACTGGCTAAGCCTTTTGCTCCCATTCCCTCGTTCTGGAGTGACCAGTTTGATGTGAGCTTGCTGGCGTATGGCTTGATTGATCAAGCCGACGACATCCAACTGCTGGAAGGTGAAGCAGGCGGAGATTGCGTCTATGGCTACTACAAGCGCGGAGACCTGGTGGGTGTCTGCGGAGTAGGTATGAGATCGAAGGTTATGGGCTACCGTAGCCAAGTGGGCTTAACTCGCCCCTAGTTCGTGCAGGACGATCTGCACATTACGAAAGGTTTGGCTATGACTACTACCGTTCGCGCAATTGGGGCTGCTGCTGAAGGCGCCAAGATGGCTCCCATGGACATTGTCCGCCGCACACCCGAGGACACTGACGTCCGTATTGCGATTACCCACTCGGGCATTTGCCACTCAGACATTCACACCGTTCGCGGTGAATGGGGCGACCGCCCCTACCCTCTCGTTCCAGGCCACGAAATTGTCGGAACCGTTCTTGAAGTTGGTTCTGCCGTCACCAAGTACAAGGTCGGCGACATCGTCGGTGTCGGCGTCATCGTGGACAGCTGTGGTGAGTGTGAGAACTGTTCAAACAAGGATGAGAACTACTGCACCGGTCCCGTTGGTCCACGCCTGACCTATGGTGAAGCAGAACCACAGCTTCCTGGACAGGTCACTCAGGGTGGATATGCCCAGGAAATCGTGACCACTGAGAACTTCGTGTACCGAATTCCTGAAGGCCTTGACCTTGCTGGTGTCGCGCCACTTCTGTGTGCAGGAATCACCGTCTACTCGCCTCTCAAGCACTGGGGTGCAGGCCCCGGCAAGACCGTCGGAGTTGTCGGTATCGGTGGCCTGGGACACATGGCCGTGAAGTTCTCTCACGCACTCGGCGCACACACTGTCGCTCTGACCTCAAGCCCAGAGAAGGTCGCCCTTGGCACCTCACTCGGCGCAGATGAGGTTCTGGTGACCTCCGACAAAGAAGCCATGAAGGCGTCTCGTCAGAAATTTGACCTCATCATTTCGACCCTCCCAGGCGACCACGAAATGAATCCCTACCTGGATCTACTCACCCTGGATGGCACCTATGTCATCGTGGGAGCAGTCAACGACATGACCCAGCCCTTCTCGCTTCCTAAACTCATGATGCGCCGACGCTCCATTGCCGGTTCGCAGATTGGTGGCACCGTGGAGACCCAGGAAATGCTGGATTTCTGTGGCAAGCACAACATTGTTGCTGACGTCGAGGTCATCAAGGCTGATTACATCAACGAGGCCTATGACCGTGTTGTTGCCGGTGATGTGCAGTTCCGTTTTGTGATTGACGCCACAACCATCTAGTACTAATGCCTCAACTGAACTTCATTTCTCCAGATGGAGAAAAGCACACGGTTGAGGGCAGGGTCGGTGACTCCGTCATGGACGCCGGCGTTCGCAACGTTGTCCCGGGAATGTTCGGGCTGTGTGGTGGGGCATTAGCGTGCGTGACGTGTCACGTGTTTGTCGACGACAGCACCGCTTCGCTCTGCACTCCCATGCAGGAGTTTGAAGACGAGATGCTCGATGGCACTGTCACGCCCAGGCACACGAGCTCACGTTTGAGCTGCCAGATCGTCATCACAGAAGAACTGGACGGTGGCACGTTTATCGTGCCCGAGAAGAACTATTAAACCTTGGGCTGTTGCTGCGTAATGCAGTGAATACCGCCGCCACGGGCGAACAGCGGACGTGCGTCCACCAGGACAATCTCACGTCCTGGATATGCCTTGGCGAGGACCTTCTTGGCTTTTTTATCACCTTCGTCATCAAAGGCACACAGAATCACAGCGCCGTTGCAGACGTAGTGGTTGATGTAGCTGTAGTCGACCCAGCCTTCGTCGTCCTGCAGAGTTTCAGGCGCAGGCACTGAAATCACATTGAGCTTGTTGCCTTCTGCATCACGGGCGGCTTTGAGTACGCGGCGCACTTCCTGGCTGATCCAGTAGTCAGGGTGGTCCTGGTTCTTCTGATCGTGGAAGAGCACGGTGTCTTCATTGGCAAAGCAGGCCACGATGTCGATGTGGCCGCGGGTACCGAACTCGTCGTAGTCGCGGGTCAGGCCACGGGGCATCCAGATCACGTGGTCAATGCCAAGGGTGCGCTGAAGCTCTGCTTCAACCTGTTCCTTGGTCCAGTCAGGGTTGCGACCTGGGTCAAGCTGCACGGTCTCCGTGATCATGACGGTGCGGGATCCATTGACATGGATGCCGCCACCCTCATTGGTCATGGGGGAGTCCACGCGGATTACGCCAATGGAGTCCAGGATCTTCGTGGCCGCTTGAGAGTCGTTCTCCCAGCTGGCCCACTTCTGTCCACCCCAGCCGTTGAAGATCCAGTTCACGCCGGCAAGTGTGCCCTTGTCATCGCGCACGAAGGTGGGACCAATGTCACGCATCCACGCGTCATCGAGCTCGGCAACAAGAATCTCAACTGCGGGGTCGAGCCACTTCTTCGCTTCGTCCACGGCACTGGGGTCAACCAGGATGGTGACCGGCTCAAACCGCACGATGGTGTTGGCCACTTCAGACCAACACTGACGTGCTTCATTGGCTAGTTCCTCGGTCTCGCCGAGGGTGTAACCGGAGGACGGCCACGCCATCCAGGTGCGCTCATGCTCAGCCCATTCGGCTGGCATGTGGAATGCAGAATTTGCCACGTTACTGACCGTATTCCTTGTTAGACCATCGTGTCGAGGATTTCGACCAAAGATTCGTAATTAGTTCTGGGGTTCACAATGGCAAAGCGCGTGTTGGGCTCGCCCTTGTGAGAGCTAGGAACAACAAAACCAATGCCATCTGCCAGGAGCTTGTTGGACCACTTGGTGTAGTCCTCGAGCTTCCAGCCCTTCTTGGTGAAGACGACAACAGAGAGTTGTGGGTCACGAACCAAGTCGAGATCTGGACGGCGACGAATCTCGTCGGCAATCTTGTAGGCCAACTGAATGTTCTGCTCAATTGCTTCGCGGTAGGCAGCAACACCGTAGGTGGCCAGTGAGAACCAGAGTGGTAATCCACGAGGACGACGGGTCAGGTTGTAGGCGTAGTCGCTGGGGTTCCACTCTTCAGGGTTTTCCAGAGCATCGAGGTACTCCGCGTGCTGAGTGTGCGTGACACGACCCAGTTCGGGGTCGCGGTAGACCAGTGCGCAGGCATCGAAGGGTGCAAAGAGCCACTTGTGAGGATCCACAATGAAGGAGTCAGCCAGTGCCACACCCGCGAAGAGGTGCTTGGTGGTCGGTGCCAGCATCGCGGCGATGCCGTAGGCGCCGTCCACGTGGAACCAGACGTTGTGTGCCTTGGTGACGGTGCCCACTTCTTCGAGTTCATCCACGATGCCGAAGTTGGTGGTTCCACCGGTGGCGACGACGGCAAAGATGCCGTCCCAGTCTCCCGAGAGGGTCTCTTCTAGAGCAGCACCGGTCAAGCGACCTTCTGCGTTGACGGGAACGGGGACGATGTCCACGTCCATCACCCTCGCAGCGGCCTTCAGTGACGAGTGGGCTTCAGAACTGCAGGCAAAGCGCCAGCGAGTAGGCAGAGACTTTCCAGCGGCTAGGAGGGCTTCCTTTGCCGTGTGACGAGCTGCAACCAACGCAGAGAGGTTACCCAGGGTTCCACCCTGAACAAAGACACCGCCGGCGCCTTCGGGCATGCCAGCTTCGCTAGCCAGCCATTCGAGAACCTGGTTCTCGGCATAGACCGCACCGGCACCCTCCATCCACGATCCGCCATAGATGGTGGAGGCAGAGACGATGAGGTCAAACAGCGTTGCTGCTTCAGTCGGAGCACACGGAATGAAAGAGAGGTAGTTGGGGTGATCGTTCGAGATGGTGGCTTCAGCCAGCACATTCTCGAACAGGCTCAGTGCTTCAATGCCGCCCATGCCTTCTTCGGTGACAGTGGCAGGAACTTCAGCACGTAGTTCTGAAATGGTCTTGGGACCATCCAGGGGTGGTGGGTCGTAGTTCATGCGGCGGCGAGCGTATTCAAATACTTGCTCGCGAAGCTTCATGGTTTCGAGATCGACGGTGTGCATGTGATTGCCGTTGGGCGTTGTCATGTCGCTGACATCCACTCTGTGTTCATCCGCCGAATGCCCGCCACGACGATTGTCGTGCGACTGGGGCCCTTCAGCAGGCTCAGACCACACTATCGGTGATGTTCGACACGCCGAAACCCCGATGCCAAAAAAGTTTTTTCGCGGCGGAAATGGCGTAAATATGCGGTTCTCTAGGCAAACTCACAGCACCCTACGAAAAAACTCACAAACACTACATGTAGTGGAATGACACAGGTGTCATTCGCGTTATATAGTGATAACTCACCGCAGGGGTGCGGCAGAATCTCGCAAGAGATTCGACAAGTTTTATGGAGGCAAAAATGGAATTCGAATCAAACGACACCGTTGGTGGCTACGCAGTACCCGTAGATCCTATGGATCTGCTCCAGTGCGACAGCTGCCAGTAAAAAAGTAACTTCGCAGCTCTGCTGCAGAAGAACCCCAGACCAAAGATGGTCTGGGGTTCTTTGTTTAAGCTCAACACCGTCAGGCCACGCCTAGAATTGTGCCGTGGCTGTAAATCCTGAATTGCAAGGTCGTGTCTTCCCTCCGACCGCCCCGTATCTTGTTGGACGCGAGAAGATCCGCGAGTTCTCTCGCGCTGTGCTCTCCACCAACCCCATCAACCTAGATGTGGACGCAGCTCGTGCAGCTGGCCACGCCGACTTGGTTGCTCCGCCCACCTTCCCGGTGGTTGTGCAGGAGGCAACCCTGGCCCAGTTACTCGCAGAGCCAGATGCAGGCATCGACTTCTCCCGTGTGGTGCACGGTGAACAGCGCTTCACCTACACCCGCGCCATTGTTGCCGGTGATGAGCTCACGGCAACTCTCACCGTTTCCAGCGTGAAGAGCCTGGGTGGCCACAACATGGTCACTGCTGACTCCGACATCGTGGATGCCAACGGCAAGCACGTAGTCACCGCAATCTCCACCCTGGTCGTTCGAGGAGATGAGGACTAATCATGGTTGACTACAGCTCCTTGACGAAGGGCGACGTTGTCGCCGAAGAGAACTTCCACCTCACCCGCGACAACCTGGTGCGTTATGCCGGTGCATCGGGTGACTTCAACCCCATTCACTACCGCGATGACGTTGCGGTCTCTGTTGGCCTGCCTGGAGTACTTGCTCACGGCATGCTGACTATGGGCTTTGCTGTGCAGCCCGTGTCCAACTGGGTAGGAGACCCTGCCCGCATCGTGGACTACCAGGTGCGCTTCACTCGTCCCGTGCTGGTCGACGGTGCTACAGGCGCTGATGTCACCGTGACCGCAACTGTGGGTGCCCTCGAAGACGAGACGAAGATCGCTCGTATTGATCTGACCGCCAAGTTCAACGATGAGACGGTGCTGGGCAAAGCCCAGGTCCGCGTCAACCTCGCCTAGAGCATGACTTCTGTTCCGCTGTCGACACTGACCACCATGCAGGTGGGCGGTCCGGCGCGCGAACTCATCACTGTCACCACACGTGAGCAACTCATTGAAGCTGCTGTGGACACCTGGGACTCGAATGAGCCCTGGTTGATCCTCGGTGGCGGCTCCAACACCATCGTCGCGGACGAAGGCTTTGATGGCACTGTCATTCACGTTGTCACCACAGGAATTGAACGTCAGCAGGACATCTCTAAGACCCCGAACCACAGCACCGTTCGTGTTGCGGCAGGAGAGAACTGGGATGCCCTCGTGCAGTGGAGCATTTCTGAAGGCCTCGCGGGTATTGAGGCCCTCTCCGGCATTCCTGGCTCCACCGGTGCTGCACCTATCCAGAACATTGGTGCCTACGGTCAAGAACTTTCTTCTGTTCTGACCGCTGTCGAATTCCTCGACCGCTACACCCAAGAAATCTCCTGGATTCCAGCTTCTGAGCTAGCCCTCGGTTACCGCGAGTCGGTGTTCAAGCAGGGCAAGGAAGGCGTGGTGCTCACTGTTGAGCTCAGCCTGGCCTCCTATGGGGACAGTCTTTCTGCGCCTATCGCCTTCCCCCAACTTGCAACCGCTCTCGGTGTTGAGCTGGGTACCCAGGTTGCGCTCGCCAAGGTGCGCGAGACAGTTCTGAAACTGCGTGCCAGCAAAGGCATGGTGTTGGATCCTGCGGATCCTGACACCGCCAGTGCGGGGTCGTTCTTTATGAATCCCATCGTCACCGAAAACTTCGCTCGTCATCTCCCAGCGGATGCTCCTCGTTTCCCCGTGAAACAGGCAGAGCACGATCGTGTGCTTCCTCTGGGTGCTGAAGTTCCCCCGTTGGCAAGCGCCTCTGGCCCCAACTTGGTCAAGCTTTCGGCAGCCTGGCTGATCGAGAATGCAGGAGTCAAGAAGGGCTACAGCGTCCCTGGTTCCAAAGCAGGTATTTCGACCAAGCACACCCTGGCCATTACCAACCGAGGCGGAGCAACTGCTGCAGAGGTAGTCGGCCTGGCCACCTACGTTCAGGCGATGGTCCAGTCGCACTTCGGCATCATTTTGTATCCCGAGCCCAACCTGATCGGCGTGGAGGTCTAATCATGGCGAAGTTTGAGAACCTCGAGGAGTACTTCGCCAGCCTGGATGACACCAAAGCGGCAACTCTGCGTCGCGTGCTCGACGTCATTGCCACGAACTTCCCTGATTCTTCAGTCAAGCTCGCCTGGAACACTCCCCAGATTCAGATCGAGGGGAAGTATGTCTTTGGGATGTCTGCGGCAAAGAACCACCTATCACTGGCGCCCTGGAGCGAAGCGGCAATGACGACCTTTGCAGACCGCTTGGCTTCGTATGAAACAACCAAGGGACTCTTCAAAGTGCCAGTGGACTGGGACGTGGACGGCGCACTGATTACTGACCTGATCCAGGCCAGAATGGCCGAACTCGGCCTCTAAGTTCTACTTCGTGCCGAAGAGCTTCTGCAGGCGCTGGACGCCTTCGAGGAGTTGAGCGTCTCCCAGTGCGTAGCTGAAGCGCAGGTATCCGCTGGGGCCGAACGCCTCACCGGGAACTGCAGCAACCTCTGCCTTATCCAAGATCAGGTCAGCGAGCTCCAAGGTGTTGGTGGGTGTAATGCCATCCCACTCCTTGTTCAGCAAGCCTGTGACGTCGCAGTAGACATAGAACGCACCCTCAGGCATGGGAACTTCAAAGCCAGGGATCTTGCGCAGTTCTTCCACAATCAACTTGCGGCGGCGGTCGAAGGCCAGACGCATTTCTTCTACTGGTTCTTGAGGACCAGTCAACGCAGCCAATGCAGCACGCTGAGAAATGTTGGAGACGTTCGAGGTCAAGTGTGACTGGAGGTTGGCAGCGGCCTTGATGGCATCGGCAGGGCCGACCATCCAGCCCAAACGCCAACCAGTCATGGCATAGCTCTTGGCAACACCGTTGACCAAGATGGTGCGGTCCTGCAGGGCCGGAACAGCATCCACGATGGAGATGGCCTTCACGCCGTCATAGGTGAGGTTCTGGTAAATCTCATCTGCGATGATCCACAGGCCGTGCTTCTCTGCCCATTCGCCGATGGCCTTTGTTTCCTCGACCGAGTACACAGCACCGGTGGGGTTTGAAGGCGAAACGAACAGCAGGAGCTTGGTCTTGTCGGTGCGCGCAGCTTCCAGCTGCTCCACGGTGACCTTGTATTCCTGGTCTGCACCAGCAAAGACATCAACCTGGACACCGCCAGCAAGCTTGATGGCTTCGGGGTAGGTGGTCCAGTAAGGGGTGGGGACAAGAACTTCGTCACCGGGATCAACCAGTGTCGCAAAAGCTTGGTAGACGGCCTGCTTGCCACCGTTGGTGACAATGACCTGGCTGGGGTCAACGGCCCAGCCGCTGTCACGCTTGGTCTTCTCTGCAATGGCCTGGCGCAGTTCGGGCAAACCAGCAGCGGGGGTGTAGCGGTGGTTCTTGGGATCCTTGACCGCAACCAACGCTGCCTCAACGATGTGAGCAGGGGTGGGGAAGTCTGGTTCACCAGCTGCATAGCTGATCACCGGGCGACCGGCTGCTTGCAGGGCTTTCGCCTTGGCATCAACCTTGAGGGTTGCTGACTCAGCAATGGCGGAAATACGAGAAGAAATTCGCTTCAATTCAGGCACGGTTACCACTATAGAGCGCGGAGCTCAGCTTTACAGAGAGGCACTTTCTCACCTAAGCTATTGCGAAGTGGTTGCAATATGCCATGCTTTCGCGCGCCTTCATGACGAAGACGAAATCGAGTCTGTGATTCGGTGACGTAGAGCGAAGCAAAGGGTGGTGGCTCAATTGGTAGAGCAGCGGTCTCCAAAACCGCAGGTTGCAGGTTCGAGTCCTGTCCGCCCTGCAAATCGAAAGGAAAAGAAATGGCGCAAGACGTAGCCGACGAACCCGGTGAGGACATCGTCGCACGTGCAAAGAAGGAGAGTGCTGGAAAGCGCAATCCTTTCTCGCGCCTTGCCCTTTTCGTTCGACAGGTGATTGGCGAGCTGAAGAAGGTCGTCACACCTACCCGCAAGGAACTCATCAACTACGTGTTGGTTGTGTTGGTATTCGTGGTCATCATGATGGCTCTCGTATCCGGCATGGACTACCTCTTTGGTTGGGGTGTGGTTGCCGTCTTCGGTGATCCCACTGTGGCCACCACTGCTGGCTAACCAGCGGTAAACGATTTTCTAGATAAGACAGGAACAACGTGACTGAATCATCGCGCGAAGACGAGCAGCTGCTCGAGGCCGCACTGGATGCACTCTCCGAGACTGACGCAGCCGAGGTTGTGGACGTAGAAGCTGACGCAGTAATTGAAGACGCTCTCGACGTAGACACCATCGAAGAAGCTGAGGCAGCGATCGTAGCTTCCGAGGACGAAGAAGAAGTTGCTGACGACCCCTACGCAGCGTTCGAAGCAGAGCTTCGCACCCTGCCCGGTAAGTGGTACGTCATCCACTCTTACGCAGGCTTTGAGCGCAAGGTCAAGCACAACATTGAGAACCGTCGTACCTCGATGCAGCTCAACGACTTCATCTTCCAGATCGAAGTTCCTATGGAAGACGTTGTGGAGATCAAGAACGGCCAGCGCAAGATGGTCACCCGCGTTCGTATCCCCGGATACGTTCTCGTGCGCATGGACCTCAACGAAGACAGCTGGTCGTGTGTTCGTCACACCCCCGGTGTTACTGGCTTCGTAGGCAACGCTCACAACCCCACCCCACTGCGCTTCCAGGAAGCATTCAACATGCTGAAGCCTTTGGTTGAGGTCAAGGATGTTCCCACCGCCAAGGCTGTTCAGGCCAAGGGTGGACAGGCTGTTGCTCGTACTCCTATCGCAGAGATCGACTTCGAAATCGGCGAGACCGTGGTTATCAAGGAAGGTTCGTTCGCTGGCCTCCCCGGAACCATCAACGAAATCAAGCCCGAGAGCGGCAAGCTCACCGTGCTGGTTTCGCTGTTCGAGCGTGAGACCCCCGTCGAGCTCAGCTTCGACCAGGTCACCAAGCAGTAACAAGATTTCCAGACGCTTGTCGTCTGGATTACCGCGAATCAGGTTCGCCTGATTTCACGGGAGAGTTCATCGGAACCCCGATGAGTTCGAATTCAAAAAAAGGAAAAAGAAATGGCACCGAAAAAGAAGGTCACAGGTCTGATTAAGCTTCAGATCCAGGCCGGCGCCGCGAATCCAGCTCCTCCTGTTGGTCCCGCTCTGGGTCAGCACGGTGTGAACATCATGGATTTCTGCAAGGCATACAACGCAGCAACCGAATCACAGCGCGGAAACATCATCCCCGTTGAGATCACCGTGTACGAAGACCGTTCATTCGACTTCGTTCTCAAGACTCCTCCTGCAGCTGAAATGATCAAGAAGGCTGCTGGCGTTGCTAAGGGTTCTGGTACTCCTCACACTGTGAAGGTTGCCAAGCTCACTCAGGCACAGGTTCAGACCATTGCGGAAGCAAAGATGGTTGACCTCAACGCAAACGACATCGAAGCTGCAAAGCTGATCATTGCCGGAACCGCACGTTCCATGGGCATCACGGTAGAGGGCTAAGGGGTATACATCATGGCTAAGAAGTCAAAGGCATACCTTGCTGCTGCCGCAAAGATCGAAGAAGGCAAGTTCTACACCGCTACCGAAGCAGTTGCTATTGCTAAGGAAACCGGTTCCGCAAAGTTCAACAGCACCGTTGAGGTAGCCCTCAAGCTCGGTGTTGACCCTCGTAAGGCAGACCAGATGGTTCGTGGAACCGTCATGCTGCCTCACGGTACCGGTAAGACTGCACGCGTTATCGTGTTCGCAACCGGTCCCGCTGCAGAAGCTGCACTCGCGGCTGGCGCTGACGAGGTTGGTGGCGACGAGCTCATCGAGAAGGTAGCCGGCGGCTACGTTGCTTTCGATGCAGCTGTATCGACTCCTGAGCTCATGGGTAAGGTCGGTCGTCTCGGTAAGGTACTGGGTCCTCGTAACCTGATGCCAAACCCCAAGACCGGAACCGTTACCCCCGATGTTGCTAAGGCTGTTAACGACATCAAGGGCGGAAAGATCGAATTCAAGGTAGACAAGCACTCCAACGTTCACTTCATCGTTGGTAAGGCTTCGTTCACCGCTGAGCAGCTGTCGGAGAACATCACCGCAGCTCTCGACGAAGTTGTTCGCCTCAAGCCTTCATCGGCAAAGGGCCGCTACATCCAGAAGGGTGCAGTCTCGACCACGTTCGGTCCTGGCATCCCCCTCGATGTTGCAAGCATCTAAGTTCAACTGAACTAGAGAAGCCCCGGCGCAGTGCGCCGGGGCTTCTTCGTTAATTCGTGAACTAGAGCGTGATTTCTCCAATTACTTCGCCATAGGCGGTGGTTCCAACGTCTCTAAAACCAACACGGTGGAAGAACGCTTCGGGGCCTTCAACACCCTTTTCCCACAACACGGTCAAGCGCTTGTTGCCACGTGCTCGTGCTTCATCAGCGAGTGCTGCCACGGCAAACTTTCCCACACCCTTGCCCTGATAGTCGGCAGAGACGTGGATTCTCCAGAGGCAACTCCGGAGTTCGTCGTTGAGGTTATCTGGATCAAAGTTGCCACGGATAAATCCGACAACAGTCTCACCATCCATGACAACACGAGGCCACGCGGTAGTGGGGTTTACATACGCCTCAGAGATTGAATATGACGGTGGAGCAATGAACTGCTCTTGACCGCGCTTCAAAGTCAGTGAGTTGGCAGCAACAATGTTGCTGGCGTTCAATTCTTCTAATCTGTAGGTCCCCATAGTTCTAGAGTATTCCTCCTACCTCAGAATAGGCAGTATCTGCATGTAAAGCTCAGGTAAACATTTCCTGAGCGCAGGGTGGGAAAAATCCGGGGTATTCTCAGTTTCAGAACTCGCAATAATTAGATTTGTGAGATACCCTAGGGGGTATACAGATTGACCGTTTGGTCATCGCTAACACGGAGGTATCACATGTGTAGTCCAGCCAAGTGCGGTTCATGCGGCAAGACCACCTGGACCGGTTGCGGCGAGCACATCGAGCAGGCCCTTGAGGGTGTAGCTCAGGCTGACCGCTGTACCTGTAACTAGGTTTCACGCAATAACAAAAAGAATGGGTCCCGATGGGGCCCATTCTTCGTTAACGCCTATTGTGCAATGAGTTCCTGGAACAGGGGATTGGCTTGCAATGAGCCATCTGGTGACACTGTCATCACTGCCACGGCAAAGTTCTGTGTGATCTGATCCAAAGTTGCTTGACCACCAGAGATGATCGCCGTGGCCAACACGTCTGCAGTAATGATGTCCTGGGCAATCACCGTTGCCTGAATGAAATCCTTGGTGGTTTCTGGGCGAAGCCAGATGTGTTCTCCGCGCTCAGCGGTTCCTGAGGTTGCCATAGCGGGGTATTGCTCATTCAAGCGCAGTGCAGTCATGACCGTTCCTCGTTCGAGAGGGTCCACAATCCCGGTAATCCAGCCGGATTCATCCGTTGATTGATTGCCTGAAGTAGTGAGGTCACCACCAACATTGACGGAGAAGTGTTCAAAGCCGGCATCGGTCAGCAGCTTTGCTGCTGAGTCGATGGCCACCGCTTTGATAGTTCCTGAGAGGTCAATGATTCCGTCTGGACGGTGGGGGGTAAATGCGCCGTCGGTCTTTTCACGCCAGTCCAGGGCGCGGGCGTATTCCTCTCGCATCTCCTGGCTGGCATCTGCCAAGGAGAGATCTCCTCGGGCAACGGCAGAGATCTCAGATTCTTCTAGATAGAGACTGAATTTCTGGTTCACGCGAGCGAACTCATGCTCAATCTCGTTGAGTACTGAGATGGCGTTGTGGTCAGAATCGTGCTCGCCGAGCTCAGCATCTGCAATGCGGATGCTGACCATGGTTCCCATGGTCTCGAACGAGTGAATGGCCATTGTTAACCGGTGAAGCCAGCAGCGTCCAAAGCAGACTGCAGGGACTGAATATAGGACTGTGAGGTGTATGTGGCACCACTCACGTTGGCGACTTTGGAGCTCTGTGCTGTGAGGACTTCTTCACGAAGGATGGGGTTCGCACGAGAACTAATCTGCTCAGATTTCCTGTCGGCAGTCTGTGTTTGCAGAACAACAACATCAGAAATCTTGCCGCCGGCAATCACGACCTGGACCTGTTGTGGTCCATAGCGGGTGTTCACGACGGCGCCGTCATAGGTGCCATCGGCGACACCAGTTGTTGCGGGAGCTGTGGTCTCAGCGGGAGCCGTTGTGGTCTCGGCTGAGGGAGCAGTCGAGCTAGAGGTGCTGGGTGAATTGGCGGTGCTGGTGCTGCTGGAAGCAGCAGCCTGGCTCTGGGGAAGAGAAGAAACGAGCGTTCCCACTCCTGCCTGCCAGCCAATGGCAACAATTGCTGCCGAACCAACACCGGCTAAGAAAGCACTACCTGCGCGCATTAGAAATCAAACCTTTCAGCGTGGATCTGGTGATCCTTGAGACCAAGACGCTTGGCGTCTCGAATGACGAGTTCGGTCCATGGAGTGGGACCACAAATATAGAGATCAGATTCTTTGATCTTGGGAGCGAGTGTGAGAAGTGATTCACCCTTGCCGTAGGCATCTGCTGAGAGCCACGTGTTCACGCCGCGGGGGCGGTGACCAACCAGGACTCGCAGTGAAGCAGATTTCTCCACGCACAGGTCGTAGGTCTCTTGCCACAGATAAACATCCTCAGCATCGCTGCCA
>NZ_CAKZII010000087.1 GCF_936931525.1 uncultured Aurantimicrobium sp.
GGAATCATTGCTGGCCCAGGTGTTTTCTATGGAGATTTCTATCCCAACCACGTACGCCTGTCATTGACAGAAACAGACGAACGCATAGCTGAGGCTGCCAGGCGCTTATTGAGTGTGTAATTAGAGCACTTTTTGCCAATAGGCTTGGATAAATCGGGGTATTCCGGCATAACGGAACGACTTTGAACCCTCTCACCCAGACAGTATCCACAAGGAGTCTTCGTGACTGAAGCCACTAATTCAGTGCCCACCGGCGACGTAGTATCGCTGACCTATGGCGGAAAGACCGTTGAATTCCCGGTCCTTCGTGGCACCGAGGGTGCTCCTTCCATCGATTTGTCCTCGCTGACCAAGCAGACTGGCTTGACCGCACTGGACTATGGCTTCGTCAACACTGCTTCCACCAAGTCGAAAATCACCTACATCGACGGCGAGCAGGGAATTCTGCGTTATCGCGGCTATCCCATCGACCAGGTGGCCACGAACCTCAACTTCCTACAGACCGCTTACCTCCTGATCCACGGCGAAGTTCCTTCTCAGACTGAGTACGAAAACTTCGAAGACAAGATCCGCATGCACACCCTGCTGCACGAAGACCTCAAGGACTTCTTCTCCGGTTTCCCCCGCCGCGCACACCCCATGCCTGTTCTTTCTGCTGGTGTGTCCGCGCTGTCGACCTACTACGAAGACTCTCTGGACCCCAAGAACCCAGAGCAGGTCGAGACCTCGACCTACCGCCTCTTGGCCAAGCTTCCCGTCATGGCTGCCTACGCTCACAAGAAGAGCATCGGTCAGGCTCGTCTTTACCCAGACAACTCTCTCTCCTACGTGGAGAACTTCCTGCGCCTGACCTTTGGTAACAAGGCGGAGCCTTACGTTCAGAACCCTGTCGTGGTCAACGCACTTGAGCGTTTGCTCATCCTGCACGCAGACCACGAGCAGAACGCGTCGACTTCGACTGTTCGTCTCGTCGGTTCCACAGATGCAAACATGTTTGCTTCCGTATCTGCTGGTATCAACGCCCTCTTCGGTCCACTTCACGGTGGTGCAAACGAAGCAGTTCTTTCCATGCTTGCTGAGATCCAGGCTTCTGGTGAGTCTGTCTCGAAGTATGTCGAGCGCGTCAAGAACAAGGAAGATGGCGTCCGCTTAATGGGCTTCGGTCACCGCGTTTACAAGAACTACGACCCCCGTGCACGTCTGGTCAAGGACACCGCAGACGAGGTTCTCGCAGCACTCGGTGTGAACGACCCACTTCTCGGTATCGCGAAGGAACTCGAAGGCATTGCTCTCGAGGATGACTACTTCAAGGAGCGCAAGCTCTACCCCAACGTCGACTTCTACACCGGCGTGATCTACAAGGCCATGGGTTTCCCCACGCGTATGTTCACTGTGCTCTTCGCACTGGGACGCCTGCCTGGTTGGATCGGTCACTGGCGCGAGATGAACCTCGACCCCCAGACCAAGATTGGTCGCCCACAGCAGCTCTACATTGGCGAGCAGCAGCGTAACCTTCCTGGCTTCAACTAGTCAGAGCAGAAAGCCCCTCAACTGAGGGGCTTTCTTTTTTCTCGCAGGTAGTGTGGTCGCTATGAAGGCAGTTCAGTTTGATGGCTTTGGTGAGACCCTTTACGTTGCAGAACGAGAGACCCCAGTCGCCCCTGTTGACGGAGTAGTTATTCAGGTCAAAGCTGCAGGCCTCTGTCGCTCTGACTGGCATGCATGGCAAGGACATGACCCCGACATCACGGTCCTCCCTCATGTTCCTGGGCATGAGTTTGCCGGTGTCGTTGACGAGGTGGGCTCAGGTGTTACCACCCTCAAGGTCGGTGACCGTGTTGTCTTTCCTTTTGTCTGTGGCTGCGGGGAATGTTCCTGGTGTGCGTCTGGGAATGCTCAGGTCTGCCCTGATCAGTGGCAGCCAGGTTTCAGTGGTCCGGGCACCTATGCCGAGTATGTCGCTATCCCTCGAGCCGATTTCAACGCTGTTGTCCTCCCCGATGAGGTCACCTTTGATGTGGCAGCGAGCTTGGGCTGTCGATTTGCCACCAGCTACCGCGCCATCAAGCATGTTGCTGAGGTTCAATCCGGTGAAACTGTTGCTGTCTTTGGCTGCGGCGGAATTGGTCTAGCTGCCATCATGATTGCCGCCGCATCCGGGGCAACTGTGGTTGCAGTTGACGTGAACAACGAGGCACTTGCTCTAGCGTCGCAGGTGGGTGCTACGCATGTGTTCAATGCTGCAGAAGTGGACGTTGTCGAAGCGATAAAGGCAGCAATTCCAGGTGGCGTGGATGTCTCTGTCGATGCGCTGGGAAGTATTCCCACCGCCAAGGCAGCGGTTGAGAGTCTGAGGGTTCAAGGTCGACATGTTCAGATTGGTTTGCTCTTGCCCGCCAAGATCGGCGACAAGGCAACGGTGCCCATGCACGTGGTTATCGCTAAAGAACTCCAGGTACTTGGATCTCACGGAATGGCAGCAGCTGCCTACCCAGAGATGTTGGCAGATATTGCTGCCGGAATCATTGATCCCGGCACCTTCATTACCCACAGAATCCCTCTGGACGCTGTGCCAGAGGCTCTGTCTCAGATGAGCACTGGAACAGAGCCTGGCGTCACCATCATTCAGCCGTAGTGCTGAAAACTTTTGCTGATTAGTGCAGTGCTGAGTTCAGCACGATGCCCACGCCCGTGCGTGAGGTGACCTCAACAGCACCGGTGAGCGAGTTCCGGCGGAACAGCAGGTTATTCACGCCAGAGAGCTCTTTGGCCTTGAGCACAGTAGTGTTCTCGCCATCGATGACGTTCACTTTGGTGCCAGCGGTCACATAGAGACCTGCTTCAACTACGCAGTCATCTCCGATGGAGATACCAATGCCGGAGTTCGCTCCGAGGAGCGAACGTTGACCAATCTTGACCTTCTCTGTTCCACCACCGGAGAGGGTGCCCATAATCGAGGCGCCACCGCCAATGTCGGAACCATCGCCGACGACAACACCTTGAGAGATGCGGCCTTCGACCATCGAGGTGCCAAGAGTGCCGGCGTTGAAGTTCACAAAGCCTTCGTGCATGATCACTGTTCCGGGAGCTAAGTGAGCACCCAAGCGAACGCGAGAGGCATCAGCGATACGCACGCGATCAGGAGTGACGTAGTCGGTCAGGCGGGGGAATCGGTCGATTCCCTGAGCCTGAATGCCTGCACGCAAAAGCAGCGGACGCAACTTGCTGAAGTCATCGGGGTGGACGGGGCCTGCATTAGTCCACACCACGTTAGGAAGCTGGCCAAAGATGCCATCTAAGTTGATGGTGTTGGGGGCAACGAGCAGGTGGGAGAGCAAGTGCAAGCGCAGATAAGCATCGGATGCTCCGTTGGCAGGCTCAGTCAGGCTGATCTCAATAGTGACTGCTTCAAGTTTCACATTGCGACGGGCATCCTCGCCGACGAGGTCTTCGATCTCGGCAGGAACAATCCACTTGTCGCGACCGGCAGGCAGTTGCCCTAATTGAGGAGAAGGGAACCAGGTGTCGAGAACAGTGCCATCGCCAGCAATAGTTGCCAGACCATAACCCCAAGCGTGCGTGTTCGTCTGCGTAGAAACCATGCCTCTAGGTTACCGGCGATAAACTTGGCTTATGTCCTCCACGCCTTTGCTTGACCTGTCGCGTTCAAGCGTGGAGCTCACCGCAGACATCTGCAACATTGAGTCGGTCTCGGGCAACGAGAAGCCATTGGCAGACGCTATTGAATCTGCTCTGTCTGGCCTGGGCCATCTTGAGCTCATTCGTAACGGCAATGCTTTGGTTGCGAAGACGAACCTGGGCCGTGCTCACCGCGTCGTCATTGCTGGTCACCTCGACACCGTTCCGGTGAATAACAACCTTCCTGTTCGTTACAGCGAAGACGAAGGTGCCCAATGGCTCTGGGGTCGGGGAACAGTCGATATGAAGGCTGGTGTGGCTGTGGCAGTGAAACTGGCTGCAGAACTCACTGAGCCCGCATATGACATCACCTGGATTTGGTACGACAACGAAGAGGTTGCTTCGGAGCTGAACGGTCTCGGCAGACTTGCAGCTCAGTCCCCAGAACTGTTGCACGGTGACTTCGCCATCTTGGGTGAACCCAGTAATTCCACCGTGGAGGGTGGGTGCAATGGCACTCTGCGCGTGGAGGTGCGCACGCACGGCGTGCGAGCACACTCAGCACGCGCATGGAAGGGAGAAAATGCCATTCACAAGCTTTCACCCGCTTTGGCAGCCCTAGCGGCATACAGCCCCGCCACCGTGACCGTGGATGGTCTCGACTACCGCGAAGGCCTCAGTGCTGTGGGAGTCTCTGGAGGGGTTGCAGGCAATGTCATTCCTGATGAGGCAGTGCTGACCGTGAACTACCGCTTCGCTCCCGATAAGAACGTTGCCCAGGCACTTGCTCACGTCGAAGAGGTCTTTGCCGGATTTGATGTCGTTGTGACAGATAGCGCAGAGGGTGCCAGGCCTGGACTGACCGCTGCGTTGGCACAGGACTTTGTTGCTGCAGTGGGCGCTGAACCCAGCCCTAAGTATGGCTGGACAGATGTGGCACGCTTCTCGGCACTCGGTATTCCTGCGGTGAACTTTGGCCCCGGTGACCCTTCCCTGGCACACACTGATGATGAGCGTGTGCTCACCTCCCAGATCCTGGAGTGCGAGCGCGCACTACGCAGCTGGCTGAGCACGTAATTGGTTTTCGGGGGATGACAAAAACTCGACTGCCCTGGTGGCTCCAGGTCACCTTAGTTTTCCTGCTCGGCCGAGCCATTTCCACCGTCATGCTGCTGGTGCTGGCGAGCCAGCAAGCAGAGAATGCGTGGACCGGTGCCCAGCCTTCGCTCTGGGACTTCTCCACGATGTGGGATGGCCGTTGGTACAACATCATCGCCGAGGTGGGATACCCCCACGAGATTCCCTATACCGAAGATGGCCACGTAGCTGAGAACGCCTGGGCGTTCTTACCTGCATATCCGGCCATCGTTCGTGGACTCATGGCCATCACGGGGTTGCCCTGGAGTATCTCGGGTGTGCTCGTCTCGGTGCTGTTTGCCCTGGCAGCTTCGCTGGTCTTCTACAAGGTCTTGATCAAGCACGTGCCTGCACAGCAGGCACTCTTTGCCATTGTGCTGTTCGCAGTTTCGCCGGTGTCGCCGCTGTTCCAGCTGGCCTATGCCGAGTCGATGCAGCTGTTCCTGATTGCTCTCGTCATTCTGTTGATGCAGCGCAGGCTCTATGGCTGGGTTATTCCCGTCGTCATTGTGTTGGCGCTGACCAGGCCGGGTGCACTTGCCGTGGCATTGGCTATTGGGTTGCACTGGATTTACCGCTTTGCGAAGCGAAAGCGAACACGTTTCCCCACGCGTGAGCGGGTTTTGGTGGCATTTGTAGCGCTGGTGAGCGCAGTGGCAGGCTTTGCCTGGCTCTTTATTGCAGGCTGGGTTACCGGAGTTCCCAACGCGTATCTTGATACTGAGCTTGCCTGGCGTTCTGCCTATATTGGCTACCAGGAACTTGTTCCCTTCACGCCGTGGATTCATGCAGCACAGTGGTGGACCACTAACTTTGGCTATCCCGAAGTCGGGGGCTATGTCTTCCTCGGTGCTCTTGTGCTGGGTTTTGCCATCTTCCTGTTCACTCCTGCAGTGAAGAAGCTTGGCGTGGACGTGAGATTCTGGCTGGCAAGTTATGCGCTGTATGTGCTCGCGGTGTTCTTTCCCCAGTCCAGCACCTTCCGTTTGCTGGCTCCCTTATTCCCTGCGCTCGGGGCAATTGCAGCACCGAAGTCCAAGGTCTATCGCGTGATCATGGTGGTGCTGTTTATCGTGCTGCAGTGGGGCTGGCTCCTGATCTGCTGGCGTATTGACGGATACGACTGGAGTCCGCCCTAAATAGCGTCCGAAACAACGGATTCCGAAGCTGTTTGGGCCCTTCAAGTGGTTTTTGGGCACCAAACAATACGGGATAATAGAAGTACACAAAGTAAGTGAAAGGGGTGGCCTAAATGGCTGCAATGAAGCCACGGACCGGCGACGGACCCATGGAGGCTGTCAAGGAAGGTCGCCTCATTATTGTGCGCGTTCCTCTCGAGGGCGGTGGCCGTCTGGTCGTCTCTGTCAACGATGCTGAAGCGAAGGAGCTTCACGACGTACTGGCAGCGGTAGTACCCGCCTAGTTCAACGTCTTTTTTTAGAGAACCCCGCTCCTCGGAGCGGGGTTCTTTTGTGTTTTCAATGTCCGCATTTCTTCAGTGACAATTTTTCATACCCGTTCGCGTAGATTTGGATGCGTGAAAAAGAACCTAGATATCCCGGCACCGAGTCCAGTGTTGTGGTTCATGCTTTTTTACGACCTCGTTGTTGCTGCAGCGTTTGGCCTCACCACAGAGTTTTATTCTGATGAGCCAACCTGGGGGGTCATGGGGTTCATCCTCGTGTGCAACTTATTTCTTTACTTACTGTGGATATTGACTTCTCTTGAGTTGCTCTCAAACTCAGGCCGAAATGCAATGCAAAAACTTTTCGGATTACTGCAGATCATTTCGCTCTCTTTGATGTCTATCTCGCTCAGTTGGGATTCAGCACTGACGGGCATCTGGGGGCTCCTCGGGGTCGGCATTGCCGTGCTTTCTCTAGTGGGCCTCATTCTCAGCGATAGAAACGTTGCGTATTCGCAACGCATTATTCCGTGGCTCGTAGTGGCGGCAATCATCTTCTTCACCGGATCTGCATTGTCGGCTCTCGGAGTGTTTACTGATGAGTCAGCCGCGACAGGATTCTTTATCGCGGGAGTCGCAGTCATGTTGGCTGGGTCTGCTCAGGTGATTTCGCAACGAATCTCAGAAGACTCAACGCTCAAGATTCATGAGTTTCAGGAACGATTTGGAATGCTCCTCCTCATCGTTCTCGGCGAGGCATTTATTTTCTTGGTGAATACGCTGGGTGCTATTGGCTCGATTCCGCAACCTCTGTTTTTCGTCTTGGTCATCGTTGTTGTTTTCTCGATCTGGCTGATGTATTTTCCCAAGCTGGCACAGTTTGCTCGCCCCGAGTCAGTCCGCCATTCCGCAGCACGATTTGCAGCTCACTTTGTTCTGGTGGTGTGTAGTGCGAATGCCGTTGCCGCCTTTGCGTCACAAACAATTTTGACCCCAATACCTGGGGTGACAGGGTGGAGCTCGGACAACTGGACTGCCCTGCCGCTCGTGGCCTTGTTGCTTGCCCTCATCTGGCTTCACTATCTCGATGAACTGCGATGGACAAAAATCCAGACCGTCCATCTCATTGCTGCTGCCATTATTTTGATTCTCTCCATTGCCGGCGCTGATGACAATTACGACTTTGGTAGTGGCACCCTGACCTTGTCTGCCCTCGTGTTTCTCGGGGATGCTCT
Organism: uncultured Aurantimicrobium sp.; assembly: GCF_936931525.1. Taxonomy (GTDB): domain Bacteria; phylum Actinomycetota; class Actinomycetes; order Actinomycetales; family Microbacteriaceae; genus Aurantimicrobium. The sequence goes on from NZ_CAKZII010000087.1 coordinate 7,417, forward strand.
CGTGAGCCATCTCTTTGAGCGCAAAAAACCAATTCCTGTCTAGAACACAATTTATTCAGTGCAATGACGAGATTTCCTCGCCATCCGTGTGAAGTTCTTCTCAGTGAGCTCTAAGCTCGTAATCAAATATTGAACTTTCTCATGTTTCTCATTAGGGGTATGTCACATGGCCGGATTGAGCCGCCGCCAATTCATTGCTGCGATTGCCGGAATGGCGGCTGTGTGGGCTATTCCTTTTGAACAACTCGGAAACCTCACGAGTTCGCGTGCAATCGGGGCAGATGCCCCCAGCACTTTGCTTCAAACGATTCGTTTTGGTTCCGTTACTCGCGGCAAATACCGCAAGCTCGTTGCTGCAGCAGGAGAAGCATATGAAACCCGGGTGGATCTCCTCGGGAGAGCTGCAGCAGCAACTCGGGTCAACACACGTCGCTCACTTCTGTACATTGGTCACCTCTCTGACATTCACATCATGGATGCCCAAAGCCCAGCGCGATTAGAGCCTCTGTTGGAGCAAAGCCAAAGTTTGTGGGGCGGTGCTTTTCGGCCGCAGGATGTCTTGACAACTCAGGTTGCTGCAGAGATGGTCAAAAGCATTTCCCAGCTCCGAATTTCCCCCGTCACAGGCGCTCCCCTTGCCGCTGCCTTTGTCACTGGTGACAGCGCAGATATGCTCAGCAATTTGGAAACCCGCTGGTACGTCGATCTGCTCGACGGCAAAGAGATCGTTCCAAATTCAGGTGCTACCGGTAAATACGAAGGCGTCCAAGGATGGGACGAAACGTATTGGGCTTACCATCCAGAAAACCCCAATGGTGACTGGTTTGGTGACTACGGATTCCCCGAAATTGAGGGTCTCCTTGAAGCGGCAGTAACGGGAACCGTGAACAGTGGCGGAATGCCGGTGCCCTGGTATGGCGTCTACGGTAACCACGACTCCACGTTCTACGGAACATTTGGAGTTCCAGCAGGATTGAAAGAACTTGCTATTGGCGATCGTAAGTTTTATGACTGGAAAGCACTGGGTCTGGACTACATCGGTGACTGGTCAACCGACACCAGTGCGTTTGGTCGTTCAATCAACACCGCACTGCGCAACAACGGGATGCATCTCGGAAGCAAGGCTGTCACTGCTGATCCAGCGCGAAAGCTCCTTGAGCAGCAAGACTTCATGAAGGCTCATTTTGAGACGATGCCAAACCCGGGCCCGGTCGGGCACGGGTTCACTCAGGAGAACTTGGATACAGGAAAAACCTATTGGAGCGCAGACATCAATAACTGTGTGCGTTTCTTTGGACTCGACACCTGTAACCAGGTGGTGGGAGCTGACGGCGCACTTCCAGAAAATCAGTTCTTGTGGCTCAAAGCTGGTCTTGAAAAAGCGCAATCTGAAGGCAAGCTTGCTGTAATTCTCAGTCACCACAACTCATTCACGCTGGAAAACGATGCAGAACTGGCAACTGCCCCAGAAAAGTTGATTCATGCAGATGAGCTCATCACCATGCTGCAGAGCTTCCCCAATATGGTGGCCTGGCTCAACGGCCACACTCACAACAACACCATCACAGCGCACAAGAAGAGCGATGGTGGCGGTTTCTGGGAGATCACCACAGCCTCATGCATCGACTTCCCCCAACAGCAACAAATGGTGGAATTCGTCGACAACCGCGATGGCACACTCAGCATCTTCACGACAGTTGTGGATCACGCTGCACCGGTTGACCCCAGTGGTCCGCTGACGCAAGCCACATTGGCGAGCTGGAGTCGACAACTTGCTGCGAACAACTGGATTGATGGCCCGACATTGCGGATCGGGTCTGAACTAGATCGCAACACGGAACTGTTAGTGCCTGCACCGTTCGACCTTTCGAGTATCAGCGATGCGGATATCGAACGAAACAACATCACCAACCAAGCAAGACTGATGGCGTGGGAAGCGGGGTGGAAACTATGAACAGCGTGAAAAAGAGTCTCGCTCTGAGTGCATCGGTTGCACTCATCCTTGTGGCATTGACTGGCTGTGCTTCCCAAATTGCTGCTCTCAAACCTGTTGGTGGAGACGCATTGGCGGGTGTGCGCACCGCAACCATCGATCTCGTCCTTGCTGAAGGGTATGAATTCCTAGAAGCCCCTGTGTGTACTCAAAGCGAGACAGAAATTAACTGCCTCGGAAGCACTACAGAAAACATTGAGGTCATCTCACAGTCACTTCTCGACGGCAACAAACTCGTTGTGGTCAAACTAGGCACAGAAACCATCTACCAGGGCTCTATCTCGGATGTTCTTGAGAAAGCGGCACGGGGGGAACTATGAGTACTTCAGCTCAGGCGTTGAAACCGGCAACTTATCGGATTTCAGCGCTATCGCGAGCATTCCTCGTGATGTGGCGAGGGTGGCAGGTGCTTATCCCTGTTGTGCTCATTAATGCTCTGATTCAAGCAATCATGAGTTCTTTTCCCTACTCCCCGCTGGATAGCGGATTAAACATCCTCTCAAGCGTCGTCAGCGCGCTTGTATTCGTCCTGTCCCTAGCTTGTGTCGTTGTAACCGCTCAGAGTGCTCTGACCCGTCGAGTGACCTGGCCATTAGTGTTGGCCGAGTTGCGACAGCATGGGCTGAGGTTCTTACTCTGGCTCATTGTTCTGAGTGTTCTCGCCTCACTTGGTTTTGCACTCTTCACATGGCCTGGAATTGTTGTTCTAGCCGTGACGCCTTTTGTCTTGCTGGCAAGTGTCAAGGGCGAAAAGAACCCTGTGGCCGTTAATTTCCGAATTGTTGGTCAACGATTCTGGCGGTGGCTCATCACAGCGCTCATCATCACTGTTATGGCGCTGTTGGGTTACGTCATCCTTGGTTTCACCGAGTTTTTCCTTCGAGGAATTCTGGGTGGAACAGTCATCTGGGTCATCGTCGGTGTTGCCGTCGCGTGGTTCTTCACTGCCTGGGCCCTGAT
>NZ_CAKZII010000088.1 GCF_936931525.1 uncultured Aurantimicrobium sp.
GCGTTCCAGTCATAGAAACGGAACTCCTTGCGCAGTTCGTCAGCAACACCAGCAGGTAGGGTCACGAAGACACCGTTGGACTGGGTCTGCTGAGTGAAGTTCAGGCCCTTGGTTCCTTCCAGGGCCTTACGAAGTCGCTGAGCCATCTGGTTGGCGTGGTTTGCCAGGTGGTGCCACAGGTCACCCTCGAGCAGAGCAATGAGCTGAGCAGAGGTGAAGCGCATCTTGGACGCAAGCTGCATGTTCATCTTGCGCAGGTAGATCAAACCTTCAACAGCATCTGGGTTGAGCACGACGATTGCTTCTGCACCCATCAGGCCATTCTTGGTGCCTCCGAAGCTGAGCACATCAACACCAGCGTCACGAGTGAACGCTCGGAAGGGAACACCCAGCGACGCTGCGGCGTTGGAAATGCGAGCACCATCCATGTGCAGGAGCATGCCGAGAGAGTGAACGTGATCTGCGATCGCCTTCACTTCTTCGGGGGTGTAGACCGTTCCCAATTCAGTGGACTGAGTAATCGTCACAGCAAGTGGCTGTGCACGGTGCTCATCACCACGGCCATGTGCCTGCTGGTCAATGAGAGCAGGAGTGAGCTTGCCGTCAGGAGTCTCGACAGTGAGCAGCTTGATGCCACCTACTGCTTCAGGAGCAACAGACTCGTCATTGTTCACGTGTGCAGTCTGAGCGCAGATCACACCGCCCCAACGAGGAAGCATGGACTGCAAGCTGAGCACGTTCGCACCGGTTCCGTTGAACACGGGGAACACCTCAATACCCATACCAAAGTGAGTGGTCATCACTTGGTGCAGGTGCTCGGTGTAGACATCCTCGCCATAGGCGACCTGATGTCCACCGTTCACCGCAGCTAGTGCTTCCAGCACCCGTGGATGCACGCCGGCATAGTTATCTGAGGCAAAGCCGCGCCAGGCGGCATCGTGTACTCGTTGCATGAATCCGAGCCTACGCGTTATGCGCGAATTCCTTTAGTGGATTCAATAACGGGAGCAATCTTGCGCTGCAGTGCTTCATAGAACATAGACAGAGGGAACTCGTCGTCCATGAGCTGGTCGGTGAGTTCACCCGGTTCTCCCGCAACAGGAAGTGCGTCAGCACCCTTTGCCCACTTGGAAGCGGGGTGGGGAGTGAGGGTTCCGGCAACCAGTTCATACGCTGCAAGCCAGTGAGCAATCTTGGGACGATCAATGGAACGCCAGTAGAGCTCGTCGATGGCGTCACCGAGTTCAACAACAACGTCAGGCAGGGCTGCCCAGTCGATGGAGAGCTTGTTGTTGGTCCAGTGCAGCACTCCGTGCTGGTGCATCCAGGCAAACATGAGCTGACCAGCAACAGCGTCATAGTTACGCTTACGGGTTCCTGTCATAGCAAAGCGGAAGATGCGGTCGAAGACAACGGCGTATTGAACTAGTCGTGCGTGGTGACGAGTCTCGGGGTCAGCAGAACCACCGCGCTCGATCTTCACGCACTCGCGGAATGCAGTGAGGTCACAACGCAGTTCTTCGAGGCCATAGAGGAAGAAAGGCATGCGCTGCTTGATCATGAAGGGGTCGAAGGGGAGATCGCCGCTCATGTGGGTGCGGTCGTGGATGAGGTCCCACATGATGAAGGTTTCTTCAGCGAGCTTCTGGTTAGTCAACAGTTCTGCTGCGTCAGCAGGGAGCTCAAGACCGGTGATCTCAGCAGCAGCTTCGGTCACAACGGCGAAGCGTGCTGCTTCGCGGTCTTGGAAGATTGCTCCCCAGGTGAAGGCTGGAACTTCGCGCATAGCCACGGTCTCGGGGAAGAGCACTGCCGAGTTGGTGTCGTATCCAGGAGTGAAGTCAATAAAGCGAACGGGAACGAACAACTTGTTGTTGTAGTCACCAGCTTCGAGTTCAGCAATGAAGTCAGGCCACATCACTTCAATGAGGACTGCCTCAACGAAGCGGTTGCTGCTTCCGTTCTGCGTGTACATCGGGAAGACAACGAGGTGGCGAGCACCATTCACGCGGTGTGCAGCGGGAGCAAACTCCAAGATTGATGCGAGGAAGTCGGGCTCAGCAAAGCCGCCTTCAACCCATGCACCCAGGTCTGCCACAACAGCAGCGAGGTAAGAAGCATCGTGGGGGAACGAAGGAGCGAGTTCCTGGATGGATTCGACCATGACAGCAACGAGCTCACGGGCAGAAGCGTGTGCGCTTGCCTCGGGGATGGAGCCATCCTTGATCTGCATTGCCTGAAGAGCAATAGCCGCATTCTTGAGTGCAACCCATGCAGGAGTGGTTTCAGTAATGTCTGCAGCAGCAGTGAGGTCGAGTAGTTGTGTCATGCTTCAACGCTAACGGAGAATGCACGCACGTTTCAGCGAAATCTTGCGTGAAACCCGCAAGTTTTGGCAACATCACGCACAGAAACAGGACATTCACGCAACAAACGCGCGTGAGTAGAGTATTGCTATGACCTTCACTGTTGCAGGAACCAGAATCCTTATCACCGGCGCTGCTATGGGCATGGGCCGCCTCTATGCAGAGCGTGCTGTTGCCGAAGGCGCAGAGACCGTCATCCTGTGGGACATCAATAAAGAAGCCCTCAGTGAAACCACCAAGGCTCTTCGTGTTCACGCGGATAACACTCAAGAGATCGTCCCCATGCTGGTCGACATTGGCCAGCGCACTGCCATCGAGAAGGCAGCCGCCAATGTCATAGAGAACCACGGTGGTGTGGACATCATCATTAACAATGCTGGCGTTGTTCGTGGCACCTACTTCTGGGAACACGAGAACGAGCGTGACACCGAGTTCATCATGAAGATCAATGCCCTGGCTCCCATGTTCATTACCCATGAGTTCCTTAGGGGAATGATTGACGGCAAGCGTCCTTCCCGCATTGTGAACATCGCTTCCGCTGCGGGCACCCTTTCCAACCCCAAGATGAGTGTGTATGCCTCGAGCAAATGGGCTCTCATTGGCTGGAGTGACTCCGTCCGCCTAGAGCTCAAGCAACAGGGTTACGACAATGTCAAGGTGACTACGGTTTGCCCAAGCTATATCGCGACCGGAATGTTTGAAGGCGTGAAGGGTCCTCTGATGACCCCGATCATGCAGCCTGATTATGTGGTCAACCGCGTCTGGCATGCCATGACTGCCGGTAAGCCCATGCTCATGCTGCCGTGGACTGTCCACCTGTCCAAGGTGCTCAAGGGCATCTTGCCCCAGAGCTGGTTTGACGCGATCGCCGGCAACATCTTTGGCGTCTACAACACCATGGATAAGTTCACGGGCCGGAAGTAAACAAAGGGGGAACAACCCCTGTTCTCAGAAATCTCTGAGCTGGTTCTCGGTATTCTTAAAGTAAGAAATCACCGGGAGTAACGCATGGCTGGCTGGCGCTTGTGGCGCAAGGAACCTGTCATTGACGAACCCACCCCAGAAGTTCTGGAGAGCATCGAGACTTCTGCAGAAGATGGTTTAGCGATGGCGCGACTGGGTGCAGTCATGGCGGTCAAGAACAAAATCCTTGTTCAAGCGATTACTCAACCAGATGCTTTTGACCCCGGCATCTTCATTGACCCTGCTAGGGAAGCTGTCACTACTTTGGCAGTGGAGTCGCTCGAGACCGCGGCGATTGTTTCTGCTGACCTCAATAGAGCGCGCAAGCTCCGCGGCGAGGCGATGTATCGAGACGACTATCGCCGCGGCGATGTGAAAAACCTCACCATTCGCTTGGGCTCACTCGAGAAGGTTGCCGAGTCCCTTAAAGACAATCTTGAGAATGAGGAATGGCTACGTGCACTCATTACCGAAGCTCATGGTCTCGCTTGGGCCGAGCTATCGCGGGAAATGGAACGCTCACTCGACCGCAAAGAAGTGAGCGAATTCGGTGACGAGAACTACGAAGAAGAGCGCAGCACCAGACTGCGCCAGTTCATTAACCTGGACCTTGCTCAGCTGATTGAAGATCAGACGCCTGAGTACTAAAGAAGTCGCCCTCTATTTGATGGAGGCTGTGATGAATGTAATCGCTAGCCCCAGCATGAAGGCACCATAGGTGCCACCCAAGCCAATTAGTGCAAAGCTCACGGCGTCCTGCTTCTTCACCATTTTGATGATGGTGAAGACAACACCAGTGAGCGCCGCAAGAGGCGTTCCAAATACAGCGATGTAATACCCCAGGGTGAAGACCGCCATGTTGCAACTAGAGCCGCAGCTGTCACTGACCATGGCGAGCATCAGCGAAGGAACGAACAGCACGAGTGCACTGAGCACTGTGACAACCAGCAACACAATGCTGGTGATGTTTGTCTTCTTAGTTGCAGTCATTTCTACCTACCAAATCATGGGGCGGTCGTCTTCATCGCCGTCCCGGAGCAAGTCAACCACGACAGGAACGTGGTCACTGGGGCCGTCACCCTTGCGCTCGTCGCGCGCGATGACCGCGCTGTCGACGAGCTCAGCGAAAGCAGGCGAGCCCATGATGAAGTCGATGCGCATTCCCTCGTTGCGAGGGAAGCGCAGCTGCTTGTAGTCCCAGTAGGTGTAGCCCTCAGGGATGAGAGGACGGACAACGTCCTTCAAGCCGACAGCTTCGAAGGCAAAGAATGCTTCACGCTCGGGGGGAGAGACGTGAGTGCTGCCAGCGAATTCTCGAATGTCCCAGACATCATCGTCATAGGGAACAACGTTCCAGTCGCCAAGAAGTGCCAGTGGCATATCCGGCGATTCTGCCAGCCAGCCTGCGGTGTCGCGGGCAAGGCCGTGAAGCCATTCAAGTTTGTAGGCGTAGTGCGGGTGGTCAAGTTCACGGCCGTTGGGAACATACAAGCTCCACAGGCGGACCCCGTCCACGGTGGCCGCAATGGCACGCGCTTCGAGCGGTGCATTGCCGTCAGCATCGGGTTCCCCGAAGCCTGGCTGAGAGGGGAAGGTGATCTGCACATCTTCGAGAGGAAGGCGTGAGGCAATGGCCACACCGTTCCATTGGTTCAAGCCGTGAAGCACGACCTCATAACCTGCCGCGGTGAATTGTTCGTAGGGGAACTGGTTGTCCCGGCACTTGATTTCCTGCATGCACAGAACATCAATCTCTTCGCGGACGATGTAGTCCACGACGCGCTCCACACGAGCACGTATCGAGTTCACGTTCCAGGTGGCGATGCGCATACATCTAAGTTATCTGCTGGGGAGAAGAGGGGTGACATTGACCGCTATTCTGTGAGTGCAGGTGGGGGCCGCACCCCTTGTTATTCCTTCTTCCAGACCGGACACTGTATTCATGCAGAGAACTGCTTCCACCCACATCGTTCTTCACGCGAAGGCGCCTGCCCGACTGCTTCTTTCCATCGCAGTGGCAGACAAAGCTAACGCGGAAGAAACCTTGGTTGTGCGCCAAGACGAGGTTGATGTTCCTGTTCGTGAATT
>NZ_CAKZII010000089.1 GCF_936931525.1 uncultured Aurantimicrobium sp.
AATGAAGGGCTAGCCCTCAGTAGTTCGAAAAAGAACCCGTTCACGTGAGTGCCGACTGGGAACTTCCTGAAATGGCTCACTAATGCCGTTGTTGAGTGAGGGCTAGCCCCTAAAACAAAGAAATGTGACCTAGCTGGATTGGTTCACTTGAGATACGTCGTTTTATGCCCAAATAGGGCCTGTGCGTTGAGGAGGTGCCCACTGTGAACACAACAACGAAGTCTTTGCGACAGGTTTTTATTGCGATGCTGTCTGTGTTTGCCGTGGTAGTCAGCGCAATTAGTTTCAGTGTATTTCCTAGTCAAAGTGCTCATGCTCTTGCAGTCACCCGAGACGCAGGTGCAATTCAGATTGTGTATTCAAGTCACACAGTTCAAGTAGAGGCAATTAAGCTGATTGGAAATAAGAAATTAGCTTTTGCCTATACCCCTGGGGCGCCAGCGGATTCAGATTTTACTAATATTCCTGACGCCGCAAGTTCGATAAATTCAACGATTATCAGAACAAGAGGAATCGCTGGTGGCGGTGATTACCTGCTCACGATTCGCGCTCAACGGGATGGGCTTGGTCAGCCTTTAGCTGAAGCAGATCTTTTTGGGATTTCTGGCCTTGCCTCCGACACGAATGGTCGTATTGAGCCGTACCAAATGAATCAACGCATGAAAGAAGTTGTAAGTTTTGGAAGCTTTCCCAGCCTATGGACCATCAATTACTTATTTACCGAAACCACTTCTCAATTAGTTGTTTCCGCCCCGTTGCCCTCGAGCGTTCGAAATCTATCTAATCTGTTCCGTGGATCGTTTAATTACGACACCACTTCAAACCCTTATTTGGACTGGAATGTGTCAAATGTGACAGACATGTCCTATATGTTTAGCCGCGCTACAGCTTTCAACCAGGATTTGAGTAGCTGGAATGTATCGAACGTGACTTACATGTCTTTCATGTTCAGTCGCGCAACTAACTTCAACAATGGAGATGCTTCTGGCGCAACTTCAAACGTTGACTTACCTTGGCTGACTACTAGCCTCACAAACGTCTACGGCATGTTTTTGAATGCGAGCAACTTCAACCAAAATCTTGACACTTGGGATGTTTCAAAGTTCACAACTTTAGGTACAACATTCATGGACGCTTCCAAATTCAATAATGGAAGGGCATCTGGAGTAGGCGGCACTTTTTGGTCTACAAGTCCGAGGGGCATAGGCTCCTCACTGACGAACATGCAGGAAACTTTTTCTGGTGCAGCTGCCTTCAATCAAGATATTTCTGGGTGGAATACAGTCAATGTGACTGATATGTATGGTTCATTTAGTAACGCAACTGTCTTTAATAACGGTGCAGCCTCTGGAGCGAGCGCGGTTTGGAATTGGAATACCTCGAAAGTCACACGGCTAACTTTCGCCTTTAACTGGGCAGAGGCATTCAATGCTGACATCTCTCAGTGGGATACCCGTGCTGTGACAAATTTGGCATCAACGTTCTTCAATGCAACGAAATTTAATCAGGACATCTCGAGCTGGAATACATCTCTGGTCACGTCTATGGCTAACACCTTTACCAGTGCGAAAGCTTTCAATAAACCGCTGAATACTTGGGATACGTCGCGTGTAACGACAATGTTAGGAATGTTCTCGCAAGCGTGGGCATTTAATCAGCCCCTTAGCAACTGGAATACTGCTGCTGTAACAACAATGAGTCAAATGTTCCAAAGTGCAAAAGCATTTAACGGATCACTTTCAAACTGGAACACCTCCGCTGTCACAACAATGGCGTCAATGTTTTCTGGCGCCACAGTCTTCAATCAGCCAGTTTCACACTTTGACACGAGAAACGTCACAACTATGGCGTCCATGTTCAGTAGTGCTGGCGCTTTCAGCCAAGATGTCTCTGGCTGGGACACCGGTAAAGTAACAAGTTTCACAAGCATGTTTAATTACGCGCCATACTTCAACCAGAACCTAGGTTCGTGGCGACTGACTTCGGCAACTACTTTGTCTGGAATGTTTACGCAATCCGTTGGTACTTACAACATTTCTCAAACGAACCTCGAGAACACCTACATCGAATGGGCCCAACAGTCCCTTCCTAGCAACCTAGATTTCTCAGGTGTGTTCACAAAACGTCACTATTCAAACTGTTTGAGCAAGCAAGCATTTAATTTTCTTGATGATAGTGCCGCTTCTAGTGGTAAAAACTGGACTATGTGGGATAACTCCGGCACATTACCAACGCTAAGTTGCACAACTAATGTCACTGTGGATTGGGGTACACCCAATAAAGCAGGAAGTGTGACAAACACTTCCCCGACATCGTCCACAACAACAGTTACTCCAAACCTTAAAGCGACGTCTAACGCAGGTACTCCAGCGATTCGTTACACGGTATTCACTCAGGGAACTACGGGATGCAAAGTTGACCGACTCGGTGTGATTACCTATACAACTGCGGGAACTTGTGTAGTCAAGGCATGGGACGCCAACACCACTAGCACCATGACTGCCGCTTCTGTGACCTTCAACCTTCCGACTCCAGGAGCAGTGGGAGCGGCTTCTGCGCCCTCAACTCCGGCACTTTCGCTTTCCTCGGGTAACTTGCTTCTCAGCTTTACTGCACCCACTTCAAACGGCGGCTCTGCGATTAGCGATTACAAATACCGGTCAACTACAGATGGCGTTACCTGGTCCGACTGGGTCCCTGCAGGAACAACAAGCTCACCCATCACAATTACTGGACTTTCAGGTAGTCGATCACCGAAATACCAATTGATGGCGGTGACAAGCGCAGGTGACGGAATTGTTTCTGCAACTTCTGAAGATATAGCTTTAGCAACCCCACCAGGTGCTCCAACACTGAACTCTGCAACAGGCGGAAATGGCTCCATCAATCTGGATGTCACTGCACCGTCGAGCTCAGGCACCTCTGCAATCACGAGCTATGAATACTCAACTGATGGTGGATCTACGTGGACAGATACTTCTAGTACTTTCACAACCATCACAGCCACCGGCCTCACGAACGGAACAAGTTACTCCGTTGCAGTCCGCGCTAAGAGCACTGCCGGTGCAGGGGCTTCTTCATCTGTGTTGACAGCAACACCATTCACAGTTCCAGGGGCACCAACTTCGGTTGTGGCAACTGCTGGAGCGGGGCAGGCCTCTATTGCTTTCGTCGCACCTAGCAATGGCGGAAGCGCCATTACGAACTACCAGGTGCTGTATGCCGATGCATCCAACCAGCTAGTTTGGACCACTTACACACCGTCACCTGGTGTGACCACAAGCCCCATCGTGGTGACGGGCCTGACTAACGGAACTTCCTACGTCTTCAAGGTTGTGGCTTCAAACGCAGCTGGCACTGGACTTGCCTCAACTGTCTCTTCAGCAGTTACCCCTGTGACTGTTCCCGGAGCTCCATCTGGCCTCTTGGTTGTTCCTGGAAGTGGTCAGGCTTCCCTGAGCTTCACTGGTTCTGCCTCAAATGGTGGTTCCACCATTACTGGTTATGAGTATCGCTACACCTGGAACAGTGGAGTTAACGCTTCCACCCCGATCTCGGTGTCTTCTTCCACGCGTTCTGTAACCATCACCGGTCTGAATAATGGTGTGGCATACAACTTCGAAGTCCGAGCAGTCAATGCTCTAGGAAACAGCAGCTGGGCATCAACCGCTCAGACGACAACACCCTCAGGTGTTCCTGGTGAAGTCGTCACATCTGACGCTGTTGTGGGTAATGGAACACTGACCTTTGACTACGCACTCTCGAGTGATGGCGGATCTCCTGTAACTGATTACCAGTACCGCTACTCCTACAACCCTCGCGGCGTGGGCATCTACACGAACTTCACGTCGTGGATTTCCATGAACACCACATCCGACTCGACCAACCTGGTGATGTCTAACCTGCACAACGGTGATGCATATGTTGTTCAGATTCGTGCGGTGAACGCAAACGGTTACTCCACCTACCGTGGAAATGTAAACAACTGGGCAAGCGGTACTCCCGTGACATTCCCTGGCGCTCCAACCATCAATACCGTGACAACCGACAACGGCAAGATCACGTTGGGGCTGACGCCACCAACAGATGATGGTGGATCCAGCATTGTTCACTACATGTATCAGTTGAGCAATGACGGCGGATCTACGTGGAGCAATCCAAGCACTGCTTTTCCAACAAACAACGCAGTGACCATTCTGGGTTTGGGAAACAACACCACGTATAAGGTGCGCGTCTGTGCGAACAATGGTTCGACAAACACCGTTGGCTCTTGCGAAACTCACAACACATATAGCAACGTCGTTGACGCCGTGATGCCAGTAGCTGCTGTGCTGGTCTTGACCAATGTTCCAGGTGGCGCTGTGTACAACCAGCCCCTCACCACCCAGCCACGTATTCAGCTCTATAACAGCAGCAACCAGTTGTTGGCTGTGGGTGGTGTTGAAGTAACCGCAACAATCCACACCGGTACAGGTTCTGTGGTGAACGCGACAGCAACAACAGATTCCACTGGTCTGGCAATTTTCTCCAACCTCAAGATTGTGGGAACACCTGCTGTCAATGGTTTCAAGCTGAAGTTCTCCATCACGAACCTCAGCACCCCTGCAACCACTGGCTTCTTTACTCTTGCCAAGGGCCCCCAGGCCGCAGTCACCATGACCAATGCAACCTCGGGCTTCCCCGGTGACCAGATCACCCTGAGCGCAGCTGGTGGTTCAGGTTCTGGTGCAATCTCTTATGCACGTACCGGTTCGTCGACATGTACTGTCTCGAGCGCGAACAATGTCTGGACTCTGACTCTAGGAGACGCCGGTTCGACTTGTACTGTGACTGCTACTCGAGCCACAGATGTCTACTACCTGGCAGAAACCTCAAGTGCAGCAACCATTACCGTTGCTCAGCGCTCGCAGACACTCAGCTTTACCTCGACCATTCCAAGTAGCCCTGTTTCTGGTGGGACATACACACCTGTTGCTGTCTCTTCTGAATCTCTGACTCCTACTCTCTCCGTGACCACCAACAGCGTGTGTACACTCTCGAGCGGTGTGGTGAGTTTCCTCACGTCCGGTACTTGTACCATTCGTGCGACCCAGGCCGGTAACAACAATGTCCTCACTGCCACAGCAGTCGAGCAGGACATTGTGGTGGGCATGAAGAACCAGAACATCACCTTCCCCGCGATCAGCGACCGCAGCTACGGTGCTGCCGCATTCTTCGCCGGAGCAACTGTTGACTCAGATCTGCCACTGGCATACACCTCGACTGACACGTCGGTCTGTACTGTCGGCGCGAGCACCGGCATGATTCAGGTCAAGACCTCTGGCACTTTGACCAACACCACCTGCACGATTACCGTGAGCCAAGCTTCTGGCGACAACCGTTACGCACCTGCGAACTCAGTCAGCCGCTCCTTCGAGGTTTCGGCCATTGTTGCCACAGCTCCGTACCTGCGTGCAGTGTCCATGGGTAATGCTCAGGCCACCGTTTCCTTCACTGCACCACAGTCCAACGGCGGAGCTGACATCCAGTACTACTCGGTTGTTGCCACTTCTGCCACAGCACCGACTGTGGCAACCTACGACTGTGTTGCCACCCCGTTGGCTTCGCCTCCTGGCTGCACCATCCTGGGTCTACTCAACGGTTCGGAATACAGCTTCCAGGTCTTTGCATTGAACACCGCTGGAACTGGTGCAGGTTCGAATGTGTCGGCTACGTACATTCCTGCAACCAACCCTGACGCTGTGACAGCACTGGCTACGGTTCCTGGAAACACCACCTTGGCTATCTCGTGGGCACAGCCCGAGTCTTTGGGGGGTGGTGCGTTCACCTCGTACCAGGTATTCATACGTGAACGCGGCACCGCCTTCTCGGCAACACCTACCGCAATCGTGGGGGCAGCTGCTGGTTCGAACCCCTCCGATGTGACTGCTACTTCCTACACCGCTTCGGGACTGACCAATGGCACCACGTATGACGTGAAGGTTGTGGTCATCACCACCGCCAACACAACGGCAATGGAATCCAACACCACGATTGCGTGGGGAATCCCTGCCACAGTCCCTTCAGCAGTAAACGGTTTGACGGTGCGTGCTTTAGGTGAAACCAGCGCGTTTGCTTCCTGGACTGTTCCTACTTCAGACGGTGGTTCCCTGATCACCTCCTACGCGGTGACCACCTCAGCAGGAACTTGTGCTGCAGTTCAGGGATCCACTACGAGCTGCCTCATTACTGGCTTGACTCCTGGGTCTCAGCTTTCCGTCTCCGTCAAGGCAGTCAATGACCGTGGACAGTCTGTTGCTGCAGATGCCTCGACGACAATGCCAGGCACTGCATTTGTTCCTTCCACTCCAACAGTGAGTAACTCCAACACCTCCACCATTGGTGTTGCTCCTTATCGAGCAACTGAAGTGTCGACGGCTACTCAAACCCGCCAAAGCTTCAGCAATGTGCCGACTCCAGGTAACGGGTATGAAGCTCCCCGTTCTGGTGAAGCAGTTGTCTTAGTGAACGGCACTCCCGTCACCCCCATCATCGTGATCAACGATGGCGCAGCTGAAATCACTGTTCCCGGCTCAGTAAGCCTGACCATGTGGTCGCAGGGTACTGACGGGGAAAAGACAACTGTTGAGGACGGAACCCAACTTGTTATTGCACAGGGTTCAGACCTCGTGCTTTCGGGAAGTGGTTTCCAGCCAGCAAGCCCCACTGAAGCATGGCTCTTCAGCGATGCCACTTTGTTGGGCTCTGGTCTTGCTACCGCTAAGGGAACTGTGTCTGGAAAGTATGGTGTTGCCAGCTCGGCAATGCTCGGTGACCGCACCATCCAATTCAACGGCGTCGCTGCTGACGGTTCTGTCGTGAGCGTTGCGGTGGGTGTCACCATCATCGCTGCTGCAGAGGACTCTCCTGAGGCAATTGCTCAGAACAAGGCAGCGGCCCAACAAGACTTCACTGTGGCAATTGTTCTGGGTAGCTCGGCTGCGGTATTCCTTCTTCTCCTTGCTTTCTACCTGCGTCGCCGTAAGCAAACTCAGGACTAATCGGGAGTAGCGTGGAGCTATGACCAACTCCACGCTTTTCACGCCCATCACCCTGCGCAATCTCACCATCCGTAACCGGGTCTGGGTTCCACCGATGTGTATGTATAGCGCGCTGGGTAAAGATGGTGTTCCCACCGAATTCCACCGTGCTCACTACGGCGCATTCGCGCTGGGCGGCGCCGGCTTGGTCATTGTGGAAGCAACAGGTGTCAGCCCAGAGGCCCGTATCTCTTTCCACGACCTCGGCATCTGGAACGAGGCCCAGGTTGAGGCATTCAAGCCCATTACTGCTTTCCTCAAGGCCAATGGTGTTGTCCCCGGTATTCAACTTGCTCACGCAGGACGTAAAGCGTCGACCTCCCCTGGTTGGGGTTATGGCGGAGCTGACGAGACCATCGCTGTTGAGGACGGTGGCTGGCAGACCGTGTCTGCCTCAGCCACCGCACACGAAGGTTATGCCCCTGCTGTTGCACTGACTGAAGAGGGCATCGCTCAGGTTGTTGCTGATTTCGTTGCTGCAGCTCGACGCTCAGTAGAAGCAGGTTTCCAGGTTCTCGAGATCCATGCTGCTCACGGATATCTGATTCACCAGTTCCTTTCTCCGCTGTCGAATCAGCGCACGGATGACTTTGGCGGACCACTCAAGAACCGTGCGCGTCTGCTGCTCGACATTGTTCGAGCAGTGCACGCAGAGGTGGGCGAAGAGATTGTTCTCTTTGTTCGCTTCTCCGCAACTGACTGGGTTGAAGGTGGCTGGAACGAAGAAGAGACCAGCATCGTGACCGACTGGGTTAAAGATCTCGGTGTGGACACCGTGGATATTTCCACGGGTGGACTGTTAGAGGGCGTAAAGATTCCTGTGGGCCCCGGATACCAAGTACCCATGGCTCACTATGTGAAAGAGCACGCTCACTTGCCCACGAGTGCTGTGGGCATGATCACGACCCCAGAGCAAGCCAACGAGATCATCACCTCAGGCCGAGCTGACGCAGTGATGCTGGGCAAGGAACATTTGCGTGACCCCCACTTTGCTTTGCGTGCAGCAGCCAAGTTAGGCGTCTCGCTCGATTACGCACCACCTCAGTATCAGTGGGCGCCTTACAGTTCGTAACTCGACTCGTTAGCGAATGAACTTTGCTCGCAGAGGCAGCATCAAAAGCAGGCCGGCGAGAAGCACAACCACGATGCCGAGGATACCGAAGTAGGTAGCACCACCAATCGTGACGAAGAGTGCAAAGAGCGTGGGTGCGATGAAGCTGATAGCGCGACCTGTCGTGGCGTAAAGCCCGAAGATCTCACCTTCCTGACCCTCAGGAGCAAGGTGACCAAGGTAGGCACGAGAAGATGCCTGTGCTGGGCCCACGAAGAAGGTGAGCATGAGGCCACCAATCCAGAAGGCTGTCGCACCACCATCGTGGAAGAAGAACAAAGCTATTCCGGTAATGACGAGTCCGGTCAATGCGATGACAATGACGCGCTTAGGGCCAATCTTGTCGTCGATCCAACCTGAGAACAGCACACCAATTCCGGCGACAAGGTTGCCGCCAATAGCGAAGAGGATGACCTCTGTGAAGCTCAAACCAAAGACGGTTCCCGCCAGGATGCCGCCGAAAGCAAACACGGCAGCAAGACCGTCACGGAAGACGGCGCTCGCAAGAAGGAAGTAGAAGGTGGGTCGAGAGTTCTTGTAGAGGTCTGCAATCTTTCGGAACAAGATTTTGTAGGACTCGAGGATGCCGGCTTTTTTGCCTGGCTTGGTGGCGATGTTTTCTGGAACATTGAGCAAGACCGGAATGGAGAAAATCAATGCCCAGATGGCTCCGAAGACGGCGACAACACGAATGTTCATTCCGCCGTCAGTGGTCACGCCAAACCAATAGGGGGGATCGCCCAAGATGAATCCGACTAGAGCAATCAAGAGAACGACGATGCCACCGAAGTAACCCATTCCCCAGCCAAAGCCAGAGATGCGTCCCATGTTCTTGGGGGTGGATACCTGAAGCAACATGGCGTTGTAGTTCACATTCGCCATTTCATAGAACACGTTGCCAATGGTGAGCAGCACGATTCCCAGTGCGAAGAACTGTGGCGCACCTTCCACAAAGAACATGGCGGCTGTTGCGAGGATCACAATGCCGGTGTTGATGCCAAGCCATAGCTTGCGCTTTCCGCCAGCGTCGGTGCGCTGACCAACCACGGGAGCAATCACGGCAACCGCGACGCCACCAATTGCCAGGGCCCAGCCCACCCAGCTGGTGAGGTTGGCCTCGGCTGCTTGGAAGTTAGCCAGAGCGGCGCCGGTGGCCACACCCTCGCCACCGGCAGCTTCGTAAGCTTCGACAATCTTGGGATCAATGAAGTAGCTCGAGACGATGTAACGAGCGAAGACGAATGTCGTGATGAGCACACTAAAGGCAGAGGTTCCCCAGTCCCAGAGCGCCCAGGAGATGACCTGCTTGCGGGGAATCTTTACTTCTACAGCACCGGTGCTTGACATGTGCTCAGGGTATCTTGCCCGCGCGGTTACAGGGAAGAACTCGAGGTGAACACCCCATGAATCCAAAGTTGAGTCGAGAAAGCTCAAGATTTGCTGTGAACGCTTGACTCTGCTTGCATCCGGTGGCAAACTTGATACATCAGGACTCAAGTCTTGAACAGACTTCATATAAACACTGGACTTCCGGCCACAAGCCGGGGAGAAACAAGGAGATAAACACATGTCACGTGCAGTAGGCATTGACCTCGGAACGACCAACTCGGTCGTTGCCGTACTCGAAGGTGGCGAGCCCACCGTTATCGCTAACGCTGAAGGTTTCCGCACTACCCCCTCGGTAGTCGCGTTCACCAAGGATGGCGAAGTACTCGTTGGAGAGCCCGCAAAGCGCCAGGCCGTTACCAACGTTGACCGCACCATTGCGTCGGTCAAGCGTCACATCGGTACCGACTGGACCGTTGCAATCGACGACAAGAAGTACACCCCTCAGGAAGTTTCTGCTCGTATTCTGGGCAAGCTCAAGCGCGACGCTGAAACCTACCTCGGTGACACCGTCACTGACGCCGTGATCACCGTCCCTGCGTACTTCAACGACGCTGAGCGTCAGGCAACTAAGGATGCTGGTGAGATCGCAGGTCTGAACGTTCTGCGTATTATCAACGAGCCCACCGCAGCTGCTCTGGCCTACGGCCTAGACAAGGGTAAGGAAGACGAGCTCATCCTCGTATTCGACCTCGGTGGTGGAACGTTCGACGTTTCCCTGCTCGAAGTGGGCAAGGATGACGACTTCTCAACCATTCAGGTTCGCTCGACCTCTGGTGACAACCGCCTCGGTGGTGACGACTGGGATCAGCGCATCGTGGAGCACCTCATCAAGCGCTTCAAGGAGTCAACTGGTGTTGACGTGTCCAAGGACAAGATTGCTCTCCAGCGTCTGAAGGAAGCTGCTGAGCAGGCAAAGAAGGAGCTCAGCTCCTCCATGAGCACCAGCATTCAGCTGCCTTACCTCTCTCTGACCGAGAACGGCCCAGCCAACCTCGATGAGACCCTCACCCGTGCACAGTTCGAGTCGATGACCGAAGACCTCATCGCTCGCACCAAGAAGCCATTCGAGGATGTCATCAAGGAAGCCGGCGTCAAGGTGAGCGACATTGCTCACGTTGTCCTCGTTGGTGGATCGACCCGTATGCCCGCTGTGGCAGAACTGGTCAAGAAGCTGACCGGTGGCCAGGAGCCCAACAAGACCGTGAACCCTGATGAGGTAGTTGCCGTTGGTGCTGCCCTTCAGGCTGGTGTTCTTCGTGGCGAGCGCAAGGATGTTCTGCTCATCGACGTCACCCCATTGAGCCTCGGTATCGAGACCAAGGGTGGCATGATGACCAAGCTCATCGAGCGCAACACCGCGATCCCCACCAAGCGTTCGGAGACCTTCACCACCGCTGACGACAACCAGCCCTCGGTATCTATCCAGGTATTCCAGGGTGAGCGTGAATTCACTCGTGACAACAAGTCACTGGGTAACTTCGAGCTCAGCGGTATCGCACCAGCACCTCGTGGTGTTCCACAGGTTGAGGTCACCTTCGACATCGACGCTAACGGCATCGTGCACGTGTCCGCTAAGGACAAGGGCACGGGCAAGGAGCAGTCGATGACGATCACCGGTGGCTCTTCTCTTCCCAAGGAAGACATCGAGCGCATGGTTCGCGAAGCTGAAGAGCACGCAGCTGAAGACAAGGCACGTCGTGAGTCTGCAGAGACCCGCAACGGTGCTGAACAGCTTGCCTACTCGATCGAGAAGCTCATCAAGGAGAACGAAGACAAGCTCCCCGAGGACGTCAAGTCCGAGGTTCAGGGTGATGTTGACGAGCTCAAGACTGCTCTCGCAGGTGAGGATGACGCAGCAGTGAAGACTGCCTACGACAAGCTCATGGAAAGCCAGGGCAAGCTCGGCGAAGCCATTTACGCAAACGGCCAGGCAGAGGCAGGCGCTGAAGGCGCTGCTGAAGGCGAAGCCGCTTCGGACGATGACGTTGTTGACGCTGAAGTTGTCGAAGACGACGAGGCTGACAAGGACGCTAAGTAAGCATGTCCGACCAGAACGAGAACCCAGTAGAGGAGCCCCTGAACGGGGGCTCCTCCGCAGGGGATTCCAACGCAGCTGGCGAGAACGCCGGCTTTGTTGAAGATCCTGGATACGACACCGCTGAAGGCATCTCTTTAGAAGACGCTGACGTGGAGACCTCTCTGACAGATGCCGACCTTTCCTTCCTCGAAGAGGCAGAAAGTGATCTGGCAGCAGAGCGTCTGGCTGACTTGCAGCGCGTCACCGCTGAGTATGCGAACTACCGCAAGCGCACCGAGGCCAACCGTGAAATCGAACGCGAACGCATCATCAGTGACACTGTGAAGATTCTTCTTCCTGTGCTCGATGACATCGATCGTGCCGAGAAGCACGGCGATCTGGCTGAGGGCTCCGCCCTAGCAGCCATCGCCGGCAAGCTTCGCGGCGTGACCGAGCGCCTCGGCCTCGTAGCTTACGGAGCAGCCGGCGATGTATTCGACCCCAACCAGCACGAAGCAATCCTGCAGCAGCCCACCCCAGGTGCCACTGCAGAGACAGTGCTGGATGTTGTCGAGACCGGCTACATGCTTGGCCTCACACAGGTACGCGCGGCTAAGGTTGTCGTCGCTGTTCCTGCTGACTAAATTTTCCGAAACGACATAAAGAAAGGGGGCGCATATGGCCAGTCAAGATTGGTTCGATAAAGACTTTTATAAAGTCCTCGGCGTCTCCAAAGACGCTTCGGAAGCAGATCTGAAGAAGGTGTATCGCAAGCTCGCTCGCGAGTTCCACCCTGACTCCAACCAAGGCAACGCCAAGGCTGAAGCAAAGTTCAAAGAAATCTCTGAGGCCTACTCGGTGCTTTCCGATAAGGATCAGCGCGCAGAGTATGACCAGATTCGTGCCATGGGTTCCGGAGCACGCTTTAGTGCTGGCGGACCCCAGGGTGGTTTCGATGACGCCTTCAGTGGTTTTGGTCGCGGTGGACAGCAATACAACTTCCAGGGCGGCGGTTTCGAAGACATCCTCGGCGGCATGTTTGGTGGCGGTGGCCGTTTCGGTCAATCCTCTGGCGGCTTCCGTGGCTACGGTGGACCGCAGAAGGGGCAAGACATTGTCTCTTCGGTCACTATCGACTTCTTTGAAGCTTTCCATGGCGACACCATGAGCCTGACTACCAGCGAGGGTCGCACCGTCAAGGTGAAGATCCCTGCTGGTGTTGCCGACGCTCAGAAGATTCGTCTTCGTGGCAAGGGTTACCCCAGCCCCGACGGTGGCGAAGCAGGTGACATCGTTCTCACCGTGAAGGTGAAGAAGCACCCTGTCTTTGAACGCGATGGTTTGAACATCAAGGTCAACGTTCCTGTGACGTTCGTCGAGGCAACCCTCGGCGCGACGATCGAGGTTCCCACACCTGATGGAGAGAACGTGAAGCTCAAGGTTGCCCCTGGCACTCCGAGTGGACGTTCACTTCGTGTGAAGGGTCGCGGAATCAAGACAGCGAAGGACAGCGGTGACTTGCTCGCCGTTGTTCAGGTTGCCGTTCCTTCCCACCTCGATGACGCTGCTCGCGAAGCACTGGAGAAGTTCTCCGCTGTTGCGCCAACTGAGAACCCTCGCGCAGACTTGCTTTCAGAAGCTAAGCGCTAACAACTAACCAGAGAGAAAGGTTAAAGCATGGACGAGAATCAGCCCATCTTTACTATCTCGATGGCTGCAGAGCTTGCAGGTATGCACCCGCAGACTTTGCGACAGTATGACCGCATCGGCCTGGTTCAGCCAGGCCGAACAGCGGGTCAATCACGCCGCTATTCCATGCGCAATGTTGTCCAGCTCCAGGAAGTGGCCAGACTCAGTGCCGAAGGCCTTTCTCTTGAGGGCATCCGCCGCGTTCTGGAACTGGAAAACCAAAACGATGCACTGCGTGCCAGGGTTCGCGAACTTGAAGCCGCCCTGGCAGATGCTCTTCTGAACCAGCCAGGCCGTCGCGTCTTTGCTGCGGGTGCAGCGGGAGATGTGGAGAGCTTGCGTGCTGGAACACGTGCTCGCCGTCGCACTGATGTTGTGGTCTGGCGTCCCTTCGGGCGTGACTAGTCCTTCACAGTCCACAATTTCAAGAATTACTCACTGCCAGAGCGGTATCGCTTCTCGCTCAATTGCCAGATGCCATTTTTATCAATAACGGTAAGAATAGGGATGTGATCTATTTGGATAACCCACAGGTATGGACTCTCATCGGAGTTTTCAGTGCAGCGATTTTTGCCCTGATTGGTGTTGTTTTTGCAAGTTTCAGAATGATTGGAACAGGGCTTCGCGCAGAAATGGCAAGCATGCGAAATGAACTTGGTGCCCGCATGGATGCCCGGTTCGATCACTTAGACCGCGATGTTCAATTACTCATGACCAAAGAGTTTGGTGATCGTTAGAGTTATTCTGTTTTCATGACTGATTCCGGAATCCAGACTCTGCTCGATGACTACTTCGAGCTCATCCACACGCAAGACATGTCGCTCTTCGACAAGGTCTTCCACAAGGACAGCAACCTCTACTCCTCTGAGAACGATGAGATTGTGATTCGTCCAGCTGACTTCTATCGCGGACAAATGGAAGCTCGCACCTCTCCCCAAGATTCAGGGAATGCCCGACGTGACGAGGTTCTCTTGGTCGACCAGATTTCTCCAGAAGTTGCCCTGGCAAAGGTTCAGCTCGAGATGTTCGGTGGGGTTATGCAGGACTATTTGAACCTGCTCCGCGTAGACGGATCATGGTTCATTATTTCCAAGCTGTACAAGCAGGTTGGAAAGTCCGCATAGTCTCAAGGGGTGAGCACATTCCCTTTTGAGTCCCTCAGGCGTTTGCCTGATTTCGAGTCCCCAGAGCTTCTGGCCAGTGACGCCGCAGATCGCTTGCTGCTATCTGAGCTCAAACATGAGGTCGAAGCCGATCCCAGTCTGCTCGAGGCAGGGCTCGTCGTCATCGGTGACAGCTATGGTGCCATCACGTTGGCAGCGATTGCGGACTTAGGGTTTACCTCCGTTCGCGTGCATCAAGATGCACGCTCAGGTGAGCTCGCACTCGATAACAACGCCAAGGAACTTTCCATTACGGGTTTCACTCACCATGACTTGGATAAAGAGTTAGTCAGTGGTGCCCGCATCGTGGCGATGCGATTGCCCAGGTCTCTTGACCAACTCGATCAGTGGAGCTCACTCATTGCTGCTTATGCAGCCCCGAACGTGCAGGTGTTCGCCGGCGGACGCCTCAAGCACATGACTCTGGGCATGAATGATGTTCTCAAGCAGTACTTCGGCATGGTCGTGGCCAGCTTGGCTGTCCAGAAGAGCCGTGTATTGCGTGTGAAAGAACCCATGAGCGATGTCGCTCTTGAAGCTCTCTCCACATGGCCCAAGTCCAAGCGCTATGACGTCATTGATATGACCGTCTGTGCACACGGCGGCGTCTTTGCCGGAATCAATCTTGATATCGGAACGCGGGAGCTTCTCGCGGTCCTCGATCAGACTCCTACTGATGCCAAGCGCATCATCGACTTTGGCTGCGGTTCAGGTTTGCTTGCCGTGGCAATCTCCAGGCTTCGTCCTGGCGCCACGGTCATCGCAAGCGATCAGTCTTCAGCAGCTGTTGCGTCTGCCAAGGCAACTCTGGAGGCAAACGGTCTGGGTGGCGCTGTTGAGGTTGTGCGTGATGACGGGCTGTCCTCGCAAGCAGATGCTTCTGCCGATGTGATCTTGTTCAACCCCCCGTTCCACTCGGGTGCTGCCGTGCATTCTGACACCAGCGTGAGGCTGTTTGCTGAGGCTGGTCGTGTGCTCAAGCCAGGCGGAGAGCTGTGGGTCGTGGCAAACAGCCACCTTGGCTACAAGCCCATCCTGAACAATCTGGTGGGTGAAACGAAGGAGATCCGAAGGACTCCAAAGTTCACGGTTACCAGCTCTACTAAGGCCTAGTTCACAGCATTCTCACAGCCCTGGAGCCCTAGTTATTCCTAGTGTTTTCGGGTAAACTTGAGTCATCATCACTCAACTTTGTTGGGTGGTGAAATCCACACAAGGAGATAGAAAAACATGCAACAAGAGCCGCAAGAAGAAAAGAGCGCGCTCGAGCTATACGGTGTCAACCTCACCGAAATTGCAAAGAGCGGCAAGCTCGACCCCGTCATCGGTCGCGATGCGGAAATCCGTCGAGTCAGCCAAGTGCTTACTCGTCGAACCAAGAACAACCCCGTGCTGATCGGTGAACCAGGCGTGGGAAAAACTGCTGTCGTGGAAGGACTCGCCCAGCGCATCGTCGCCGGTGACGTCGCCGACAGTCTCAAAGGAAAACAGCTTGTCTCCCTCGATATCTCTGCCCTCATTGCAGGTGCAAAGTATCGAGGTGAATTCGAAGAACGCCTCAAGGCGGTCCTCAAAGAAATCAATGACTCAGACGGTCAGATCATTACCTTCATCGACGAACTCCACACCCTGATGGGTGCTGGCGGAGGCGAAGGCTCCGTGGCAGCAGCCAACATGCTCAAGCCCATGCTTGCTCGTGGTGAGCTGCGCCTGATTGGTGCAACCACCCTGGATGAGTATCGCGAGTTCATTGAGAAGGATGCTGCACTCGAGCGTCGCTTCCAACAAGTGTTCGTGGGAGAGCCCAGTGTTGAAGACACTGTGGCCATTCTGCGTGGACTGAAAGAACGCTACGAAGCCCACCACAAGGTGGCCATCGCAGACAACGCCCTCGTTGCTGCCGCTGCCCTGTCCAACCGTTACATCACCAGCCGCCAGCTTCCCGATAAGGCCATTGACCTCATCGATGAAGCAGCCAGCCGTCTGCGTATGGAGATTGACTCGGCCCCGGTCGAGATCGATGAACTGCGTCGCAGCGTTGACCGTCTCAAGTTGGAAGAGCTTGCTCTGAAGAAGGAGAAGGACGACGCCTCGAAGGAGCGCTTGGCCAAGCTGCGTGAAGACATGGCAGAACGTCAGGGTCGCCTCGATGAGCTCGAGAAGCGCTGGGAGTTGGAGCGTAATGCTCTGAACCGCGTGGGTGAACTCAAGACCAAGCTCGATGCCGCCCGTATTCAGGCAGAGCGTGCTCAGCGTGAAGGACAGCTCGAGCAGGCAAGCCGTTTGCTCTATGCGGAGATTCCTGAGCTTGAGCGTCAGTTGGCTGAGGCAGAGTCTGCTGAGCAGACCGACACCGAGCGCATGGTCAATGACCAGGTGACCAGTGACGACATTGCATCCGTCATTGCAGCCTGGACAGGTATTCCTGTTGACCGCCTGACCAAGGGTGAGACCGAGAAGCTCCTCACTCTTGAGGCAGAGATCGGCCGTCGCCTGATCGGCCAGAAGAAGGCTGTCCAAGCAGTTTCAGAATCTGTCCGCCGGTCACGTGCGGGCATTTCAGATCCTGATCGTCCCACGGGTTCCTTCCTCTTCCTCGGACCCACTGGTGTGGGAAAGACGGAGTTGGCTAAGGCGTTGGCGGAGTATCTCTTCGACGACGAGAAGGCCATGATTCGTATCGACATGAGCGAATACGGAGAGAAGTTCTCCGTCTCGCGTCTGGTGGGTGCTCCTCCCGGATATGTCGGATATGAAGCTGGCGGTCAGCTCACAGAAGCTGTTCGTCGTCGTCCCTACTCGGTAGTTCTGCTCGATGAAGTCGAGAAGGCCCACCCTGAGGTGTTCGATGTTCTGCTGCAGGTCCTTGACGATGGACGCCTGACCGATGGTCAGGGTCGCACCGTGGACTTCCGCAACGTCATCTTGATCCTCACCTCCAACCTAGGTTCACAGTTCTTAGTTGACCCTGACCTGAGTTGGGACGAGAAGGAACGCGCAGTCAACGAGACGGTACGCCAAGCTTTCAAGCCTGAGTTCGTCAACCGTCTCGATGACATCGTGGTGTTCTCGGCACTGAGCCAAGAAGACCTCGGCCAGATCGTGGAGCTCTACATCGACCGCTTGCAGAAGCGTCTGGGTGAACGCCGCCTTGAGCTGGCTGTCACACCTCAGGCTCGCACCTGGCTTGCCGAACGTGGTTATGACCCCATTTATGGAGCACGTCCACTTCGTCGCCTGATGCAGCACGAGATCGATGACCGTTTAGCAACCGCTCTCTTGGGTGGTGCTATCCGCGACGGCGACATCGTCCGAGTGGATCTAGATGGAGATCAGCTCAGTGTCGCTCCTGCATCGCCACAACCTGTCTACGACGCGGGAGATGAAGACCCCTTCATCGAAGCCGAGTTGATGGAAGACAAATAAATATTTCTCAACATTGGGAATAACAGCACGGGCATCCCGTTATCTCTCGTGGATGCCCGTGCTCTTGCATGGAAACCAACGTTCTCACACACAACACAAGGATGAACATGTCACGCAACGCACACACCAGCACTCCAATCAACCCTGTCTTGGCAGCTCGCTGGAGCCCTCGCTCTTTCGACACCACCGCAACCTTGACCCCAGCAGACCTCACTCCTGCATTTGAGGCAGCTCGCTGGTCGCCTTCGGCAAACAACAGCCAGCCTTGGCGTTTCATCGTGGGTTTCCGTGGAGATGACACCTTCAACGCCATCCTGCCCACCCTGGCCGGCTGGAACACTGCATGGATGCCCAACGCGTCAGCAATCGTCATTGCTGTTACTCAGACTGCTGGCCCCGATGGCACCCCAAACCAGTACGCCATCTATGACCTCGGACAGTCCGTTGCTCACTTCTCCATCCAGGCTCAGACCGACGGACTCTACGTTCACCAGGTTGCTGGAACCGACGTTGCTGCACTGAAGGAGATCTTCAACCTTCCTGCAGGCTACGAAGCATTCGTGGCAATCGCAGTGGGCAAGCTTGCTCCTGCTGATGAGCTTCCTGAGCCTCTTGCAGAGCGCGAGAAGGCACCTCGTGTTCGTCACGAGCTTGCTGAGATCGTTCGTTACGACGCATTCGAAGACTAAGTCTTTACCAATAAGGAAAGCCCCGAGATTATTTCTCGGGGCTTTCCTTATGTCTGTGTGAGTACTTAACTCAGAACCTTCTTCACTGCCTCAGCGAAGTAGTCAATGTCATCTTCGGTGGTGTCCCATGCGCACATCCAGCGCACTTCACCCGTGGCAGCGTTCCAGTCATAGAAACGGAACTCCTTGCGCAGTTCGTCAGCAACACCAGCAGGTAGGGTCACGAAGACACCGTT
>NZ_CAKZII010000090.1 GCF_936931525.1 uncultured Aurantimicrobium sp.
GCACCGCTTCGCCAAAATCTTTGACGCGAACACATGAGAGCACGGGGCCAAAAATTTCTTCTTTGTAAATTTTCATGTCGGTGGTGACGTTGTCGAACAGTGTGGGGCCAAGCCAGTAGCCGTTGGCCTCACCATCGACCTTGATGCCGCGGCCATCCTCGACCAGGGTGGCGCCGGCTGCCTCGCCTGCGTCGACGTAGGAGGCCACCTTGTCGCGGTGCACCTTGGTGACGAGCGGGCCCATGTCGCAGTTGCGACGGCCGTCACCGGTGGTCAGCTTGCCCATGCGCTCGACAACCTTCTCAATGAGGGCGTCAGCAACGGGTTCAACAGCAACAACAACGGAGATGGCCATGCAACGCTCACCAGCAGAACCGAAGCCTGCGTTGATGGCGGAGTCAGCAACGAGGTCGAGGTCTGCGTCGGGGAGAACCAACATGTGGTTCTTTGCTCCGCCGAGTGCCTGAACGCGCTTGCCGTTCTTGGCACCGGTTTCGTAAACATACTTCGCAATGGGAGTAGAGCCTACGAACGAGATGGCCTGAACATCAGGGTGCTCCAGGAGTCCGTCAACAGATTCCTTGTCACCGTTCAGCACGTTGAACACACCGTCAGGAAGTCCAGCTTCCTTGAGGAGCTTGGCAACCCACATTGCGGCGGAAGGGTCCTTCTCTGAAGGCTTCAGCACAACGGTGTTACCGGCAGCAATCGCCACGGGGAAGAACCACATGGGGACCATTGCGGGGAAGTTGAAGGGAGAGATCACACCGACAACACCCAGAGGCTGGCGAGTGGAGTAGACGTCAACACCGGTGGAGGCGTTTTCGGAATACTCACCCTTGAGCATCTGGTTCAGACCACAGGCAAATTCAACGACTTCCTGGCCACGAGTAATTTCACCCATCGCGTCAGAGAGAACCTTGCCGTGCTCGGAGGTGATGATCTCTGCAAGTTCGCCCTTGCGCTCATTGAGCAGCTCACGGAACTTGAAGATGATTTGCTGACGCTTAGCCAAAGAGGCATCGCGCCATGCAGGGAAAGCAGCTTTCGCGGAAGCAATAGCTTCCAGAATTTCTGCCTGGTTAGCGAGTGCAACGTGCTTCGTTTCGACACCTAGGGCTGGGTCAAAAACAGGAGCGGTGCGGCCGGATGTGGAGGGGCGCTCTGCCCCATCAATCCAGTGTGGAACAACGGGGAGTTGTGACATGAATATCGTTTCCTTCTGTGCTCACTCACTCTAACCGTGGGAGCAGGGATTTGTCAGTACCTGCTGACACACTAAAGGTATGGATTCAGCTCTCTTTCTTCTGCTCGGATTAATCGCTGGCATCATTGCCGGCATCTCTATTGGCTGGGTATTGCGCTCACGCAAGGGATTGCCAACGGATGCAGGCGACCTCGCTGTGCGCGCTGCTACCGCTGAGGCGCGCATCTCAGGTAAAGATGAGCAGATTTCCAGTCTTGAGCGCATGATTGCTGAACTTCGCGAGACCAATGACCGTCGCGTTGCAGAAGATGTCGAGCGAGCCAAAGAAGAACACAAGGTTCTTGAGGCTCTCGCACCTGTAAAAGAAACCCTGCAAGCTATGCAGACCAAGGTCAACGACCTGGAAAACCAGCGCCAAGAACAATATGGCCAGATTGCTCAGCAACTGACCGAGTCCCGCCAGTTCGGCGAAGAGCTTCGCGCCACTACCCAGTCTCTAGCTTCAGCTCTCAGCTCCAACAGCGTTCGCGGAACCTGGGGTGAAGCGCAGCTTCGCCGCTTGGTCGAAGTTGCAGGCCTCACTGCCCACGTGGACTTTGATACTCAAACCACCATGAAGACCGACAGCGGAACTATCCGACCCGACATGGTGATTAATTTGCCTGGCGGCAAGACCATCGTCATTGACGCCAAGGTGCCTTTCAACTCGTATCTTGAGGCAAGCCAGATCCCGATCACCGCAACCGGCGAAGAAGCTGCCCG
>NZ_CAKZII010000091.1 GCF_936931525.1 uncultured Aurantimicrobium sp.
TCCTGGCTCCACCCCACCGAGCGCAACACATCACTGACGGATTTGAACAAGGGCTCCCCCGAGACAGAGACAGATGCCCCGCGCAACGCCATGATGGCTTGTTTAACTTCTGGAAGGTCATAGAAACGCTTCGCGCCGTGAATGGTGCTGCTGATTCCAAGGTCAGAAAGTGCTTGTTCTAGAGCAACCGCCTGAACATTGATGCGATAAAGCACAGCAATATCTTCAGGAAGGGTCCCTCCTGCGATCTCCGCGGCAATCTTCGTTGCCACAGCACGTGCTTCAGCACCGTCATTGGGATACTCCGCCAGTTGTGGGCTGGGTCCGTCGGGGGTTGCCGCAGTCAGGGTCAATGCACCGGGGCGATCTCGCATCAAGGCGTTTGCTGCCGAAACTATTGGTGCTGTTGACCGATAGTTCGTCTCTAGCTTCACCAGATGTGCATCCGGATAGGTCGTGCCGAACGAGAGTAAGTAATCACTGGTTGCGCCGGTGAAGGAATAAATGGTCTGGCTTGCATCTCCCACCACGCACAGATCGCGGTGGTCGCCAAGCCACAGATCTAACAAGTGATGCTGCAGAGGTGAGACGTCCTGATATTCGTCCACGACGAAGAAACGGTAACGCTCGCGCACTTCCATAGCGGCCGCTGCTTCCGATTCCAGCAACCCAGCTGTGAGGAGCAACACGTCTTCCATATCTATCTGGCCGCGAGCATCTTTGAGATCCTCATAACCATTCATCACGGCAAGAACGTCTGCAACGGCCAGATTTCCTGGCATGGGGCGGGCATAAGCACGCTTTTCATAGCTGGAGAGACTCAGATTGCTTGTCTTGCGCCATTCCACTTCTGAAGCCAGATCACGCAAGGTTGCTGTGTCGAGTTTGAGGCCCAGTTGAGTGGCAACCTCAGCAAGTGGCCTTGACTTTGATTCAAAAATCTTCGGGGTTTCGCCACCGACAAACATGGGCCAGAAGTGCCCAAGCTGACGAAGAGCTGCCGCATGGAAGGTCTGAGCCTGAACGGGACCGGCACCCAAGTGGCGCAGACGCGTCCGCATCTCTCCTGCTGCTCGATTGGTGAACGTTAATGCCAAGACACGATCGGGAGAATATGTTCCTGTTGCAATGCCGTAGGCAATGCGGTGGGTAATCGCACGAGTCTTTCCTGTGCCCGCACCAGCGAGAACACAAACAGGTCCTCGAAGTTCTTCCGCCACAGCACGCTGGTCTTCATCAAGACCCGCAAGGAGCTCTTCAGGTGTCACAGGAACTATCTCGCTCACGATGGTTGTCCAAGCCAGGTGTGTTCTTGGTCGAGACTCTCCCCTAGCCATTCCTCGATCAATGCGCGGGCAATGGAAACTTTGCCAGGAAGAACAATCTCATCCAGGCTTGCTTTGAGCTCATCACGAGTGAACCACCGCAGTTTCAGAATTTCTTCACCATCAGCAACATGGTTCTCCGGATCAAAGCCTGCTGCTACCTGAGCCCTGAAACCGAGCATGAGGGACTGCGGGAATGGCCACGGCTGTGAGCCGAGATAAACAGGGTTCGTCACGACAACGCCTGATTCTTCAAACACTTCACGAATCACCGCTGCTTCCAGCGATTCACCGGGCTCAACATACCCAGCCAGCAGAGAGAAACGATTGCTTTCCCACATCGCATTGTTGCCCATGAGCAGACGGTCTTGGTCATCAACGACGAGCACAATCACTGCTGGGTCTGTGCGGGGAAATACTTGTGCTGATTCATCTTCAGGAAGATGGCGAACCCAACCTGCTTGACCTGCAACCGTCGCCTCACCATTTGAGGGTGCATGTGCATGAGTACGGTGCCAGTTCGCCAAGGCAAGTGCTTGCGTGAACAAACCTGCATCGCGGTCAGAGAGTTCATGGCCGAGCACACGGAGATCACCCCAGTTGGACTGTTCAGGGCCTAGAACCCCGGCAGCACTGTCATCGACCGTTGCTGCCAAGAACGGGGTTCCAATAGGTTCACCAGATGACTCAACGGTGCTGATGCCGAGAAAGATAATTTCTTGAGATTGTGCCGGGGTGACTGCATTGAGCTGTTCCAAGGTCAGCGTGACTAATTGGTTCCCGGCAACTAAAGCTTTACCTTTGTTGAGCACAATGACGCGAGTACGTGCGTCTGCAGCTAACTCATCGAGCAAAGCAGGCCTGGTGCGTAATTCAGCCCTGCGATCGGTGGCATGACGAGACAACGTGAGTCGTTGCGTGAATTCGTCAGTCATTGCACTCGTTCTGGGGTATCAGTAGGGCATTGGATGCGTGGCGTTGAGTGCCACAAGCACATCCGCGAATTAGCCTGTATTTCATGGCCAGATCTCATATCACTCTAGCGGCGTTGGCTACAGCGGCTGTGCCCGGTTTTGACCCCGTTCAAGCCCAGGCTTTCTCCACCGGAATGCACGGTGACTTCTTTGCAGCCATCGTCACTGATGCCACTGGCCGTGAGCTGATTGTTCGCGTTCCCAACTCGGCAGAAGCTGAAGCGCAGCTCGGTGCAGAAAAGTATGCACTCGAGACGATGACGGCGGGCATTCGCTCACGTCTGAGCTTTGATGTGCCCACCCTGGTTGGGCGCGCACCCATTGGTAAGACTTTCGGACTTGTCTTTGAATTCCTTCACGGTCACCAGATTTCGCTCGCTGACTTCACCGCAGAATCAGGTTTGCCTACTTCCATTGGAACTTCGATTGCGTCGATTCACTCGTTGCCGACCCACTTCGTCTCTGATGCTGGACTCCCCTTCTTCTCTGCACAAGACATTCAGCGTCAAACGCGAGATCTTGTTTCCAAAGCTCAGGGAACCGCTCTTCTTCCAGCCGCACTTTCTGCTCGTTGGCAAGAAGCTGTCAACGACAGCTCGCTCTGGTTGTTTGAGCCCACCGTGATTCACGGCTCGCTCGGTGCTGATTCCTTCATCGCAGGAACCGATTCGGTTTCTGGCGTTTTGGGCTGGGCAGCACTGCGCGTGGGAGATCCTGCTTCAGACATGCACTGGATTATCAATGCGCCCGTGGATTCACAAGATGCCGCCTTCGCCGCCTATGGCGACTCACGTCACTCGCTGGTTGACCCCAAGCTTCGTCAGCGTGCGACTCTCTACTCCGAGCTGGAACTTGCTCGTTGGCTACTTCACGGTGTTGAGCAGAAGAGCCCAGAGATAGTCGATGACGCCATCGACATGCTGGACCGCTTAGTCGACAGTGTTCACCAGGAAAACACCAACGCTATTGGCACAGACACGGCTCCTGTGTTGACCGTGACCGAAGTTGTTGAACTCTTGGATGAAACCCCAGGTGATGCGTCTTCAGCTCGCTATCGCGGCATGGAGCCTGTCACGGATGACCAGCGCTCTTCTAACTCTCTTTCGGAGTAAATCCGTTCTGGTCTGATTACCTTGTCTTCGGCAACGAAGTAGAAGGCAGCATCAATGTTCTCGGCGGGAACGCCCGACCAGCGAGCATAGGCAAGTCGATAGAGGGCGAGCTGGAACTGCTTGAGCTCGAGATCTTCAGCATCTTTCGGAGCTTTGCCAGTTTTCCAGTCCACGATTTCGAAGCGTTGACCGTGAGAACCTTCGACTTCATAGATGGCATCAATCTTGCAAATGATGATGCTGTTTCCAAAGGGAACGTTGACTTCTAACTCGACAGCAACAGGCTTTCGGGCGGCCCACTGGCTGCGTTCAAAGGTTTCTTTCAATGTCCGTAGGGTCTGCTCATCTGCAGAAACGAGGGCGCTTGCATCTAAGCCGTCGAGTTCACCCGGGTGGGCGTCGACGAGGTCGATGTGGCTTGAAACTGCAGAGCGTTCTTCAACCCACGAGTGGAAGAGGGTTCCCAATGCAGTGGCACGGAAGGGGCGTTCGGGCAACGGCCTGCGCAAGGACCGGGCAACGGCCTGTGGATCCTCGATGAAGTCCTTGAAGCGTGAGGCGGGAATTCGCTCAGGCAACGGAATCTCTACATCAGCATTCGATCTGCGATCACGCTCAGCGAGAAGAAGATCAATTTCCGAATCCCAGGGCGTTGGCACGGTGGGACTAGCCAGATAGACCGCTTCGGCGGCACGCATAACAACATCTCTGCGAGAACCAAGCGAATCCAAGGGCCACGTCACAGTCTCTTCCTCATCACCGAGAGGATTGGTTTCATTCTCAGGGGCAAGGGGAAGCTCCCCGGAGAACACCCCAGCAGCGGCTAGCTCTTGCAGGAATAGTCCAGGAGGTCGTGGGGTGACCTGTGTGGACCAGAAAGAGGCAGAAAGCAGCAGAGAGTGCTTAGCGCGCGTGAGTGCCACGTATGCCAATCTGCGCTGTTCATCGTCATAGCGAACGCGGACCTCTTCGACGAATTCGTCGTAACTCTCCCCCAGCTCAACCTGAGTTGTTGCCGAGCGCCAGTTGAATACGGGCAAATGCAAGGCGTCACCACGGAATTGGAAAGGCAGACGGCCAAATCCCAACCAGTTCTCGGCACGAGTGCGATTACCGGGAAGCTCATCTTTGACCATGCGAGGAATGGCCACGACGTCCCACTCCAAGCCCTTAGCACCGTGGATCGTCATGATTTGGACCGTGCATGGCTCAGCAGGGGCAGATTGGGGGCTCAGGCGTTCCCGTCTTTCAGCTTCCTTCAGCCAGCTAAGGAAGCCACCCAGCGTTGCTCGGTCTTCGCCGTCAACATAGGCACTGAGGGGTTCCATGAACGCTTCAAGGCTGGAAAGCGCAGTTGCAGCAGATTCATTCGCGACCGCTTCGATATCCAGAAGGAGTTCCTGCTGAGCAATCGTGACAAGTTCGCGTAAGTCCACACCCACTCGGCGACGCAGACGAGCGATCTGCTCCCCGGCCAGCTTGAGTCGGGCCAGACCGGTAGCGGAGAGATTTTCCAAAACCTTGTGATTCTCAGGTGCTGACACGACAAAGTCCAGTGCATCAACCAAAGAAGAACCATCTTCAGACACAACGGAGTTACGCAGTGCATTGCGCACTTCTTCGCTCAGGCGCTGCTGACGATGATCGCGCTCACTCATCCATCTCGCGACAGCACTGAGCCCCACTATGTCCCGAGGTGCAATTGCCCACCTGGCCCCAGTCAGTAGACGAACTAATTCAGAGTCTGCAGTGGCATCGTGCAGAACGCGCAGCGTGCACACCAAGTCCACAATGACCGGCTCATCGAGCAAGCCACCAAGGCCCACCACGTGATACCGAACTCCGTGCTCATCTAATGCTCGTTTGAACGGTTCAATGCCTTTGAGAGAACGGCACAGCATCGCTGACGTGGTCTCATCATTAACGCGATCCTTCAGCCACAGTGCCACCTGTTGGGCTTCGTCATAGATCGTTTCCGAGACGCTCAGTTCGACCTCACCTTGCGGCGCATCAGGCTTGGCACGCAATTGCGTGACGGGGATCTGCGTCTTGGCGGAAAGCGGTCGAACCAATACGTTTGCAGCATCGAGCACACCCACCGGGTTACGCCAACTTGTCGCCAGCGAGTAGGTCGGGGTGAGCTCTACTCCGGCACCAAAGGCAGCACCAAACTGTTCAATATTGTCTGCGGATGCGCCTCGCCAGCCATAAATTGATTGGTGGGGGTCTCCCACGGCCATGACAGGTGTCCGCGCAAAGAGCAGGCTGAGCAATTGCGTTTGCACAACCGAGGTGTCTTGGTATTCGTCGAGGAGAACAACCTTGAACTGACTTCGGAAATCTGCCACAACGCTGTCAAAGCGTTGACAGATTTCCAGTGCCAATGCCACCTGATCGCTGTATTCAATGAGGCCTTGGCGGCGCTTGGCTGCAGCAAATTCGGTCGCGAGGTCAACTAACACCGGCAGTGTCGTTCCCACTTCACGTGCCTTGACCCACGCATCAACAGCAGCACTCTTTCGACTACCAGGGCCATCGATAGGCATGTTGACGGTGTGCTCATCAAGTGAGCGAGCAAAGCTTGCAATATCTGCAGGGTCCGCCACATTGTCGGCGATGGCGCGGGATAGACGAAGTATCGCTTCGGTGAGTACATCCAGGCTCTTGTCGAGATCCGAGAGAACTTCCCCCGTTCCTTCACGAGCGATAGAACGGGCCAGCTGCCAGGCAGCTGCCTCACCCAACACTGTCGCATCGGGGTCACGCCCAATAAGCACGGCATACTGCGAATAAATACGGTTTGCAAAAGAGTTATAGGTCGTGACGGTGGCTTGATCGAGCTCATCCATCTCGAGCGGGACAACCTTTTCCGCAACCAGTTTGGCTACCCGCTTGCGGATACGTTCTGCGAGTTCACCAGCTGCCTTGCGAGTGAAAGTCATACCCAAAATCTCATTGACCGAGACCTTGCCATTAGCCACCAGCCACACCACACGGTTGGCCATGGTTTCAGTCTTGCCACTTCCCGCACCCGCGATGACAAGAGCAGGCTCGAGTGGAGCTTCGATGATGGCTTGCTGTTCTGGCGTGGGATCTGGTTGGTCGAGACGACGTGCCAGCTCTAAGGCGCTGATGTGGAAATCACTCATGATGCCGACACCGCCGGGGCTGTATGTATGCGGAATTCGTATCGAGTGTGGGGCTTGCCGCGCTCTTCTTCGATCACAATCGGTGCCGTGAATTCGTTACCTGCCATACCTTGGGCTGCGGTCTCAATACGTTCACGGATGGTGGCCAATTCGCTCTCGTCATAGGGCTTTTGTTCCATAGCTTTGTAGAGCTTGCCCTTGGTGCCGTTCGTCACGTAGATGAGTTTTGCTCCGCCATTACGTGACCCCTCGGGCACATCTGTGAGTACTCCTTCGGTGAGTGCTAATTGGTAACAGGCAAGCTGAGCATGCTCGGGAAGATCTTTCACACGAGGCTCATACTTCCCTGTCTTGAGATCCACGATCACGACATGTCCAATAGCGTCTTGCTCAATGCGGTCGATGTAACCGCGCAGGGTTGCTTTCCCCAACTCCAGGGTGAACCCACCTTCTGTAGCGAGCAGGGTCTTTCCGTCACTCTGGAAGTTCTGCAAGTACTCCGACACCGCAGCAACCATTTTGCGAACTCGACGGCGCTCGCCCGTGCTCAGCCATTCTGCATCGAACGAAAGTTCATGCCAACGTGCATCTACTGCTGCCCAGAGTGAGTCTGCGTCGATCGGCATTGAATCATCTGCGCTGGCGTCTTCCATGACTTTGTGCACGATGGTGCCGATGCCTTGGGCAGAGCTTGAGGTTCGCCCTACAACGGATTCAATAAACCAGGCGAGCTGATTCTTTTCCCATGTTTCAAGCCTGGACGGTGACACGGAAACCGTGTTTCCATCCTCACTGAGATCAACAAGAGGTGCATCTGTTGAAGGTTCACGTAAGCCATACCACTGCGTAGGTGAAGCACCTGGAATCTCGGCAGCAGAAAGTCTGGCCAAAGCATGTGCAAGCTGGGCGCTGCGTTCTGAGGTCTCACCTCGACGCAGGGCCAGCGTGAGTGCCCTGCGCAGAGATCCCACCAAACCACGCAGAGTGAGCGGATACTCACTGAGCCCATTGCGTTCAGAATCGTGAACAGCCTCAGGGTTTATCCCTGTAGCCGCTTCGATCCGCCTCAGGAAAGGCGAAGGCAAGGTGTCATCATTTGCTGTCGCAGTGAGAATCACGGATTGCCGGGCACGGGAGATGGCCACCGCAAACATACGCAACTCATCGTCAAGGACCTCCTTGCGAGAAGCTGCAAAATCAACCTCAATGCCGACGGAATCTCCCATGAGGTCTTGAGCATGGAGAAGCGAACCTCGTGGCCTCAGGTTTGGCCACAGGTTTTCTTGCACGGCAGCAATTGCCACAACATCGAACTCGGTGCCGATCAACGCCGAAGGGGTGCAGACCAACACTGCATCAGCTTGAGCTTGAGGGGCCAAAGTATCTTCAGGAACATCGGCATCCAAAAGCTCTGCAATGAACTCGGCTGCAGGGCGATCTGGATATCTTTCGACATATCTCTTGGCGGAGGTGAACAACGCCATCACACCATCCAGGTTTCGGTTGGCATCATCAGCGACAAGACCGGCACTGAGTGCCTCAGTGCCCCAGGTCTTGGCCAAACCGCTGCGTTCCCACGTTGTCCAGAGCAACTCTTCGATCGAGTTCCCGGCAGCAATCTCTGCTCGGAGCATCTGCAGTGTTTCTGCGAAACGGGCAGCACGGCGGGCAGGGGCGAAATCAAGTGTGACAAGGTCAGCAGGTTGGTCGAGTGCGGCGATAAGTAGCTCTTCACCCGTGCGCACTCCCCCGGCAGCGAGTTCATCGTGGCGTAATGCCAGTCTCAATCTACGAAGATCAAGGACGGTCAATCCCACCATGGGTGAGGTCAATAAATCGTTGACCACGTTGGGAGTGAGTTCCATCCGGCCCATCGCCACAGCGATGGCGGCGATGAGATCCAGCGCAGCAGGGTGTTCTTTCAAGGAACGTTCCGAAAGCAACGTCTTCGTGGGAACTTCTGCCACAGCAAGTGCGCGAGCTATCTGCGGCACCAGCGAGCTGGTGCGCACC
The DNA here is from genome assembly GCF_936931525.1 of uncultured Aurantimicrobium sp. GTDB lineage: Bacteria > Actinomycetota > Actinomycetes > Actinomycetales > Microbacteriaceae > Aurantimicrobium. Next base: position 8,574 of record NZ_CAKZII010000091.1, read on the forward strand.
ACAACTGCCATCTGAGACCATGGCGTGGAGCCGAGAATGTGCTTTTCGCGGAGTTCCCTCGCGATAGCGGTGGTTTCGGCCACGCGTGACGGACGTTCAATGACGCTCACCGGCTGAGAAACAGCATTGTCCACCACGGAGAGTGCTTTGCGTTGCGCACCGGCTTCTGCCGAACCCATCTCTGTGATTTTGTGCACAGCAGTGCGAATTGCAGGGCCGTGACGATACACAGATTCGAGTACGAAGGTGAGTGATCGTTCGGCAGGGATTCCTAACTCAACGGCAAAACGTCCCAGGAAATTGGGTACAGCCCCTCGGAAGGTAGTGGTGGTGATGTCAGGGTCACCAAAAACAATGACAGGAACTCCACGGGCGGCAAAGGCTTTCAACATCCTGACAGCACCCCAGGTGAGCTCCTGCGCATCATCGACAAGAACGAGTTCCACATCAGGCATCACAGCAGGCTCTGCGAGAACATTTGCGCCAATTGCCAAGATTTCGGAAGCATCAAAAGATTCTGTCCGGAAACCAGCTAGTACCTCGCGATATTCATTCCAGAATTCTGCTGCGGCAACCCACTCGGGATGTTCTCGGGAGAGTCCTTGCGCACGAAGTTCTGTTGGTGTCCATCCAGCCTCGGTGCTGCGCGCAAAGAGATCACGCAGTTCACTGCGGAAGGCGCGGCGCTGGCGCACTTCAGCAACAAGTGGGTCAGGCCAGGCAGGCCCCGTTCCATCTTCGATATGGCCCAGCAATAACTCAGCAATGATGCTGTCCTGCTCGCTTCCGGTCAGCATTCGCGGAGCACTCTGGCCCGATGCCAGTGCATGTTCACCTGCGAGGGAAAACGCGAGCGAACCAGGAGTGCGAGCTAGTGCGCCATTGGTCGCTCGCGCTAACCTCAGGCCCAAGGAATTGCGAAGGCGACCGGCAGCAACACGATGAGGACTCAACACCACAATGTTGTCTGGGTTCACACCCTGAGCAACGCGTGCTGCAACGAGTTCGGTTAGGACTTGTGTCTTTCCCGTCCCTGGAGCACCCAGAATGACTGCTGACTGGTCACGGGGAAGCTCGATAATCTGCGACTGAATGAGGTCAGGGGCAAAAGGGCGCACGGGTGCAATTTCACGCTGCACAAACCCCGTTTTAGCCACATCCCCACGCTACTGCGAACCACTGACACTCCCGCGGAAACAAGCCGGAGTAGCGCGTTTGAGAATTAGTCGGAGGCGTGCAATTTCGCGTTTTTGTCCCATTCATTCATCAAGTGCTCGATGGCATCATGGAAACGCTTGGTCGGAACACCTGGAGTGATGTCTCCGAAGTAGTGCTTGCACCAGCGAGCAAGTCGTGCCTGTGCCTCAGGATCATGTTCGATGGCGTCAATCTGCGTGACAATCTGTCCTGCCTGATCTGCGGTCAACCATTCACAGTCACTGAGATAGCCACCTTCATCGATTTCTGCTTCGGGGTTGACAGGGCGGGTAATGATCAGTGGCTTGCCTGCAGCGAGTCGGTCATAAACCATGGCGGAAATATCCACGATGGCCATATCGGCAACAGAGAGCTGCCAACCTAATTCAGCGCCTTCATCCACAATGTGCTTGGCAGCTGGGTCATGAGAGTTGGCCCGGCGCAACAATGCCTTGATTTGATCGTTAGCTTGACCGTAGTCAAAGTCCACAGCACCACTGCGGGGGTGGGGGCGATAGATCACACGGTGACGTCCGGTCGCGATGAGTGCTTCCACGAGGGCAAGTCCGTGAGTTTCAACTGAGCCATAGGCTGCAGCAGGGCGGTCACCCTCCCAGGTGGGGGCATAGAGCACCACTTCGCGACCATCAGGCTCGAAGGGAACAGTTCCGGTGTAATGGTCGGCTTGAGGACGGCCAATAGGGATTGCCCTCTTATCAAAGTCGTAGTCCCAGAGCACACGACCGAGACGTTCACGGGCCGCATCACCGGCAATCAGGCTGTAGTCATAGGCCTTGAATTGGTTGGTCGTCATGTACATCTTGTCGGATTCACCGTGGTTGATGAATACGTGGAAACGACTTCCGTAACGGAACATCTGGAAGTTACGGGCGTTCTGATTGACGTAGAGAATCACATGCAAATCTTGGTCGGCGATGAACTCTTCCAAATCCACGACGGTGCGCACATACGCAACAGGGACCGGTGATTCATCGAGCATCTTGAGTGCGCCCAAAGTGTTACGACTCAAAATCACAACAGGCCACGTCTTTGCCAACTCCTCGAGCGGCTTGTACCACTGGCGCACTTGGTACAGGTTGACTTCACCATCGGCGAAATACACTCCCACTTTGAAGTTGTGCTCAGGAAGTGGGTTTTCTGCAAGCTTGCGAGCAAGTTCTTTGCGCCTCAGACGACCCTGAAGTGCTTTGGAGAGCAACGTTGTTGCCGAACGCGCATCTTGAATCAAACCCATGAAATTAGCCTAACTTGCGAAGAATAAGTCGGTTACGACTAGAGAATTGGAAAACGGCCAGCTTTGGTCATGCGAGCCACGGTAAGCCAGCGCATACCGACGCGGCCTCCAGGATTTTCACGCCAACCTTCGACCCAGCCTGAAAACCACGGCTTCAAACCTGCACCACGGTTCCGAAGTGAGCGCACTAACTGAACCCCCGTCCAGGAGAGCACATAGAACGGAACCAGAACCCACGGAAGGTTGCGCTTGGCCAACCACACCCGGTTTCGAGCATTGAGGCGGTAGTAGGTTTCGTGTCTGGTGGGGCTGGTGACCGGGTGGTGGACCACCATGTCACCGGCGTACCACACCGTTTTTCCTGCGTTCCATACTCGCCACGCAAGCTCAATTCCCTCGTGGGCATAGAAGTAGGGATCTCCCCAGCCGCCGATGTCTTCGAAGACACGTGTGGGCATCAACACCGCTGCTTCCAGCACGGAGAACACGTAGCTGGAGTCGGTCGCCTCTCCTTTGCGTAAGCGAGGAATCCAGCGACGCGGTGTCGTTTTGCCCGTTGGATCTGTGATTCGTGGCTGAATCAAACCCAGCGAAGAATCTGCGTGGAGCTTTCTAATGCCTTCGGACAGGAAGAGTGGATCCGCCAACTCGGCATCATCGTCGAGGAAGAAGATGTATTCGCCGGAAACCTTGGCGGCGCCGGCATTGCGACCGGCAGGAATACCTAAGTTTTCTGGAAGAAAAAGACCACGAACCCCAGCAGAGAGAAATTCAGGTCGCCAGCCATTACCCACCACCACAATGTCAAGGATCACAAGTTGTTGAGCGAGCACGCTCTTGAGGGCGCGGGAAAGATCTTCAGGGCGCTGTCCCATCGTGAGCACAACGACGCCCACACGAGGTCGAACGCCGATTTCTGAGTGACTAGGCAGCCCGGACACGGGAGCTCGTCATGATGGCGACAAAGTGGCCAATAATGGCAAGGACAGACAATGGCAGTAATACAGCAACCAGTATCTGGCTGACCTGAAGTTCTCCCACAGCCAGACCAACAACCGCGGCAATAAAGGCAATGATGGTCAGCTCCACCGAGTGGTAAATGCGGTGGAAGGGAACAAAACGGGCCATGCGGCGAAGCTTCGCAACAACACCGGGTCGTGGAGCATTAGCTCCCTTGGCATCTGCCAACTTGGGCAAATCGGACATAGCTCGGGCCACTCGCACCAAATCGTTGAGCACCTTGTTCAAGATGATGACGATGGCCAAGAATGCACCGAGGGCAACCCACATCCAGTCAATGGGGCGAGAGTTATCTGCAAATCCGGCAGCACGCAAACCAAGTGCAAGGGGAATCAGTGCCTCAGTTGTGTAGTGACCCACTGCGTCCAGGAAGTGTCCTGCTGGGCTCTTGGTTTTGCGCCAGCGCGCAACTTCCCCATCGCAGCAGTCAATAAGCATTTGGAGTTGCCCCAAGACCAAGGCAAGAACTGGTCCCCAGATTCCCGGGATGAGTAATGCAGCTGCCGTTGCCCAGCCGGTGAGGATCATGAGCCCGGTCACACCGTTGGCAGAGATAGGTGTCTTGAGCAAAACCCACGTGACATAGGGCGAAAGGTCACGCAAATACAGGTGAGCTACCCAGTGCTCTGCGTTGGCACGCGTACGCACCTCAGGTGGTTGAGTAACTTCGCGCAGCTGAGCGAGAGAGGTGGGCTTATCCACGTCTTACCTTCCGCTCTTGCCGGCGATGTTGGAGGTGAGTCTGGTGTAACTCATGATGAAACCTACACCCCATGCGAAGTGAATACAGGGAAGTACAAGCGGGAACCACAAGAGTCCTTTAACCCCCATACCCCGGCCATAAACCGCGGTGGAAACAAGTACGAATGCCACATAAACCGCTGGCACAACCCAACCGAGGGTGAATCCCAGCAGGCCGGTAATGATTCCTAGCGCAGTTGCCATCACCATTGCAGGTGGAACAAAGTAGCGCAGGCCACTTCCAAAGCGCCTGGAGAGTTCACCACGCCACAAGCCCGTGGAGTACATCTGCTTGACCAGTGCCTTCACCGAGGTGCGTGGTCGGTACACAACTTTGAGCTTGGGGGTAAACCAGACCAGGCCACCTGCGTCACGGAAACGACGGTTGAGTTCCCAGTCCTGGCCGCGACGAATCTCCTCGTTGAACATGCCCACTTTGAGCAGGCTTTCACGATTGAAGACACCCAGGTAGACCGTGTCGACAGGACCTTCCTTGCCACCCACGTGGAACGGAGTTCCACCCAAGCCAACCTTGGTGTCATAGGCGCGTGCCACAGCACGTTCAAAAGGCGTGGTTCCTTGGGCATCCATGATGCCGCCCACGTTGTCTGCCTGAGTGCGAAGCAAGGTTTCTACAGCGATGCTGGCATAGTCATTGGGCAGCACCGAGTGTGCATCTACCCGAATCACAATGGGAAAGTTCGAGGCCTTGATTGCCAGGTTCATTCCCACCGGGGTCGCAGCCGCAGGGTTATCTACAGAGTGAATCCGCGAATCTTCAGCACACATCTGGGCAACGAGCTCATTAGTGCCGTCCGAGCTGGGTCCCAACGCAAGGGTCACTTCCATCGGCCCGGCGTAATCCTGCTCGAGCAAGCTCGCCACCGCAGCACGAATGTGGGTGACCTCATTGAGGACAGGCATCACATAAGAAACGCCAGGTAAGGGCGTTGCTGGGATGGGCGCGGAGCCAAGAGCAGACATGGGGTCCTTGAGTAGAAGGCCGAGTTCTAGGTTACCAAGAGCTGGCCGTTTCCCCAGCTACTTCAGTGTGCCGAGCTGAACCTTGATTGTCTGCTGCTTACCGTCACGGTTGATCACGACAGTTGCTTCCGAACCACCCGCAGCGGTGCGAACCAAAGCGGTCAGGTCGTTAGCGTCCGTCACACGAACACCATTGAACTGAGTCACAATATCTCCGGCCTTAATACCGGCTGCAGCAGCAGCGCCGCCATCAACGGCCTTCTCGATGAAGGCACCAACAGCGGTGCTGCCATCCTTGGTGGCGGCATCTGAGACCTGAGCACCAAGGAGACCGTGAGAGGCCTTCTGGTTCTCAATGAGTTCAGTAGACACGCGCTTGGCAAGGTTGGAAGGAAGTGCGAAACCCACACCAATGCTTCCGGACTGACCTTCAGAGGATCCCGCGCTCGCAATAGCGACGTTGATACCGATCAGGCGACCCTTGGAATCAAGGAGAGCACCGCCCGAGTTACCTGGGTTGATGGCAGCATCTGTCTGAATCACAGGGATGGAGATGGAAGCACTTTGGGTTTGGGCCTGGCTCTGTCCTTGACCAAAGTCGAAGTTGAAGGGATTAGAGCTATCTCCACTACCGGAGTCAGAACCCGAGGAATCAGGAACGGACGAGCTTGCAACCTGAATGGATCGGTTGAGTGCAGAAACAATTCCTGTGGTGACCGTGCCAGCAAGGCCAAGTGGAGCACCCAGCGCAATGGTGAGGTCACCCACGTTGAGTTTGCTGGAATCAGCCCATTCAATCGGGGTGAAGGTGCTTTCGCTCTGAATCTTCAGCACAGCCATGTCCACTGTCGGGTCAGTTCCCACGATGGTGGCAGGGTAAATGTTCCCGTCGTTGTCTTGAACGGTGATCTTTGCATCTGATGCAGCACCATCAAGGGTTGCCACGTGGTTATTGGTGAGGACGTAGCCTTCCTTGTTCAAAATGACACCAGATCCGGTTCCAGAACCCTCTGTGCCCGTCACAGCAATGGTGACAACGCTCGGGGAAGCCTTCGCTGCCACCGCAGTGACCGTTGATACTTCTTCAGAATCATTGATGGTGATGCCTTGAATGGTGTTTGACGCTGTGTTTGTAGCGTTCTGGCCACCCATCACGGTGGCAACACCGGCTCCGGCAATTCCGCCGACCAATGCGGCAGCTACTGCCACGGCGACGAGTGGGGCAACCTTGCTCTGCTTGCGCTCACGAACTGCTGCTGGTCCAACAAACGTTTCAGGAACTACCTGTTCAGCAGCTGGTGCTGCTGGTGGTGGAGTGGCATCTCCCACGGGTGGGAAAAAGTACTCGGGAATTCCTTTGTCGTTGTTCTCAGTCATTCGAGAAGCTCCTTTCAAGCACTTTCAGCATTCCGCACAAGTCTGTGGGAATCCTATGACCAGCCTGAGTGTTATCTGAGTGTTTATTGAGCAGAAACACCTGGCCTCAAGTGCCTTCTCAGGCTAACAGCCAGGAGCTGTTCGACCTGCCGTGCAATCCCGTGCAGCCAAGACAGTATCTGCATTTTGCACAATCACCACAGTGGTCGTTGCTGCACTAGAAACCTCGCCTGAGACGGGAATCCAGGCTCCCCCGCCCACGCGATACTCTGCCCCATAACGAACTGCGACAGATGTAGTGAAACTTCCTTCAGATCCATAAACATGACTTGTCGAAGTTGGAGAGAATTCACGCATTCCGAGAGTATCCCAGCGAGCACCGGCAACCGAAGTTGTTTGGGTTCCACCATCTCCGTAGTTCCAGTCGTAAGCATGTGGCGTGAACCGAACCTCGGCTGAGCGGCCAAACAAAGACCCACCCACAACATGAGTAGAAGCCCCAGCAATGAAGTTGGTATTGAGATTCGCCACAGTCCACCCACGTGGCTGAGAAGTTAACGAGGCGGCTTGGGGAACAAAGTTCGCGAGGTCCGAAAGGGTGACAGGTGCATAAGTCACTGTCGCAGGGGCAGGTGCTGGAGCAGCAGGGGTTCGCTGACATTGAGGAGAAGGTGAAATCAACCCAAGACACCTAAACGCCAACGAAGAAGGGTAGTAAACAGGGCGAACGACAGTTGATCGACTTCCTGTTGATCTACCAGCAGGCGTCACGACAGTGGATGAACCGCCTGGTGTTGTTGACCTAGCCCAGACATCAACTGAGTTGTTGGAGGTTTGGGCACCAGTGCAGCCGGAAAAAACAGCATTCTGGGATTGACAATTTGCAGTCGCCGCATGGGCAACATCGCTAAATCCAAAAGTTAATCCAAGGAAAGCTAGAACTATAAACAGAAGTTTTGGCCTGTCCACACTTCACTCTTTTCGAGGACTAATTTTCCTCCAATGGCTTGCCACCTAAGTTCCAAGGGCAAATTGTCATTTCTACCCGATGGAGTTACATCGGTACCCAAATCATCAATAACTCTTATCTCAGAAAGACGCAAGCAAACGTAGTTTGAAATTGAATCAGCGCTCGCGCTTTGAATTGAAAAGTTATCGAAATGACTAGACCCTTGCGCCAATAAGCCACTGCTCTTGACGTCCAAATAACCTGCCTTTTGCTCCTCAAAAAGCTGAGAGGAAACCAACCCCTTCAACCTCTCAGGATTAGCCCCGCCATCTCTCGCTATCTGATCTGAGACCTCGAGGTAGTTGGCATACGCAGCTTGTGCTGCAGCCAGTGCTTCTTCGTCGCTAGAGAAGAGAGGCTGTTCTTGAGCAGCAGCAGTGCTTGTTTCTTGTGTTGGCTGTTGAGTCGAGCACCCCGCAAGGGCGAGAGCAATAAGTGGGATGGCAATGAGAGGTTTCACACGCATGTGAGGAAACTTACTCAGGTTGAGATAACTGCCTCTGGAGTTATCCACATCTGGTTAAACGACAAGCGGGAGAACCCGAAGGCTCTCCCGCTTGTGCGAGTGATTCTTTACTAGCCGCCGAATGCTGCGGAGAGCGGTGCTGCTACGAAGTAGAGCACGAAGCCAGCTGCAACGATCCAGAGCACTGGGTGGATTTCCTTAGCCTTGCCAGCGAATGCGCGGACAATGACCCAGGTGATGAAGCCGATACCGATACCGTTTGCGATCGAGTAGGTGAAAGGCATCATGATGATGGTCAGGAAGGCAGGGAACGAGATGCTCCAGTCCTTCCAGTCAATGTCAACAACCTGAGACATCATGAGTGCACCAACGATGACCAGTGCCGAAGCACCAACCTCGATGGGGACTACAGAGGTCAGAGGTGCGAAGAACATTGCAACCAGGAACAGCACACCGGTGACGATGTTAGCCAGACCAGTGCGAGCACCACCGGCGATACCGGAAGCAGACTCGATGTAGACGGTGTTGGAAGAGGTCGAGGTGAAACCACCAACAACAGCACCAGCACCTTCAACAACCAGTGCGGACTTCAGACGTGGGAAGTTACCGTCCTTGTCAGCAAGGCCAGCCTGCTTGGACAGACCGGTCATGGTGCCCATTGCGTCGAAGAAGTTCGAGAACACGAGGGTGAACACGAGCATGATTGCAGCAAGTGCACCGATGCGCTCGAAGGAACCGAAGAGGCTTACTTCACCAATGGTGGAGAAGTCAGGAACAGCAAAGATGCTGGTGGGCAGACCAGGAATGGTGGTGTCCCAACCGAAGGGGGTCACGAACTCACCGTTGACGAACTTGCCGCCTACGGGGAAGAGTGCTTCAGCGATGATGGCGATAACGGTGGTCGAGATCAGACCGATCAAGATTGCTGCACGAACACGCATTGCCATGAGAACACCAATGGTGAGAACACCAATGATGAAGATGGTGGTGGGGAGACCAATTCCGTGGTCGGTGCCAACACCGAGTCCAACTGGAACGGGGCCAACGTCAGTGCGACGAACAAGACCACCGTCAACGAGACCGATGAATGCGATGAAGAGACCAATACCCACGGTGATCGCGGTCTTCAGTGCAGCAGGAACTGCGGTGAAGATCATGGTGCGCAGACCAGTGACCGCGAGGATGAGGATGATAATTCCGTCGATGACGACGAGGCCCATGGCCTCCTGCCAGGTGACGTCCTTGACCAGAGTTACTGCGAGGAATGAGTTGATACCCAGACCAGCTGCAATAGCGAATGGCAGACGTGCGACGAAACCGAATGCGATGGTCATCAGACCTGCAGCCAGTGCAGTTGCCGAAGCGATTGCCTGAGGTGCGAATTCGAATGCGTCAGCTGCGCCGCCGCCGATAACGTTTCCGTTAACGTCGGGGCTGAAAGCCAAGATGATGGGGTTCAGGATGATGATGTAAACCATCGTCATGAAGATGACGAGACCGCCGCGGAACTCCGTACCAATGGTGGATCCACGCTTGGTGATTTCGAAGTAGCGATCGAGTGTTGCTGAGAAGCCTGACTTGGGCTTTTCGGTGGTCGAGGACGACAAACCGTTCTCCTTTTTGAGTAGGGATGAGGGAACTACAGGTTCAACCATAACCTGCCTGAGAGTTTGCCTTGAGTTTTTCGCCGGAAAGTCTTAACCACAACTTGAAGTGAATTTCTTTATCCCTCACCACCACATATAGGGGTTAACAACATCACCCCCTCGCTTGCACGAGGGGGTGATGTCGATATTCCGGACTTATTTATGGAAGAACGGAATGATCAAGTAGATCTCATAGAGCACTGCAATGGCACAAAGTGTGAAGCAGATGTAAGCAATGCTGCGGAAAAAAGATTCCTTACGCACAGCTGAGCCATCACCCTTGGCCGCTTTAGGAGCCAGCAGCTCTGCATCAGTGACGAAACGAACACCAAGTGAGTAGAGCGAAACGATAACGGCTGCTCCGCCTACAGAAGCGATAACAACAGACAGGAATGCATCCCAAGCGATAGTCATTATTTCTTGCCCTTCTTGTTCTTCTTTGCTTCCTTCGCGGCCTTTTCTGCTTCTTTCTTGGCAGCAAGCTTGGCAGCTTTCTCTGCACGGCGACGCTGTGCAGGAGTTTCTACGATCTCGCTCGCACCTTCAACCTCAGAGAGGACGTTTGTGTGAGTGACAGCGTTACGCTTGCTGATCTGGAACAAAGCAATAATGACACCAGTCACGAGCACGGCATCAATGAGAATTCCGAATGGGCCAGTTCCTGCAATCCACGCAGCGAATGCACCCACAATGGCTGCTGCTGGAAGAGTTAGGAACCATGCGCCCACAACGTGGCTTGCTTTGCTCCAACGGACGGTGCCGCCCTTACGACCCAGCCCGGCACCGATAACGGAACCAGAAGCTACCTGAGTGGTGGAGAGAGCGAAGCCAAGGTTTGTCGACGCCAGGATGGTGACACCGGTTGCCGTTTCAGCGGCAAGACCCTGTGCTGGCTTGATCTCAGAAAGACCAGTTCCCATTGTCTTGATGATGCGCCAACCACCCATATAAGTTCCCAGAGCAATAGCAAGAGCTGCTGCAATCATGACCCAGAGTGGAACGCCACTGTCCTTACCCAGCACTCCAGCTGTAATCAGCACCAGAGTGATAACACCCATGGTCTTCTGAGCATCGTTTGTACCGTGCGAGAGAGCAACCAATGAAGACGAGAAGATCTGACCGGTACGGAAGCGTGAACGGCCTGTGCCAATTCCGGTACGCGCACGCTCTGCCTGCGAACGGGCGGTGATGATGTACGCGAGCTTAGTTGCAAGATAAGCAGCAATACCAGCAATCACGGGAGCGAACAGAGAAGGAAGAATAACCTTCTCAACAACCTTGATGAAGTTCACTGCGTCAAAACCTGCACTCGCGATTGCAGCACCGATCAGGCCACCAAATAGTGCGTGTGAAGAAGAGGAAGGAAGTCCCAAAATCCAGGTGGTGAGGTTCCACAGGATTGCTCCGCACAAACCGGCGAAGATCATTTCCACCTTGATTGTGACGTCCTCGTTGATGAGGTCAACCGAGATGGTCTTAGCCACTGCGGTGGAAAGGAACGCACCAACAAGGTTCAATACCGCTGCGATAAGAACCGCTGTTCGAGGCTTGAGAGCACCAGTAGCGATCGGGGTTGCCATGGCGTTTGCTGTGTCATGGAAACCGTTGGTGAAGTCAAAGAAAAGCGCGAGTGCTACAACGAGCACGACGACGAATAGAGGATCCACAAGGGCCTTTTCTGTGTGATTGTCAAAAACAAGAAGGGGTAACAGGATTGAGTTGTTGTCCACATGACGTTTGCTCAAAACCCCAGTTCTGTCGATAGTGACATCTCCGGGCTTTCTCAGCAACCCTAGCTAGTAACTAAGTTAAAGATTTCTCTGCATTTACGTAAATCAGGGTTCTCTAACTCTCGTTAACTAGTCGAAAGTTCTTCCCTGAGACTTTTCTCATTCAACTTAGGCTCGGGCAAGTACTCGGTCGTAGCATGGGGTTATGTCTGCAAAGCTGCCCCTCAACAGTGTTGAACTCGAAGCACAGGGAATCTCTCTGGCCCAGCAACTTCCTGAACGTGCGATTCGAGGAAGCGTTGAGATTGATGGCTACCACCTCGCCACCATCACCATTGAGCCACAGGGTGAACGTATCGGAACGGCACTGCTCGTTCCCGGTTACACCAGCTCGGCAGACACATTCAATGGATTACTGCAGCCCCTCTCTGAGCGTGGCTATAAAGTCGTCGCTTTTTCCCAGCGTGGACAGAGCCTGTCCGAAGGCCCTGACAACACCGACGGCTATGCATTAGAACGCCTGGGTGCAGATATTCACGACATCATTAGCAAGCTTGAGCTTGGTAACGATGTTCACCTGTTGGGCCACAGCTTCGGTGGTGTTGTCTCCATCGAGGCTGTTCTTCAGGACCACTCCCCTTTCGCCAGCTTGACCATGTGGAATTCAGGCCCCAGAAATATGGGTGGTGACTTGCTAGAGCAGCGCTATGGCCTTCTGGAGCATGGTCCACGTGCGTACTACGTCGGCAGCCAGCTCGCTGCAGGTAAAGATCCCGAGGCAGATATCAAGGGTGAGCTCAACATCATTGAGCAGTACTACTACGACCGCCTGATGAGCACTAACCCTGCCCAGCTCGAAGCTGGAATCAACATTCTCATTGACCAGGTCGACCGAACTGTGGAGCTGTCGCGCACCGGCATCCCCGTTCTTGTCTCCCACGGCGCCAACGATGACGCTTGGCCTATCGAGATGCAGCGAGAAATGGCTGAACAGCTGGGAGCTGATTATTGGGTTGTGGCGAATGCAGGACACTCAGCTCACGCTGACCGCACTCACACCTCAGCACAGCTTCTCGCCACCTTCTGGGACGAGCACTAGTGACTAGGCCAGCTGGTGAATAACCAAGCTGGTCAAGAAACCAAGAGTGGCGAGCAGGCCCGTGTAGTTGTGAGCCTTGCGGAATGCATCAGGAATCATGGTGTCACTGATCATGGCCAGCATGGCACCAGCGGCTAGAGATGTAATGAAGCCGGTGAGCTCAACGGGAGCATCAGCCAAGATAGTGAAACCCAAAAGGCTGGAGATCGCTGCAGCGAGAGCAATGCCTCCCCACAAAGCGAAGACGAAGCGTGGTTTTCTTCCCGCTGCCTTGAGCTCAGCTGTGCTGGAAAGACCTTCGGGAAGGTTCGAAATGATGACCGCGGTCAGAATCGGAATACTGACTCCCTGACCTCCAAGCATGGACAGCCCCAACACCATGGACTCGGGCACACCGTCGAGCAGTGCTCCCACAGCAATACCCGTGCCGGTTCCGGGGCCTTCTGCTGAACCTTTTTTGTTTCGAGCGTTGAGACGATCAAGCAGGACATTCACGCCCACATAAACAATCGCTCCCACAGCAAAACCGGAGACGGTCGGCCAGAGGCCAGACTCGGCCATAGCCTCGCCGACCAAGTCAAAGGCGAGTGCCGAGATGAGAACTCCCGCACCAAACGCCATCACACTGGCCACGACCCGTGAGGGCACGTTCACAAACCATGCAATGAGAGCGCCCACGAACAGGGCTCCACCAGCCAGCAGACCTGCGCCCGCTGCGGTGAGCCACTCGTTCATGGTTACAGGCTAGGCGTACTGAGACGCGATTGCACGAGTAAGGATGTGAACCAAAGCATCGAGCTGGATGGAATCCTGCGAGCCTGCTTCAATCTCTTCACCCTCGAGGGCACGAGCAGCAAGTCCACGCTTGCTGTCGATGAGCTCGGCAATCTTCGCGTCAATGGTCTGGGCAGCGATGATGCGCCATGCGGTAACAGGCATTTCCTGACCAATACGGTGAACGCGGTCAATTGCCTGGGTTTGCTCAGCAGATGTCCAGGACAGTTCTGCCAGAACCACGTTGGAAGATGCCTGCAGGTTCAAACCAACACCAGCAGCGGTGAGTGAACACACGGCAACTTGAACGGACTCGTCCTTGTTGAAGGCGTCAATAGCATCCTGGCGAGCAGAAGTGGTCTGGTCACCACGAATGGAAACAGACTTGATGCCCTGGGCAGCAAAGGCACGTTCTGCGGTGTCCATCACGTCGATGTGCTTCGCGAAGAAGACAACCTTGCCTACTGAACGTGCAAGCTGAGCTGCGTAGTCAGAAGCAAGTCCAGCCTTGGCCTGACCAATCTTGCGCACCATGGTGAAGACGTTCTCGCCAGTCTTCTGGCCCTTAGATTCGTCCAGCTCCTGCTGGGCAACCATACGGATGAGCTCTGTGGTGGAACCACGGAAGTTACCGGTGACGGTGAAGCGGTTGTAACGCTCAAGCAGGCGCTTAGCCAGTTCCGCTTCAGCAGCCTTGATCGAGTTACCGAGTTCATCATCGAGTTCAACGGGCAGGTCAACCACGCGCTTGGCAGGAAGGTCCTTGGCCACGTCAATCTTGCGACGACGGACAATACCCATGGACACCACGGTTTCGCGAGCAGAGGCATAGAAGCTTTGGTCTGCAGGGGTGAGACCGGTTGCCTCAAGCTTGGCGGTGAGTTCAGCCGATGGCTTCTCGCCGTCAATCCAGCCGAGGAACTTCCAAATAGCGCGGAAGTCATCGATGTCATTGATCAGCGGCGTACCAGTCAGCGCAATACGTAAGGGGTTGTGGCCTGGAGTGCGCGCCACGATGCGGTCAGCGAGTGCAAGCACGTGCTTGGAGCGCTGAGAAGTGAGGTTCTTGATGAAGTGTGCTTCGTCAACAACCATGCCCTTGAAGCCCATCTGGCCAATCCAGGAGAGGTGACGGTCCAGAACTTCGTAGTTCACGATAAAGACATCTGCGAAGGCGTCAACGTCTGTTCCGTCACCGTGAATAACGGTTGCCTTGCGACCAGGGATCCAGCGCTCAACTTCACGCGCCCAGTTCATCTTGACCACGTTAGGAACGATGGCAAGGAGAGGGAAGGCGTTTGCAACAGACGCCGCAATGAGGGACTGTGCCGTCTTTCCCAGACCTGGTTCATCGGCGAGGAGGAAGGTGCGGTGACCTTCCTTCACACTCTCGATGAAGCGAATCTGGTGTGGCATGAGTTCGCGCCCCTGAGGCGAGAAGCGATCAAACTTAGGAACAGCAGGCATCTCCATGCAGGCAGAGCCGCCGCCAGCACCTGTTTCAAACGACTTGAACAAGGGGCCAAGCAGCTCCCAGTTCGACAAGCGCATGACAGGAATAGAACCCGTGGTGGGCTTAGAGAAGTCAGGCTCCAGGAACGGGCTGGACTTCAAACGAGCCTTCACGGAAAGCGGAAGAACCTGCTTCTCAGCAAGTTCGGGAGCGAACTCCTGAACAGGCTTGGCCTGCTCGGTGGTGATGATGAGGTCTTCGGGGTTGATCTCTGCGCCGGATTCAACCAGCCAGTCCCGGCGCATTTTCTGCGCCACAGGACTGGTTGCGTGGTCTACTTCGAGAAGCTGGATCAGCGAGGTGTCGCGTGCAGCGGTTTTTGCCAAGATGGTGGCAACACCATCAAGGCGCTTGAGCTGTTCTGCACGTGAAGAATCAGTCAACGCTGCGTCACCCTTGACGCGTGCGCGCTCTTCACGAACGAGGAAAGCAATGACCTGGAACTTGGTGCGGTTGGTGGGACCAACCTTCTTACCAGTCTGAGCTTTTGCTTCTACCTCGCGCACCTTGCGGGCGAGGATAGGGATGAGCCCCGAGTTATCGAGGGTGTTACGACGAGTGCCGGTACGGGCCACTTGGTCTCCATGACTAAAGAAACGATGACATCACGAACAAGCAGTGCTTGCGTCATGCCCCAAACTGCACCTCCCCCAGAAGGTACCTCGCGCATCACGCGTTAGCGCCGGCGACAGTAGAAACGAAGGTTGTGGTGCGGATTTAGTCTACTACTTCGGAGCTGGCGTCTTAATCAGGAAGCCGCCGAGGAAGAATGTGGCAGCTGCAGCTGTCTGAAGAAGCATCCACCATTGGATACCTGGGGTAATCCCATCAGTCAATCGGACGATGGGATTCCAATAAATGGCGATCAACAAGAACAGTGGGAGAAAGATCCACTTCTTGGGATTAGCCCACTGCCAGGTGAACACAGCGAGGATGGCTGCCAAGATACTGACCACGAACAAGATGGTGATGTACCACTCAGAGCCGTAGAGACCCATACCGATAAACATTGCGGTAACCCCAGCTAATCCAGGCACGATGCCAGGACGGATGAGCTCAGGTTCTGCTTGCTTTTTTGCCATGTAAAAAGTTTAGCGACGACGCATGCGGTCGGCTTCAGGACAATCGAAAGGATCGCGAGCTGCCAAACCAACCTTGTTGAGATAGCCAATGACGATTCCGTAGGAACGCATCAGCGTGGTCTCGGTATAGGGAACACCCTCAGTTGCACAGTGCTGCTTCACAATCAGACGTGCCTTGCGCAGGTTGGGTCGAGCCATGCTGGGGAACAAGTGGTGTTCGATCTGGTAGTTCAGTCCACCCATGAACGCGGTAGTTCCAGCTCCCTTGATGTTGCGAGAGGTCAAGACCTGCTTGGTCATGAAGTCCACGCGGTTCTCTTTGGGAATCATGGGCATGCCCTTGTGGTTCGGGGCAAAGGAGGCACCCATGTAGACACCAAAGACCGCAAGCTGAACACCCAGGAAGGCAAAGGCCATACCGAGGGGAAGGAAGATGAAGATCACGGCAACATAAGCGCTCAAACGCAGTGCAATCAAGGTGATCTCGACAGCACGTCCTTCAAGGCGTTCCTTCTGGAACAGGGTCAAGATGGAACGGAAGTGAAGATTGATGCCCTCGAGGGTGAGCAAAGGGAAGAAGAGGTAACCCTGGCGTTGGGTAATCCAGCGCAGGAAACCCTTTTGCTTAGCGGCATCTTCTTCTTGAAAAGAGATGGTGTCCCATTCGATATCAGGGTCTTTGCCTACTGTGTTGGGGTTGATGTGGTGCTTGGTGTGCTTGTTCATCCACCATGCATAAGAAATACCGACCACAGCAGTAGCCAGGATGCGGCCACTCCAGTCGTTGAGCTTGCCCGAGGAAAAGACCTGACGGTGTGACGCCTCATGGGTAATAAAGGCGAACTGAGTGAGCAAAATACCTAGGCCAGCAGCAATCAGAAGCTGAAACCAAGAATCCCCGATGAGCACAAACCCGGTAATCAAACCGCCCAAGGCCAAAGAAAGACCCACAAACAAGGTGATGTAGAAGGCGGGTCGCTTGCGCATCAATCCGGCCTGAGTGACCGCCTTCATGAGTGCTGCATATGAACTTGTCAAAGGCTTACGGTTGGGATCCTTCGGCTCGGTTGAGCGGAGAGGGCCAAGGGTAGAGCTGAAGGTCATGGTCGCCACTTCTGGATAAGTCAGGTCGACTTCACAGCCGGCGAGGTAGTGCGTTATGCAGTTAGTTCAATCTAGCGTGCGAATCTGCGAAGACGCAGTGAATTGAGCACAACGAACAAACTCGAGAACGCCATGGCTGCTCCAGCAAGCATCGGGTTCAAGAAACCAAGTGCCGCCAGCGGAATTGCCGCGACGTTATAAGCAAATGCCCAGAACAGGTTGCCGTGAATAATCCTCAATGTTCTGCGAGACAGTTCGATGGCATCGACGGCAGCAGACAAGGTTCCACGGACCAAGGTGATGTCGCTTGCGGCGATGGCCACGTCTGTTCCGGTACCCATCGCAATGCCTAGATCAGCCTGTGCCAGCGCGGCGGCATCATTGACGCCGTCCCCGACCATGGCCACACGCTTGCCTTCAGCTTGGAAGCCCTTGACTGCCTCGACCTTATTTTCAGGACTTGCTCCTGCAATCACGCGAGAAATACCCACTTCTGTGGCAATAGCGCGGGCAGCATCTTCATGATCGCCCGTCAGCAGGACAACGTCGAGACCGAGTTCGCGGAGGCGAGAAATAGCCTGAGCAGAATCTTCCTTGATGGTGTCGGCGACGGTGATGATGGCACGTACCTCACCGTCCCATCCCGCTAAGACAGTCGTTGCCCCCGTTGAGCGAGCCGCAGCCAGCACTTCACGTTGCTGGGAAGAGAGCTCAAGGGCATTGTCTTCCATCCACTGCTGGGTCCCCACCGAAAGAGTGATGCCTTCAACAACACCGTGCACACCGTGCCCTGCTACAGATCGGAACTCAGAGACAACGGGAAGTGTTTCTTGTGCTTCTCCCGTTACGTGGGACACGATTGCCTTCGCAATGGGGTGTTCGGAGCCGAATTCCAACGCAGCTATTCGCTTGAGTGCTGCTGAGTAATTCTCATCTTCCAGATAAACATCTCTCACCGTCATCTTGCCGGAGGTGATTGTTCCGGTTTTATCGAGAATGACGGTGGTGATGCGAGAAGAACTTTCAATCGCATCAGGACCAGAGATGATGATGCCCATCTGGGCGGCACGTCCCGTGCCCACCATCAGTGCAACTGGTGTGGCAAGCCCAAGTGCACACGGGCACGCGATAACGAGGACAGCAATGCCTGCCGTAAAGCCCACAGCTAGCGGCGCACCAGCTATCACCCACCCGATGACGGTAACTCCAGCGATGCCGACCACGATCGGCACAAAGACGGCAGAAATTCGGTCAGCAAGCCTCTGCACGGCTGCCTTATGAAGCTGCGCGTCCTCGACAAGGGCAGCCAACTGAGCAATACGAGTGTCCTGGCCAACCTCAGTGGCACGAACCACAAGCTTTCCATCCAATGCGATGGTGGATCCGGTAACTCGTGATGTCACCGTGACCTCAACCGGAAGGCTTTCCCCCGTGAGAGCGCTTTCATCGACGGCAGCTCGACCCTCGAGGACGACTCCGTCCGTTGCAATGATTTCACCCGGACGAACAACAAAGACATCCCCTACGTGAAGATCAGATGTGGAAATTCGTTCTTCAACACCATCCCGAAGTCGAGTGACTTCTGTGGCTTTCAGCTCCCCCAGTGCACGCAGTGCAGCACCGGCACTCCGTTGTGACTTCTCCTCGAGGTAGCGCCCGAGCAAAAGGAACGTGGTGACACCAGCGGCAGCTTCGAAATAGATATTGTGCGTGGGGTCTGCCTGCCAGGCAAAGAGTTCCATGCTGTGGTGCATGTGGGGATCCCCGGCAGCGCCAAAGAAAAGGGCATAGACAGACCAGCCGTAGGCAGCAAAAGTACCCAGCGTAATCAGGGTGTCCATGGTCAGAGTGCCGTGGCGAAGATTGATAAATGTCGCCCGGTGGAAAGGAAGACCGCACCAGAACACGACGGGTGTGGTCAATAACAGTGAGATCCACTGCCAATACGTGAACTGCCAGGCTGGAACCATCGCGAGCACAATGACTGGGACAGTCAGGAAGATGGCAATGACCAGGCGCTCGAGCAACGTGACTTTGCCCGCTTTGCCTTCTTCTAACTCAGCTTCGCTGGGCTTGGCCACCTGGGGCAATGTTGCGGTGTATCCGAGCTTGGTTACCTGCTGCACCAGCTGTTCTTCACTGATGTTGGACGGGAATTCAACCTTGGCGCTGTGCATAGCGAGGTTCACCGCCGCAGTGACGCCGGGAAGTTCAGTGAGGCTTTTTTCAACGCGGGCAACACAGCTCGAGCACGTCATTCCCTCAACACCCAAGACGATGGTTGATGTGGTCTGGCTAGCCATAGCTACCTCATTCCTCCATCTTTCATAACGTCTGATGGTTCCAGAGTATTCCTCCCTCACACAAGAAAACACCGCCCCCGAAGGGGCGGTGTCTCAGCTAGTGCGACTAGTTAGTCGTTGCGGGAGCTGGTGCTGTGGTGGGGTAACCCTCAGGAATGATGTCGTTACCGTTTGCATCGTGCTCGTGAGGAACGTTGCCGGGCATTGAGCCATCAGCTTCGAGACCACCCTGCGGTCCGCCTGCCATCTCGCCCTTGGGACCGTGACCGCGCTTTCCTTCATGGCCTTCTCCGCCGCCCTGGGGACCGCCTTCACCCATTTCAATGTGTGCAGGAGCTTGTCCAGCAGCCAGTGGTCCACCAGCGTGACCGATCACGTTAGCGACAGCAATGCCGCTTCCGAATACACCGGCCAAGAGAGCAACGCTTGCTGCGGAGATACCGATGATTGCACCGGTGCCGAGGCGACGCTTGGAGCGGGCTTCAGCGATGGGTGTTACCGGAGTTTCGGTTTCTTCAGCTGCAGCTTCGGGGGTGTACTCAGCAGGAGTCTGAGTTGCCTCTGCGTTGTCGAGGTTGTCGTTGTTGTCGTTCTTTGGCATCTGCATGCCTCCTTACGTTCGTTTTGTGTGGTGGCCTTGTGGCCGGTAATTACACACTGGAGAACGAAGCTATGAGGACACTATGAACGAGTTAAGAGAGAGCAGAGAGTTTTGCTTGGATTTTTCGCTCAAGAAAACGCTGCTGAGCCGTTGCCACAATCTTGTTGGCCATGCCGTTGAAGATGATGCCATGCGCAGGGAGGATGGACAGCCAATAGAGGCGGCCGCCTAGTCCACGGGGGAAGAAGATGGCGCGCTGTGTGTAGTGAGAAGTTCCATCTGGCTTAGCATCTGCAGTGAGTTCCAGCCAGGCCAGGCCAGGAACCTTCATCTCCGCACGCAAGCGCAGGAAGTTTCCGTGATCGATACGCTCCACGCGCCACCAGTCCACTGCCTCACCCACACGCAGCTTCTCGGGATTACTGCGTCCGCGGCGTAATCCCACACCACCGACCAACTTGTCAGCGAAACCACGAGCAGCCCAGGCAATGGGGAGTGAATACCAGCCGTTCTCACCGCCGATACCTTCAATAACTGCCCACAAGTCCTCTACTGGGGAATCACAGTCACGTTCTTTGAGATCGATATAGACCCGGTGGCCTGCCCACTCGGGGTCGCTAGGAAGCGGGTCGCTCGGAGCACCATCCACACTGGAGTTCTGCCAGCTAGTTTCCAGTTCGCCCTCTTTCATTCGCTCTAGAGCGAGATGGACTGCGGTGCGATAGGGCAATAAACCTTCGGGTGGTGGCGCAATGATGGAATCAACATCGTGTTCGTTCATGACGCAGTCGTGTTGCAACGACGCAATGATCGGCACGGCGAGCGCGCGGGGAATCGGAGTAACCAGGTTGACCCATTGGCTAGCCAGGTACGGAGTCAGCACAGGCAAACGCAAAATGGCACGTTCTTTCATTCCCGCTTCAACGGCATAGCCGTTCATCATCTCGGAATACTTCAGTACCTCAGGGCCGCCGATATCGAGCGTGCGGTTCACACTCGGTGGAAGATCTGCCGCCTTGATCAAGTAATACATCACGTCGCGCACCGCGATGGGCTGAATGAGGTTACCCACCCACTTAGGTGCCGTCATGACGGGGAGCACATCTGTGAGGTGACGAATCATTTCGAAGCTGGTGGAACCAGAGCCAATAATGACCCCCGCTTGTAAGGCAACGGTAGGAACTCCCGATTCCAGGAGAATCTCCCCCACCTCTGCCCGTGAGCGCAAGTGTTTGGAGAGTTCTCCGGTGGCTGGATGTAATCCACCGAGATACACAATGCGAGAAAGCTTCTTCGCTTTGGCCGCTACAGCGACATTTCGGGCACCAATGAGTTCCTTCTCTTCGAAGTCACCCTTTTGCCCCATTGCGTGAACGAGGTAGTAGAGAACGTCAATACCGGTGCAGGCTTCGTTGACAATGGCAGCATCGAGCAGGTCGCCTTCAACGATGTCTACCTGGGCACGCCAGGGCACATCCTTGAGTTTGTCCGCGTTGCGAACCAGCACCCGCACGCTGAAACCAGCCTCAAGTAATCGAGGAACGAGACGGCCACCGATATAGCCGGTTGCACCCGTGACCAGAGCTTTTCTCATCGCCATGACCTGACTCTACGCCTGGAAGCTTGATAGCTTCTATAGCGGGAGGAATGATGTCGACAAAAAAGCGACTGTGGCTCAGCGGCGTCATTGCTGTTCTCATTTTCTTACCCGTTGTTTCGATCAGTTCTGCCCTGAATGCGGTGCAATCTATGCAGACCGCCTCTACTGTCGAATCTCTCGAGAAGGCTCTCAACGGTACAGAAGCTCCTCTCGATATTGCAGTTCCCACAGAAACACCAGTCGCGAGCCCCACCTCTCCGGCAACACAGAGCGCTCAGACAGGAACTTCGGGGGCATCAACATATCTAGCTCTGCTCCAAGAGCTCGTAACAGATGATTCCCCTGCCTCTCACAGCGGCTATAACCGTGACTATTTCAACGCATGGATTGATGCAGACGGAGATGGCTGTAATACCCGCGCTGAAGTTCTCATCATGGAGTCACAATCAGCCGTGACGACCCGTGGCCGATGCACGGTCAGCACTGGCCAGTGGGTTTCGGCCTATGACGGCACTACTTTGACCGATGCTGGTGATCTTGACATTGACCACTTTGTTCCCCTCAATGAAGCCTGGGGTTCTGGTGCTTACGGGTGGGACAGTGCAACCAGAATTAATTTCGGAAATGATCTGGGCTATGACGCTTCATTACTGGCAGTAACAGCGAGCTCTAATCGCTCCAAGAGCGATCAAGATCCTGCGCAGTGGATGCCCGCTAACCATGGCTACTTCTGTGACTATGCCGCTACCTGGGTGGCTGTGAAGTGGCGCTGGAATCTCACCGTTGATTCGCTAGAACGCCTCACCCTGCAATCTGTCCTCAACGGTTGTTCAACAGTGAGTATTTCTGTTCCAGAGAAAGCTGTTGTCACCGCTGGAGTACCTGCCGAACAAGTTGCTCCTGTCAGTGATGGTGTTCTTGACCCCAACTATGGAACCTGTTCTGTGGCACAAGCCAATGGCGCTGGCCCCTACTACCAAGGCGTGGACCCGGAATATGACTGGTATCGAGACCGCGATAAAGACGGAATCGTCTGCGAGTAGGAATTAACAGAACAAGGGCCCGACCTCAAAAGAGGTCGAACCCTTGTGCGCTGTGTTTACGCTTACTTTCCGCCGCAGCACGCGCCGCCGCAGCAGCCGCCCTCTTCGCCGCCACCGAGGGTAGCGGAAGGGGTCTCAAGCTTGATGTTTGCGGTTGCCATGTGGTCTCCTTCAGATAAGGGGTGACCGTCGGGGCTTTCGCCTGACCGGTCGAGGTCTATATCCAGTGTGCGCTTGTTTTCTCTGAACGTCAATGTGGGAAGTGGGTATGTCGCCCAGAGCTTAATTACCCGTGCGAGCTACCCATCTCCAGAAGCACCACACCAATGATGATCAGGGCAAGTCCCAGGAAGCCCCAGACGTTGAGGTTTTCTTTGAACAAGAAGATACCCATAATGGCCACCAGCGCGGTTCCCACACCAGCCCAGATTCCATAGGCAACACCCATGCTCAGGCCTTTAGACAGGCCTAATCCTAAGGAAGCGAAGGCAGATAGATAGCCGACGAAAACAAAGATGGTCGGTATGACTTTGGTGAAACCTTCACTCATCTTGAGTGCAAGTGTTCCCACCACCTCGGAGACAATCGCGAGGGCAAGAAGTAAGTATGCAACAACCATGAGTTCAGCCTAACTTGCACCGTGAATACGACGACTGAGCTCGTGCGCAGTGGCCGTCATTTCCGGCAGGAGAGAGTCAACACGTTCTTTGAAAGCTTCTGGGGTATTCAAACCCGCCGCAGAGAAAGTCACGGCGATACCTGCCGCCGGCCAACCAATGTGGTCCTTCACGACGACTCCTACTGACGCCAAACCCTCCGTGATCTCTCCACGTTCCAAGGAATAACCCTGAGTCGCGGCATCAGTGACGAGTGCCTTGAGCTCGCGGTAGGTGCGGGGTCCCGTGCTCGCCACTCCTGCACGCTGAGTAAAGACGATGCTGTCGGGATAGAGCGCTCGGAGTTGTGCCGGGGGCAGCGCCGAGAGCAGGGCGCGACCAGAAGCAGTGAGGTGCGCTGGAAGGCGAACACCGACGTCAGTAACAAGGCTGGGTCGACGTGGCGCACGTTCTTCCACGACGTAGAGAACATCAGTGCCGTGCAGCACGGCAAGGTGAGCAGATTCTCCGATGTGGTCCACCAGCTTTGCCAACAAAGGTGCGCCAAGACGTGTCAGCGGTTGTTGGCGAGTGTAGGCGGAGGA
>NZ_CAKZII010000092.1 GCF_936931525.1 uncultured Aurantimicrobium sp.
CTTCTCCCCCGCCTCAAGGCAACCCAGGGCATCATGTTCGACATTGATGGCTGCCTCGTCATCTCAGATGGCCCCAGCGGCGCTGGCGGAAGTGTGCTTCCGGGCGCCATTGAATCCATCAAGCTCGCCCAAGACACTGGCCGTGCATATTGTGTGTTCACCAACGGAACAGCACAGCGTCCCAAGGAGATTGCTCACCACCTGCGTGACATGGGCTTTAACATTCCAGATGAGCTCGTCTTCACCCCTGCAGTTGTCGCAGCCGAGGTCATGAAGGAAAAGTATGGCGACCAGCCCATCCTTGTCTTTGCCGCTGAAGGCATGTTGGAAGACTTCCGCGAGCGCGGCGTGAACGTCGTTGATGTTCCTGCCGCCATCAAAGGCGCCAAGCACGGAGCAGTTGCCGTGGTGATTGGGTGGGACACCAATTTCGGCAAGGACAAGATCCAGCTCGCTGCTGAAGCTATCCGTGATGGTGCAGAGCTCTACTGCACCAGCTATGCGCCTATGTTTGCTTCTGCTGACCGCCTCAACGTCGGCGTCTCTGGCTTTATTACCTCCGGCCTCCTGTTTGTTACAGGCAAGAAGGACTTTGAGATCCTCGGTAAGCCTTCTCAGCACTCGATGAATGTGGTCAGCCGTGTCTTGGGTACTCCTCAGGAGAACATCCTGGTTATCGGTGACGACATCAAGCTCGAATCCACCATGGCGCGCAATGCAGGCGCTTTGGCAGGCCTGGTTCTTACCGGCACAAGCTCACGTGAAGATGCCGAGAATGCAGACCCATCCGTTCAGCCAGAACTGATCGTGAACAGCATGACCGAACTGGTTGATCTGTTTACACAGGCTGACAACAGCTAAGAATTATTTGGCTTCACCCACGCGGTGAATGGACTGCAGGCGAGTGTAGGCATTGATGCCTTCGGGACCGTATTCCATACCCACACCTGAATCCTTCCAACCACCGAACGGTGCTGCCAGGTTGGATGCGTAGAAGTTAATTCCCATCGACCCAGTCTCGATCTGAGCTGCAAGCTCAGCACCGTGGTCAGTGTCGGTAGTGAAGATATTTCCACCCAGGCCGTACGGCGACTGGTTCGCAATGCGCACAGCATCTTGCTCATCCTTATAGGGAACAACTACGAGCACTGGACCAAAGATTTCTTCCTGTGCCACACGCATGGAGTTATCCACGTTGGCAAAGACAGTGGGCTTAGCGAAGTAACCGCGGTCGAGACCCTCAGGGCGGCCTGAGCCACCGGTGGCCACGCGGGCACCCTCTTCTTGGCCGATCTTGATGTAATTGGTCACCGTGTCGAACTGCTTCTTGGAAGCAGAGGGGCCAAAGACGGTCTTCTCATTGAAGGGGTCACCCTGCTGAGAGTTGTTGACTGCACTTGCAACTGCGTCCACAACCTCGTCGTAACGAGACTGGGGAGCAAGAATACGGGTGGCGTTGTAACAGGTCTGGCCCGTGTTGCGAAGGCTGGTGCGGGTTACCGACTTGGCAAAGAACTCCATGTCAGCGTCTTCCAGCACGATACTGGCGGACTTGCCACCGAGTTCCAGAGTTACAGGCTTGAGGAGACGTCCGCACTGCTCTGCCAGGAAGCGACCGACCTCGGTTGAACCGGTGAAGGCAACCTTTGCCACGTCAGGGTGCTCCACGAGAGCGCCCACGGTGTGACGAGTACAAGTAACCAGGTTAATGACACCTTCTGGAAGTCCCGCAGCAACAGATGCTTCCATCAGGATGCGCAGATCGAGAGGTGTTTCACTTGCAGGCTTAATCACGACGGTGCAGCCAGCAATGAGTGCAGGAGCCAGCTTGATCATGACCAAAGCAACGGGGTAGTTCCAGGGAGCAATAAGTGCCGCAACGCCACGGGGGTGGCGGTGAACCTCCGTGTAGTGTCCTGGACGGTCAGGGTAAGGGCGGGAGTCTGTCTTATCGACAAAGTCACCCAGACCTGCGTAGTAACGAAGAAGACCAGCACCGTGACCAGCCGCCAAGCGGGTCTCAGAAATGGGTGTTCCATTTTCGCTGGTGATGATGTTGGCGAGTGCCTCTGCGCGAGCTTCGAACTCATCAGCGAGCTTGCGCATGTAGTTTCCACGCTCGTCGGCGCTGATATCGCGCCATCCCTTACCTCGGAATGCAGCAGATGCCGCAGCAACTGCCTTGTTGATGTCGGCTTCGTCTGCTGCGGGAACCTGTGCCCAGATTTCTTCCGTCGCAGGGTCGGTCACATCAATGAAGACACCGGAACCAGACTTGACCCATTGGCCACCATAAAACAGGTCGTCGGTGTACATCTCTAATGCAGTCATGGGGAATCCGTTTCGATTGTGTTTCTGAAGTTTTAGAGAACGTCGAGGCAGAGCACACGAATGGAGTGCTGCAACTCGGCTTCGGCCATGGCGCGGCCGGTGGGGGTAATCATCTCGGGCATGATGTCTTGTTCCAGCTTGAGTCGAATCTGCTGAGGTGTCTTACCGAACCATTCAGCGGAGAAGCCCAGACCGACAGGGTTGAAGCGCCAGAGGCGGTCTGCATCGCGCATGATCGAGTCCTCGATGCTGTGGCTGACGGGACGAGTGTCGTGACCGTCAATAATGTCGGTCACTTTCTTGATGAACTCATCGTCATAGCCACAGCCAGGAAGAATTTCACGGGCAATGTCACAACCAAAGATTTCGTGCTGAACACGAACATCGCTGGTCATAAAGTTTTCGCTGCGGAAACCTTCGGAGAGAATCTTGTCCTCATCGACTCGAGCCCAACCAGCGTCATGCAGCATCGCTGCAACGCGGGTGACCTGTGGATCAGCCTCCGGGTGAACGTCGAGCAAGAACTCTGCAAAGAGGAGTGTCAGCGGCAAGTGGATGTCATTCATGCGTGAGCGGGTGAAGGGCTCAACGGCTTTCCAGATGTTGTCGACGCTGTCATAGGTGCCAGTGGGGAGTGCCCCGTTACCCAAAGTGGGAACATCCTTCAGGGAGTGTGTGAATTCCATCATGCGCCTTCGTTAGTCAGTGACGAGTGTCTTCAATGCAACAGAGGAGTCTGCTGCTAAATCGGCAGGGATGTTCTGGCCGGCGGTCAATGCACGGCGCACCGCCATATAGTCGAGAACGTCGTTGACGGCATCAACGGCGATGATGCGGCCATTCTTGTAATACAGAACGCTGAACTTGTCTTCGTCAGGGTTTCCGCGGACAACCTGCTGGTCAAATCCTTGCGAAAGGCCCGCCATCTGGAGCTTCAGCTCTGCCTGGTCACTCCAGAACCACGGAACAGCGTGATATTCCTCCGAGCCACCGAGTAATGACTTTGCTGCAAGCTTTGCTTGGTCCACCGCGTTCTGAACGGACTCGAGCATGACCATTCCCTCACCAGTCAACGGGTGAGGAAGCAACGCAACGTCACCGCAGGCAACAACACGAGGGTCTGAGGTTCGAGCGTGAGAGTCGACCACAATGGCGCCGTTATCGCTGACTTCTAGGCCTAGCTGGGTAGCAAGTTCACCGCGAGGGGAAACACCAATGCCAACCATCACTGCATCAGCGGGGATGACGGTGCCATCTGCGAGTTCAACTCCAGAGACAGTGCCGCTCTCACCGTGAAGCTTGGTGACCTTGGAGTCAAGAAGTACCTCGGCACCACGCTTGATGTGGGCTTCGAGGAAGAATTCACTCACCACAGGACCTACAGCACGAGACATTAATCGGTCGCGCGAGTGAACCACAGTGACGTGCTTGTTATATTTGCGAGCTACAGCAGCAACTTCAAGACCAATAAAGCCGCCACCGATGACCACGATGTTGTGGATCTTCTCCCAGCGGGCTTTCAACTCGTTTGCGTCATCCAGCCCACGCATGTAAAGCACACCATCGAGGTCTGCACCCTCGCAGGTCAACCGCTTGGGGTCGGAGCCGGTAGCAAGTGCGAGCTTGTCAAAGGGCAGCTCACGACCGGTTTCGGTCGTGGCAACACCGTGCTTTTCACCCCACGCGAGTGAAACAACCTTCTCCGAAGGGATGACGACAATATTGTTGTCGACATAGAACTGGGGATTACGCAGCTCCAGAGTCTCAGCGTCAGCCTCTCCAGCAAGGTATGCCTTAGAGAGGGGCGGGCGCTGATACGGACCGTGGTGTTCTTCTCCGACAATGGTGACGGAGCCGTCAAAGCCTTCCTCACGGAGCGTGACGGCAATCTGCATTCCTGCCTGGCCGCCACCAATGATGAGGATGTGCTCTGACATGGAATTAGACCTGTTCGGGAGCGATGGTCACCTTGAGACCATCGAGCGCGTCGCTCATCTTGATCTGGCAGCTCAGGCGAGAGCAGTTGGTGCGCTCCGAAGCAGCACCGTCGAGCATGTCATCCTCGAGAGGGCCAGCTTCGCCGGCCTCCGCCAAGAAAGCTTCATCAACGTAAACGTGGCAGGTTGCACATGCACATGCGCCACCGCACTCAGCAACGATGCCCTTGACGCCGTTCTTCACAGCAGTGTCCATGACAGAGTCGCCCACGCGTGCTTCGAGAGTGGTTTCGGTTCCGTCTGGGGAGATATAGGTAACTGAGGGCATGATGTGTCTTCTTGTCTTTCTGGAGGGTTTAGATGAACTGCTTGCCACCATCAACGATGATGGTCTGGCCTGTGATGTAGCCGGCATTGCTACTGGCAAGGAAAAGGGCGGTGCCCACGATGTCTTCAGGCTGGCTGGCGCGCTTGATAGAGCGGCTACTCACACCGTAGTTGGCAGCGTCATCGATTTGAGCCAGGCTTGCCTCGGTGAGGGTAAAGCCAGGAGCAATCGCATTCACGGTGACGTTCTTGGCCCCTGCTTCGCGGGCCATGACTCGAGTCATACCTACGAGTGCACCCTTAGAGGTCACGTAGTGCATCCACAGTGGTGAACCGCTGAAGAAGGTAGCTGACGCAATGTTGATGATGGCTCCGCCATCCATGTGCTTGTAGCAGGCAGCGGAAGCAAGCCAGGGACCCTTGACGTTGACAGCCATGACCTTGTCCCATTCGTCGGGGTCAATGTCCCAGAAGTCACTGCGTTCGAGGGTGGCATAAATTGCAGCGTTGTTGATGAGTACATCAACTGAACCAAAAGCGTCCAGTGTGGACTGCACCATGGCTTC
This sequence comes from uncultured Aurantimicrobium sp., assembly GCF_936931525.1. Taxonomy (GTDB): domain Bacteria; phylum Actinomycetota; class Actinomycetes; order Actinomycetales; family Microbacteriaceae; genus Aurantimicrobium. Next base: position 5,162 of record NZ_CAKZII010000092.1, read on the forward strand.
ACAGCTGGCCTTATCTGCGACGTTCACCGAAACCGCAATCGCCTTCACGCCTTCTGCTTCAACCAGAGCAACTGTCTCTGCAGCACCGGCGGCGTTCATGTCTGCAATCACTAGGTTCGCACCTTCGCGGGCAAAGCCGAGTGCGAATGCACGGCCTAGCCCACCGGCGGCACCGGTGATGATGACAGTTTTACCAGTCAGTTGTTGTGACATTGGCACGTCCTCTTTCTTGCATCTCTTTCATCTGAATGCTGATGTCCATGGACTCCAGGGCAATAATTGCCAAGGACATGGCTTTACCCGCATCAGTGAATAGGTCGTCATAGGCGCGGTATGCATTGATCCGCAGGGATTCATCCCGGTCGAGTCCAAACCGTGGCATCGCAACATCGATGCCGTGGGGTGAGACTCGCCAAATCTTGTCTGCGTCTTTCACGCAGGAGTCATTGGTACTGAGAGAAGTCAGACGAGTGTCGTGGCCGTCAATGATCTCGCAGATTTCATCAATATCCGCTTCGGCATATCCGACCTCAGTCAGGATTTCCCGGGCAATGCGAGCGCCCTCTTTTTCGTGCTGGTACACAGCCCAGTTGTAGGTTCCATCGCGGTCAGGAGCAATCGCCTGGAAGGCGATCTGCTCGTCCACGGTGGACCAACCGGTGTCATGCAAGATGATCGCCGGAAGCACGATGTGCTCGTTAGCTTCAGGGATGCGAGTGACAAGCTGGTTGGCGATAGCGAAGGAGTACAAAGTGTGTACATCGTTATCGCGGGTTTGCAGGTAGGGAGTTGCGAGCTCCCAGATGCGAGCATCCCGCTCCCCCATGGCCACCAGGCCGGGGACGTTCTGCCACGAAGGAATCTTGTGGGAGACGTCGCGACCTAAGTGGTTGACGGGGGAACGGGATACGCGCTTCATGGTGTGGTGAGTGCTACTTCTTGATGATCTCGACGGTTCCGTTGGTGCCATCGACACGCAACGTCATACCAGTCTTGATGGTGGTCGAAGCGTTACCGGTACCGGTCACAGCAGGGAGTCCGTACTCACGGCAGACGATAGCTGCGTGAGACATCATTCCGCCGATGTCGGTGACGGTAGCACTGATCTTTCCGAATACTGGACCCCATGAAGGAGCAGTAACAGGAGCAACCAGAATTTCACCCTGCTCGAGTTCGCCGAGCTGGTCAGGGCTGAAGATAACGCGAGCCTTACCTTCTGCTACACCACCAGATGCAGCCATACCCTTGAGTTCGTTCTTGTTGCCAGAGTCGGCACCAAGCCACTGCTGAACCTGATCAGTAGTGATACCCCACAGCATGACGGTGAAGGGCTCGCTGATCTCAGCAGGAGGCTCGTTGAATGCAGGTGCTGGACGGTTCTGTGCCAGAGCGTTCACGATCTTTGCACGGCGAGCAATTTCTGCTGGCCAGTACTTAGGACCGATGGGCTCGGTACCGACTGCCCATGCGTTTGCGTAGTCAAACATGACTTCGCGAACACGGTTGCGGTCGATGTACAGAATGTCTTCTGCGTTTGCCCAGAAGCCCTGGTCAGCGAGGAGCTGTCCAAGCTGGCGAACCTTGCGCCAGAAGACACCCATTGTCCAGTGCTCGATGTAGAAGTTGTGGTCTTCTACGTAGGGGTACACAGCGCGTGCGAGGCCGAGCTTGCCCTGGAAGGTCTCCATTGCTTCGCCCGAGAGTGCTTCAGCGTATTCGCCAGCAATACGGTCACGCTCAACGATGAGTGCGTCCTTGGGGCGGTGGAGCTGCTCGCCCTTTGCTGCGCGCTCAACGTAGTCAGCGATGTATCCCACTGGCAAGTCGAGGTTGTCACGCCAGTAAACGTCGGTTCCATAGAAACCGTTACCTACGGTGTAGTTGAACCAAGGGTCCTTAGCGTCTTCGAATGCCTTGAGCCATTCAGCACCCTTGGGGGCTGCTGCAATTGCTGCAAGAGTCTTCTCAGCGTTGATGTGACCTGCGAACTGTGCGGTGAGGCCCAGCTTCACAGCAAGGTCAGCAAGGTTCTTGAGCTCGTCATCTGGACGGAAGAGTACCGAGTCCACACCCATAACCATCTTGGCGATAGCGAGGTCGGGGATTCCGGGGAATGCTTCCTTGCAGAAACCGAAGAAGTCAAGGTACGCAACGTAACCGAGGTTGAGGAACTCGAAGTGGTGCTCCCAGTTGCGGTACACAAGGCTGATCAGACGGTCGTAGTCTTCGAACATCTGAACGGAAGGGTCCATACCCTTACCGCTCTTGATGTCTTCAAGAGGAACCATGTCAGGAAGTGCTTCGAAGTTGATCGCGTCGATCTCTTCGATGTTCTTGAGAACCTTCTTCTTCCAGTTCTCGAGCAGGTCGCCCCAGTTCTGGAAGTAGTGACCAGCACGCTCCATGAAGTGAGGAACACGGTCACCGATGAGCTCAGGAGCTACACCGACGGGGCTGAAGTAGTTGTAACCCATGTGGATACGGAAGTCGATACCGTTCGCTGGGGGAACAATGTAGTGGCGAGTGTTGTAAGCACCGAGGCAGCGAGAAGCGAACTCCACACCAATAACCTCGAAAGGCTTGAACACGTTGGGCCAGTGCTGGGAATCGCAGAACCAGAACTTGGCTTCTTCTTCCTTACGCTGGCTGTCCTGGAAAACCAGGTAATAGGGGTAGAGCTCTTGCCATCCCTCAGCACCCTTAGGGGTCTTGAGTGAGTATGGCGAGGGGAAGCTCTTAGCGGCACGTGGCGACATTGCGACGACCTTTCTTCTTTTCTCGAGGTGGGTGGTGAAGTAGTACTACTTTTTGTTTTTTTCTATCGAAGCCAGAAGCGAGCGCGTGATGGCCTCGATTCCTGCTCCGCCAGAAAGATTTGCTACCGGCGTCTCCTTCTGTGACCACACCGTTTCGGGGCGGCTTTGCAGAAGAAGAACATTTGCGCCATCGGGCAGATCGGCATCGATCGCCCATTCGACGTCTTGAACGCAGCCATAGTGCTTGTCGGCTGCCTTAGCGAGCTTGGCGACAGAGACGATCTCTTCTTCGCTCAAGCTGGGAGAGTTACGACGCTCTTCCTCAACCTCGCGGCGGACGATGCCACCACGGCCGTTGGGAACGAGCTCTTCGTGCTTGTCAGAAACAATGCGGCGAACCACAGAGAGCATGACCTTGTCCACGACGTAGTTGTCGGGGGTAACTTCACCAGAAACAACCATTTCGCCGAGGCCCCAGCTGGAGTCGATCACGATCTTGGTGCGGTCACCGGTGGTGGGGTCGATGGTCATGGCAACTCCTGAAGAACGTGAGTTGACCATCTTCTGCACAGCCACAGCGATAGAAAGGCCTTCGCTGGGGATGTTGTTTGCTTCGCGGTAGCTGATGGCACGTGCGGTGTAGAGAGAAGCCCAGCATTCGCGGACCTTCTGCATCACGTTGTGCTCACCAATAATCCAAAGATAGGTGTCTTGTTGGCCAGCGAAGCTCGCGTCAGGGAGGTCTTCCGCGGTTGCAGAGGAACGAACAGCAACAGGTACTTCTCCGCCACAAATCTCCATCAGACGGTTGTACGCAGCCACAACTTCGAGGCGCACGGCTTCAGGAACTTCCTGAGTCAAGATGAGCTCACGAATGAGTGCAGCCTGGCGGTCCAACTCAGCTGGGTTGTTGTAATCCAGACCCTTGAGGTGAGCGGCAATCTGGTCGTGCAGCTTGGTGTCGTTCATCACAGCGTCGAAAGCGTCGGTGGTGACGGCGAATCCGGGAGGCACAGGCATACCGGCGTTGGTCATGATGACCAACGAGGTGCACTTACCGCCGAGGCGATCGTGCTCGGGAGTTTCCGTGCTGTCAAACGGGAAAGAGTAAAGCGACATTGCTTGATTCCTTAGAGGGTTGTGGTGATTACCAGACGACGGGTACAGCGACGGGAACACGGAAGGAGAGGTTGTCTCCGAACTCAATGTCAGTTCCGGGCGCGAGTTGCATAGTTGGCACATTTTTGACCAATTCTTCGAGAGCAACCTTGGTCTGCAGCTTTCCAAGCATGTTTCCGATGCAGTAGTGAATACCGAATCCGAAGGAGAGGTGCTGACGAGCGTTCTCGCGAGTGATATCGAAGTTGTTGGGGTTTGGGAACATCTCTGGGTCGCGGTTTGCTGAACCCATCAGGACCAGAATCTGCGATTCCTTGGGGATAGCGACACCGTTGATCTCGGTGTCGACCATGGCGGTACGACGCCAGGAGAAGATTGACCCTGCGGTGCGCAGTACTTCTTCCACTGCACCCGGGATCTTTGAAGGGTCTGCCTTGATGGCTTCCCATGCGGTGGGGTTCTGCATGAGCTGAACGACCGAGTTGGAAATCAAGGTGGTGGTGGTCTCGTGGCCTGCAAAGAGAAGGCTGTAGAGGAAAGATGCGATCTCGTGATCAGAGATGTCATCGCCAGCAGCCTGCAGGTTGACCAGGTCAGTCACCAGGTTGTCACCTGGGGTCACCTTGGCGTCAGCAACGAGCTTCTGGCAGAAGTTCCAGTAGGCAACCATGTTGTGTGCGTGTGGGATCTGCTCTTCATCACTGAGGTCGCCCCAGGTCAGAGTTGCACGAGAACCGGCCCACTCTTTGACCTGTTCAATCATGTCCACGGGGACACCAATCAGGGCAAAGATGGTGAGTGTAGGGAGATCCCATGCCAGTTCAGGAAGGATGTCACCGGAGTTGGTGCCCTTAGCCTTCATGGTTTCAATCAGGCGATCAGCATTTTCACGAATGTAGGGTTCAAGAACCTTGTAGCGGCGAGGAGTGAATGCCTTGGTGGCAACCTCACGGATGCGGGTGTGCTCTGGCGGAATGCGGGCAGAAAGACCTGAGTAAGTGGTGAACTTACCTTCTTCCATGACCTTCTTGGCGGATGCGCCAAGGGGGCGGATGGGAGCCTGTGCGTCTTTAGAGGAGAAGAGCTCCCAGTTGTCAAAGACATACTTGACGTCTTCGTAGCGAGAGACAACGAACATGTTGATGCGGTCATCCCACATGACAGGAGCTTCAGCACGGAGTTCTTCACATGCAGGGAAGGGATCGGTCAGTTTGAATGGCACGAATCCGTGGTAGTTCTTACCCATTTGGACTTCGTCAACAACTGTGTTCGACATAAACACATTCCTCCTTGAATACGTATGAATTCATCTTGTAACGAATATCAAGTGGCGTATACAAAAACTTCTCATTGAATGAGAAAGTTAGATGTCTGTTTGTGTAAGTGGAAAAACGGGCGTTAGTGCAGGCCTGCAGTGCCGCCGCGCATGACGTTTTCAATGCGCTCCACCGTGCCTCGCAGCATGGGAAGTAGGCGTGGCACTTCTCGCGAGCGGTGTGAGTCAAATACAAGGCCCACGGCCGCCACAACTCCCCCGTTGAAGACCACAGGAACCGCCAAGGACATGGCATCCAGGCGCATCTGTTCGTTTGTCACGGAGTAGTTGGTTGCACGCACTTCTTCGATGATGGCGCGCAGTTCAACTGGATCGGTCACCGTCTTGGGCGTAGGCGCTTCGAGTTCACGCTCGAGATAAGCATCAACGAACCAGTCGGGCTGGGAAGCCAGCAAAAGCCTGCCCACTGCAGTGGCGTGGAGAGGTAAACGGCCGCCGAGACGAGAAATCTTCGGCATGTGCTTGGTGCCATAAATCTTGTCGACGTAGAGAGACTGAACACCCTCACGAATAGCCATGTGAACGTTCTCGTGAGCAAGTTCAAACAAGTCCTGCAAGAAAGGGTGGGCACGGTCGCGCAAGCGACGTCCCGCCATCTGTCCCAGCTCCCAAATGCGGAAGCCAATCTGATATTTGCCATCAGAACCGCGGCGTAGCCCACCCCACTCTTCCAACTCCGCAATCAGGCGGTAAGTAGTCGACAGAGGCAAATGAGCTCGCTGAGCAATACGCGAGACAGAGAGAGAACCGGTGGTGTTTTCAAAGGCAGCGAGAATACTCAGCGCGCGCGAGGTAACTGACTGCCCGCTCTCGCGAATCTCTGCGTCACCCATGCGGTCACCTCCTATTTGTAACCCGCACCTTCAGTGTAATGAGACGTGCTCATTTCATTCAACGAAAAAGATCAGGGCTGCCGCTACCCAGAATCCCAACAACATAAAGGGCCCAAAAGGAATCCGAGTCTGCTTGGTCACTTCCCATGCTTGCTTCAACGGAAGATCAGAGCGCTTGGCGAACGTGGCAATCAGCACCACAAGTGACGCCACTCCCCCGGCAACAAAGGCCAGCACAGGCGACAAGATGGCCGCTGGGACACCAATAAGTCCTGCTGCGCCTCCCAGTAGGCCAGCGAGTTTCACGTCTCCCATGCCCATCCCGCCGCCATAGCTGAGCAACAGCATGAAGGTGAAGTATCCGGCAGCAGCAATCGCCGGAATCATCGGGTATTCACCCGTGGTCATCCAGACGCCAATCCACGCAATGACCAGTGCCGCATAACCAGGCATCACCCACACATTAGGGAGCTTGTGGGTCTTCCAATCAATACGCACTAACGGAATCGTCACCACCGCGAGGTAAGCGAGGGGAATGATTTGCCACAGCGTCATGCCCAGACACTAATGCAGAAAGCCCTCGCTTGGCGAGGGCTTTCCACAGTCCGCGGGTGAGCCGACGAAGAGTGTTCTCCTCCCCGACTATTCGCGTGGCGTTTAGAGGACTTCCTGGCGCTCCAGGAGGTCGGTGACGAGCGCGGCGATTGCGGAGCGCTCGGAGCGGGTCAGGGTGATGTGACCAAAGAGGGGTTGACCCTTGAGGCTTTCAATCACGCTGGCGATACCGTCATGGCGGCCAACCCGGAGGTTGTCTCGCTGGGCAACATCGTGGGTCAAGATCACACGGGAGTTCTGACCAATACGGCTGAGCACCGTCAGGAGAACATTGCGCTCTAGAGACTGCGCCTCATCCACGATGACGAAGGCATCGTGGAGTGAACGGCCACGGATGTGGGTCAGTGGAAGCACCTCGAGGATGCCGCGGTCCACGACCTCATTCATCACGTTGTCCGAGACGAGAGCACCGAGGGTGTCAAAGATTGCTTGACCCCAGGGGTTCATCTTCTCGTCCTTGTCACCAGGGAGGTAACCAAGTTCTTGGCCACCTACTGCATAGAGAGGACGGAACACGATGATCTTCTTGTGCTGCTGGCGCTCGAGCACTGCTTCCAGCCCGGCACACAGCGCCAGAGCTGACTTACCAGTTCCTGCAGATCCACCCATGGAGATGATTCCCATGCTGGGGTCTAGCAACATGTCGATAGCGAGGCGCTGCTCGGCCGAACGGCCGTGCAGCCCGAACAGGTCGCGGTCAGCGCGGATGAGGTTGATCTCGCCGCGATCTGTCACACGACCCAGTGCAGAGCCCCGGTCGGAGTGGATCACGAGCCCGGTGTTGATGGGGGTGTCTTTCACAACGCTGGTGCGAATGACTTCTTCTTCATAGAGAACAGCCATCTCATCAGCGCTGAGGGTGATCTCTTCCATGCCGGTCCAGCCACTGTCGACAGCAAGCTCAGCACGGTATTCCTCGGCACTCATACCAATGGATGATGCTTTGACGCGCATGGGGAGGTCTTTGGACACCACGGTGACGTTCAGGCCATCGTTGGCGAGGTTCATGGCGACAGCCAAGATGCGGCTGTCGTTGTCCCCGAGCTGGAGCCCCGAAGGAAGCACTGCTTGGTTGGAGTGGTTCAGCTCAACTCGAAGCGAACCGCCCTCCCCGATGGGGATGGGGAAGTCGAGACGTTCGTGCTTGACGCGCAGGTCGTCAAGGATGCGCAGTGCCTGACGAGCGAAGTAACCGATTTCTGGATCATGTCGTTTCTTCTCGAGCTCACTAATCACCACCACGGGAATGACCACCGCATGCTCCGCGAAGCGGAAGAGTGCCTGGGGGTCAGACAACAAAACCGAGGTATCTAAGACATAGACACGCTCGGTTGTAGATGAGGAAGTGGACTTCTGGCGCTGACCGGACTGACCAGTCTTAGCGCCACTACTTTGTGGGCTCATGTGATGAAAGTACGACCGAGGAGACACACTTCAGTGACGACACGCCCTGTGTTCATCTAAGTGTCACCGGCACGAAATGTTCGGTCGGTCTCGATGAGGTTTCTAGCCGCCGAAGCGACGTTCACGACGTGAGTAGTCACGCATCGCGCGAAGGAAATCCACCTCTCGAAGGTCGGGGTAGAGCGCTTCCACAAAGTAGAACTCAGAGTGCGCGCTTTGCCACAACATGAAGTCAGACAGGCGCTGTTCCCCGGAGGTGCGAATCACAAGGTCAGGGTCTGGCAGTCCGCCGGTGTAGAGGTGATCGCTGATGAGTTCAGGGGTGAGCTTGTCTGCAAGCTGGTCCAGGCTGCCGCCATGACCTTGGTGTTCGGAGATGATGCTACGCACCGCGTCAGCGATCTCGGCACGGCCGCCGTAACCAATAGCCAGGTTCACGTGCAGGCCAGTGTTGTTCTTGGTGCGATCTTCTGCCTCGAGAAGTGTCGCAAGAAGATCCTTCGGAAGGACATCGTCCTTACCCACGTGGTTGATTTTCCAGTTGCGGAAATGCGAGAGGCCTTCTGCCAGTTCGCCAATGATGCCGTAGAGCTCTCCGAGCTCTCCCTGGTCACGACCGGTGAGGTTATCTGTGGAGAGAAGATACAGCGTGACCATGCCAATGCCGATTTCGTCACACCACACCAGGAACTCGGGAACCTTCTGGGCACCCGCACGGTGACCGTGCGAAGGGTTCTCTAAGAACCGCTCCCTGGCCCACCGTCGGTTGCCGTCAACAATCATTCCAATGTGGTGCGGAAGATTGTCTTTGTTGAGCCCCCGACGCAGACGCTTTTGGTACAGGCCGTAGAGCAGACCTGTCTTATTTGCGCGCGACATCACGTCCCCGACTTTACCGAAACAACAGCCTCAACATCAGGGGCTACGCCCAGCTTCGTCACAATCAACAGGCGTAGGCTGAAAAACATGAGCTTGCCGCTAATCGAAGATGCTGAGTCCTACCCCCACGTTGAGGTGAAGCCCACCTGGCGTGGCTGGATTCACACCGGTACCTTCCCCCTGGCTATAGCTGCGGGAATTGTCCTGATTGTGCTGGCTGATGGCCCCGCAGCAAAGTGGAGCTCCGCAGTCTTCATGACCACTTCGCTCTTGCTGTTTGGGATCTCTGCGCTCTATCACCGCTTCAATTGGAGCCCCAAGGCCAAGGTCATGCTCAAGCGCTTTGACCACGCGAACATCTTCTTGCTTATTGCCGGTACATATACGCCTCTGGCGGTACTGGCGCTGCCACCCAGCAAGGGCGTGCTGCTGCTGGTCATGGTCTGGATTGGTGCGACTCTAGGAATCTTGTTCCGGGTGTTCTGGGTGCACGCACCACGTTGGCTCTACGTTGCTCTGTACATCCTGCTTGGCTGGGCCGCCATGATGTACGTGGTTGACCTCTTCCAAGCCAACGTGGCCATGATGGTGCTCGTCATCCTGGGTGGTCTTGCGTACACCGCAGGTGCTGTGATCTATGGCATGAAGAAGCCCAACCCCATTCCTGGAGTTTTCGGCTTCCACGAGATTTTCCACACCCTCACGGTGGTGGCATTTATGTGCCACTGGACGGCAATCTTGCTGATTGCTCTGCACCCCGCTTATAACGCTTAGAGGTTGTTGTCCGCCCAGACGACGATTGCGTCGTAGTGATACTTACCTAGGCCTTCGGCAATACCTTCATAGGTATCCCGATAGGGCGAGGGCATGATGTAACTGAGTGCCAAGTTCTTGTAGGCCTCGCGAGTGGGCTTCCAGAACTGGGAAGTGAATTCGTAGTGCTGACGCACTGCTTCCTGGACTGCATTAGCGCTCGCAGGCAAACCTTCGTTCATGCCAGCAACAAACTGCTGTGTAATGGCGTCAAAAGCAGCTGTGAACTGTTCGTTCTGCTCTTTCGAGAAGTCATTGCTGTATTGCTCTGAATACATCCCAAACTGGTTGGACATTGCGCTACTTCTCTGAGGCTGAACCTTCGGCAGCTTCTTCAGCGTCCAGTTTGGACTGAATGTCTGCACGCATGTTGACCTTGCGCATCCGGCGAACCATGTCCAGAAGCAAGAGCAAGGTCAGGCCAGCAACCAGGATGGTGGCAAAGAAACCAACAGCACCAGGTGAGACCAACTGTGGGTCAATGGTTTCTTCTGCAAACAGCACGGTTCCTCCGAGGGGTTTCTAGCCAATAGCCTTGATATAGAGCGTACCGCCGAAAACCTGTGAGCCCGCTTTGCACAAGGAGTCCCATGAGCACCGAGAACACTCTCGCTGACCGCTATGGTCGTCCAGCGACTCCTCGGGGACCCATCCGCCGCAACCTCGGCGTGATCATCACCTCAGCAGTGATCATCATTGCAGTCATGGCCTGGGGCATCAGTACCGACGCGATGGGCTTTGGCCCCAAAGCAGAAGCCAGAGACCTCGGCTACAACAGCCTGACGGACACGAGCGTGACCGTGGAATTCGAGCTGACGGCAACGCCAGGCCACGAAGTGGCCTGCGCTATCCAAGCACAGAACACTTCCTTTGCCATTGTGGGGTGGAAGGTCTTTGTCTACCCACCATCCGAGCAGCGCATCCGCGATATTTCAGAGACCATCATCACCAGCCAGCCCGCCACCACGGGTTTGGTTTACCGTTGTTGGCTCACCTAGGCTGAAACCTATGGCTAGCGAAGAAATCAAAGAAACATGGCTCACCCAAGAGGCGTATGACCGTCTCAAGGGAGAACTCGACACCCTCAGCGTTCAGGGTCGTGAAGAGATTGCCAAGCGTATTGAAGCTGCCCGCGAAGAGGGTGACCTCAAGGAGAACGGTGGCTACCACGCTGCTAAGGACGAGCAGGGAAAGATCGAAGCTCGTATTCGCACCCTGACCGCACTGCTCAAGGACGTCAAGGTCGGCGAAGCTCCTGAGAGCCACGGCATTGTGGAGACCGGAACGGTCATCACCGCCAACATTGCTGGCGAAGAATCTGTGTTCCTGCTCGGTAACCGTGAGATTGCTGCCGGAACCGACTACACCGTCTATAGCGAAAGCAGCCCCATGGGTGCTGCCATCCTGGGCCTCAAGGTCGGCGAGAAGACTGTCTTCACTGCCCCTAACGGCAAAGACATTGCCGTTGAGGTTATCAACGTGGCCACGTTCACCGGCTAACTGAGCTTTAAACAACAACGCCTCCCTACGGGGAGGCGTTGTTCGTTAAGACTTAGATGTCGTCGCTAATGCGAACCTTGAAACCTTCATCGCGCAGTGCCTTGACGACCTGCTTGCGGTGTTCCTTGCCACGGGTTTCGATGTGGAGTTCGAGCTCAACTTCACTGATCTGCAGTCCGCGTCCGTGACGAGTGTGAAGTACCTCAACAACGTTGGCGTTCTGCTCAGAGACGATCTCTGCTGTGCGAGCTAGCTGACCGGGACGGTCAGGGAGCATGACGCGGAGCTTGAGGTAACGCTCAGAGGCAGCAAGACCGTGACCCACGATGCGCTGAAGCAGTAGAGGGTCAATGTTTCCACCGGAGAGGATGGCTACGGTCTTTCCAGATTTCTTAATCTTCTTGGCCATGATGGCGGCAACGCCCACAGCACCTGCTGGCTCGACGACGAGCTTTGCTCGCTCGAGCAGCATGACCAATGCACGTGCGGTGTCATCGTCAGAGACGGTGACGACTTCATCAACGGTGTCCTTGATGATCTCGAAGTTCAGAGTTCCCGGGCGCGCAACGGCAATACCGTCACAAATCGTGGGATGAACATCCACAGTGACGGGTTCACCAGCAGCCAGCGATGCGGGATAGGCCGAAGCGTTCTCTGCCTGCACACCAATGATGCGCACGGTGCGGCCCAATTTGGCAGCCTTCTGCTTCACTGCAGAGGCAACACCAGAGATGAGGCCACCGCCACCGATAGGAACAATGATGGTGTCCACGTCAGGAACTTCGTCCAGGATTTCAAGACCGAGAGTTCCTTGACCAGCAACCACGTGCTCGTGATCGAAAGGAGCAATGAAGATGGCGCCAGACTCGGCAGCGAAATCTTTGGCAGCTTTGAGCGACTCGTTGAAGATGTTTCCAGTGAGAACTACCTCAGCACCGTATTCACGAGTTGCTTCGAGCTTGGGAAGAGCAACACCCAGAGGCATAAAGATGGTCGCCTTGATTCCGAGCTCTCGAGCAGCGAGAGCCACACCCTGAGCGTGGTTGCCTGCGGATGCGGCAATGACACCTTTTGCTCGCTCTTCGGCGGTGAGCTGGGAAAGACGGTTGTAAGCACCACGGAGCTTGTAGCTTCCGGTGCGCTGCAGGTTTTCGCACTTGAGGAAGACTTCCGAACCCAGAACGCTGCTGAGGTAACGAGAAGTTTCCATCGGGGTGGACTGTGCCACCTTGGCCACGGTGGCGCGGGCAGCCTCAAACTCTTCCAGAGTGGGGCCAGCGACGTGCTTCGAGGTCATAACCAAATCTTAGGGCACTAGAACTTTCCACCCATTTCGTGGAGACGCTCAATGCGCTCCGCGATGGGTGGGTGGGTCGAGAGCATGCGCTCTGCCAGGCCTGGCTTCTCGGGGTCTGCAATCCACATGTGAGCCATGCTCGAGCTCTGCTTTTGCATGGGGCGTCCATAGGCGCCCAACTTCTGCAGGGCACTAGCCAAGGCTTCAGGGTGGCGAGTGGTGAGTGCTCCCGTGGCATCTGCAAGGTATTCACGCTGGCGGGAAATCGCGAGCTGAACCATGGTGGCAACCAAAGGGGCAATGATCATGGCCACCAGGCCAAAGATCATCACCACAGGGTTTCCGCCACCACCGTTGTCGTCTCGGCGATTTCCAGCAAAGAAGGACATGCGCACAAGCATGTCTGCGAGGAAACCGACGGCGACAACTAAACCAAACACAATCATGGAGACGCGAATGTCGTAGTTGCGCACGTGACCGAGCTCGTGAGCCATGATGCCTTCGAGCTCAGCGTCATCCATCAGATCAAGAAGTCCAGAGGTGGCAGCAACCGAGGCATGCTGTGGATCGCGTCCCGTTGCAAAGGCGTTGGGGGCTTGATCATTGATGATGTAGACCTTGGGCATGGGAGTGCCTGTGGCAATGCAGAGGTTCTCCACGATTCGGAACAACCTGGGGTTGTCTGCCTTCTGAATCTCGATGGCACCCGCCATCGAGAGCGCCTGGGACCCAGCAAGGTAGTACTGGAACCAGGCGTAGGCAGCAGCGATGACCACCGTGAAGATGGCGATATTGATATCGCCATACATATAGGCAGCGAACCAGCCCAAGCCACCAATGATGATGAGGAACACCAACATGATGAAGATGGTGTTGCGCTTATTCGCAGCAATAGCGGAATACATAGAGCTCTAGCTCTCGAGGGTTCTGATTAGAACTGAATACGTGGAGGCTCAGCAATTGCTGCAGCGTCCGCAACATCGAAGAAGTCGCGCTTGTCGAACTTCAACTTGTTTGCCCACATGTTGTTGGGGAAGGTGAGGATCTTGGTGTTGAACTCACGAACGCCACCGTTATAGAAACGGCGAGCAGCCTGGATCTTATCTTCGGTGTCGACGAGTTCACCCTGGAGCTGGAGGAAGTTTTCACTGGCGTGCAGTTGAGGGTAGGCCTCTGCCACAGCAAAGATGCTCTTCAGTGCAGATTGCATGTGGCCTTCAGCCTCTGCTGCGGCAGCAGGGGTGCTGGCAGAAAGAGTCTCGGCACGAGCCTTGGTGACAGCCTCAAAGACGCCCTTTTCGTGGGCGGCATATCCCTTAACTGTTTCAATCAGGTTCGGAATGAGATCCGCACGGCGCTTGAGCTGGACGGTAATGTCACTCCACGCTTCGTCAACGCGAACGTTGAGGGTAACCAGCGCGTTGTATGTCGACCACAGGTAAATACCTACGACGGCGGCGATAACAACAATGAGACCAAGTACGGGGAGCAGTACATCCATGCCTCCATGTTACGACGAGAAAGCTGGATGTCTGCCGAGAGAATCGTGAATACATCTTCTCTGATTGCAGGAACCTTTCCTTACTAGGCTTGAGCAATGTCTACCCAGCGCAAGCGCCTGATTCACCCAGCGTGGATTGTTGCCGCGGTGGGCTTCCTAGCCCTGGTGGGCGCTGCCGGTTTCCGCTCTGCTCCCGGCGTCATGATGGTGCCCCTAGAAGAAGAATTTGGCTGGGGTAGCGCCACGATTTCTCTGGCTATCGCCATCAACATTTTGCTTTTTGGGCTCACCGCCCCCTTCGCTGCAGCACTGATGAACCGCTTTGGTCTGAGGAAAGTCACTACGGCGGCGCTTCTCCTCATCTCTGCAGGTAGTGCCCTCAGTATCTTTGCCACCACTCCCTTCGTATTGATTCTCACCTGGGGAATTCTGATCGGCCTGGGCTCAGGATCTATGGCGCTGGTTTTTGCGGCAACAATCACCAACACCTGGTTCGTTGCTCGACGAGGACTTGTCTCAGGAATTCTCTCCGCAGGAAGCGCAACAGGACAGTTGGCCTTTTTGCCTGTGATGGCTGGACTTGTCACCACCACCGGCTGGAGGGCGGCTTCGCTCGTGATGGCAGGTGCCGCCCTGGCCGTCGTGCCACTGATCTTGCTGTTTATGCGCAATTCACCAGCCGACCTGGGTGTTCGCCGTTTCGGCGAGAGCGAAAAGGCAGCTGAGAAGGCAGCCGCGGAAACAGCTGCTTCTCCTCCCACCGGCAACCCTGCAAAGTATGCCCTCACCGTGTTACGCGAGGCAGCCAGGACCCGCACCTTCTGGGCACTCGCTGCAGGCTTTGCTATCTGCGGGGCAACAACCAATGGGCTCATTGGCGTGCACTTCATTCCTTCAGCACACGATCACGGGATGCCCGAGACAACAGCAGCTGGGCTACTGGCAGCTGTGGGTATTTTCGACATTGTCGGAACAGTTGCTTCTGGTTGGCTGACTGACCGAGTGAACCCACGGATTCTGTTAGGCATCTACTACTTCGGCCGAGGAATCTCTTTACTTCTGCTGCCGGTGTTGCTCTCGGCAACCATCCAGCCCAGCCTGATCATTTTCATCGTGGTTTATGGGCTGGACTGGGTTGCCACCGTTCCACCCACCATTGCCATTTGTAATGAAGTGTTTGGAAAGAAAGGTCCCATCGTTTTCGGCTGGGTCTATGCAGCACACCAGGTTGGTGCGTCTATCGCCGCATTGGCTGCTGGTGTTATCCGTGACCAAACCGGTGAATACACCTTGGCTTGGTTTGGAGCTGCGGCATTATGTGCTGTGGCAGCGTGGATCAGCTTCCGCATTCGAAAGGCACCTGCACCTGTCTCCTAACGCATATTCAGGCATAAATCGGCGGAGAAGTTTCCGTCTTGTACCCCACGGGAATACACTTTTCTCAACCTGTTAAGAGACGGACAGGTTAGAGACAATGGAGTCCCTCCCTTATGCAACACATTCCCGACCTTGTCGAGGCTGCTCGAGTGCAGCTCCAAGGACTTGTAGGCACCAGTACTCGTGGTGCTCAAGATTTACTCGACCGCTTTGACCGCTGGGGTGGGGACCTCGTGGAAGCACTCGCTGAGATTTACCCGATCGAGACGGCTCTTCCTCAACTCATCGAAGTGATGGCTGCGGCGCACCTGCAACGAGATGAATCTTTACAGCAACGAGACCGCGAGCGCGTGCTGGCACAAGACTGGTTCCAAAGCCCCGAAACTATTGGCTACGTGGCCTATGCAGACCTCTTTGCAAAGAACCTCAAAGGCATCACTAAGCGCATTCCCTACTTAGAGAACCTCGGTGTGACCTACCTGCACCTGCTTCCCATCTTGAAGCCTCGGCCAGGTGCGAACGACGGCGGCTATGCCGTGATGGACTATCGCTCACTGCGCGAAGATTTAGGTTCCATGAAGGAACTGCGCTCCACAGCAGACAAGCTGCATGACTCTGGCATTTCACTAACCCTCGATCTCGTGCTCAACCACGTTGCACTCGAGCACGAATGGGCAGAGAAAGCACGCTCAGGTGATGCCACCTATCGCGATTACTTCTATGTCTATCCAGACCGCACCATTCCTGATCAGTTCGAGAAGAGCTTGCTAGAAGTCTTCCCTGACTTTGCTCCTGGTAACTTCACCTGGGATGACGACCTCAAGGGCTGGGTCTGGACCACCTTCAACTCCTACCAATGGGATGTGAACTGGTCGAACCCTGCTGTGTTCTGCGACTACGCAGACATTATTGCGAACCTGGCTAACCACGGCGTTGACTGCATTCGCCTTGATGCCATTGCATTTATGTGGAAGCGGATGGGAACCATCTGTCAGGGTGAACCCGAGGTTCATGTCATTACCCAGGCACTGCGCGCATTCACCAAGATCTTCTCCCCTGCCATGATTTTCAAAGCTGAAGCGATCGTGGGGCCCGCCCAGGTTGGCGCTTACTTCGGTGAGGGCAAGCATGCCGGCAAGGTTTCTGACCTCGCGTATCACAACAGCTTGATGGTGCAGATTTGGTCCGCTATCGCAGCCAAGGATGCCACCCTCATGGTTCACACCATGTCCCGCTTTGCAGGGCTCCCCAGCACCACGGCGTGGGGCGTCTACCTGCGTTGCCACGATGACATTGGCTGGGCGATCGATGACACCGATGCCCACGAAGTGGGCCTGAATGGTCACGACCACCGCATGTTCTTAGCTGAATACTTCGAAGGCAGCTTCTATGGCTCCCTGGCCACAGGTGAAGCCTTTATGCCCGACCCCGTCAGTGGTGAGCGCAGAACCTCAGGTACCGGCGCCAGCTTGGCGGGTATTGAGAAGGCCCTCAAGCTCAAAGACGACAAACAGCTTGCTCTCGCCATTGAACGCTACCTCTGCGCCTACACAATGGTCTTTGGTTTCGGCGGAATCCCTCTGCTCTACATGGGCGATGAGATTGGTCTACTCAACGACCACAGCTATCTCAAGGACGAAACAAAGGCCGAAGATAACCGCTGGTTACACCGACCCAAGATGAATTGGAAAGTCGCTGACGCAGCAGCTTCTGGTGAGCTCAACGACAAGGCTGCGGGCATGATTTATAACCGCATGAAGCACGTCATCGAAGTAAGGAAGACGTTGCCTTCCCTTCATGCCAGCGTTGCCACGAAGGTCCGCAAGGGCACGGGTCAAGGAGTGGTCATCTTCGATCGCGTTCACCCTGCAGGAGATATTGTGCAGGTCTATAACCTTTCAGACAGTCCAAGGTGGCTATCTGCATCAGAACTCGGAACTCTCACCACCAAGGTGACCGACCACCTCACGGGTCACACTTTCGACATTGGAACTGGGGTTCCCCTCGCCCCCTATGAGATGCGTTGGTTTAGTCAGGCCTAACCCGACGGGAATGAAGCAACCAAATCCAACATTCACTGGAATGATGGAATCATCATGACGACAACAATGCTGACCTGGGGCATCAAAGAAAGTTTGATTGCCTATATCGAGCGATTAGAAGATGGCGTTTTTGAAACCACTTCTGGCGCTTCGCGCGAAGGAAACGAATTCTTGTTTCCGCTCGATACTGAAGCCTCTGACTTTGAACACGAAACTCAACAGGGCACTTTGCAGTTCCGCGGCTCGGTCATCATTACCGGGCATTGGGGCGGCATGCGCGTGGAGATTCATGACCCTCGCATCACACTCAATGGCACGACTGGGGAACTAGAGACCCTCACCAAAAGTGTTTTTGGCGCTGACAGCTTCGGTACCTTCGCAACGATTAACGTGACGTCACCTGCGCCTCAGCTCACAGCTGATGTCGCGCTAGCTCCCGCAGGACAAGCTTTGATGGGACAGCAATACAGCGTGGGCCAGGAACTCAGCCCTGTCAGCATTTCGTGGACGTGAACCAGACTTCATCGTTCACTCGTTCACGAGTAATTGGTACCCCCAGTGGGACTCGAACCCACACTGGATCGATTTTAAGTCGATTGCCTCTGCCGATTGGGCTATGGGGGCGTACCTTCTCAGGCTAGCAAAGCAAAAGGGAGGCCATGACAGCCTCCCTTTTGTTTTGGAAGTTTTACTTCTTAGCCGCTGGCTTCTTTGCAGGAGCCTTCTTTGCTGCAGGCTTAGCTGCTGCCTTGGCAGGAGCTGCTGCAGGTGCTGGACGTGAAGCGAACTCTTCGAATGCTGCGCGAGGGTGCTCACGAGCTTCGAGGGAGACGATGTCGCGGCCAAGCCAGAAGTTGTTCCACCAGCCACCCACGACGCGGAACTTGCGCTCGAAGGAAGGCATAGCCAGACCGTGGTAGCCACGGTGTGCGAGCCAGGCGATGTAACCCTTGAGGGCAATCTTGCCGGACTGGAACACACCGATGTTGAGGCCGAGGCCTGCAACAGCACCGAGGTTCTTGTGGAAGTAGTCAGTGGGGCCTTCGCCGCGCAGGACTGCAACGATGTTGCGAGCCATGAGCTTGCCCTGACGAACAGCGTGCTGAGCGTTAGGAACGCAGTAACCGCCTACGCCGCCACCTGAAAGGTCGGGGCATGCGGTTGCGTCTCCAGCGCCCCAGGCGCCTTCGATAACTCCGTTGTCGCCCTCAACGCGCAGGTCTGCACGAACGCGCAGACGGCCACGCTCGTCGAGGGGGAAGTCGGTTGCGCGGAGCATGGGGTTAGCCATGACACCTGCAGTCCAGATGATGAGGTCAGACTCGAAGCTTTCACCGGTGGAGAGCTGGATGACACCGTTCTCTGCCGACTGGAGCTGAGTGTCGAGGTGAACCTGAGCACCACGCTCAGCAAGGTTCTTGAGAACCCAGTGGCTGGTTTCGAGGGAAACCTCAGGCATGATGCGACCCATTGCCTCGATGAGGTGGAAGTGAGTGTCATCGAAGGTGAGCTCTGGGTAGTCCTTGATCAGGTCAGAGGCCAGTGAGCGAAGCTCGGCGAAAACTTCAATACCTGCGAAGCCACCACCCACGACGGTGACGGTGAGCAGACGGTCACGCTCAGGACCTGCAGGAAGCTGAGCTGCCTTGTCGAAGTTGGTGAGGATGCGGTCGCGGATCGCAACTGCTTCTTCGATGGTCTTCAGACCGATTGCATTGTCTGCAATGCCAGGGATGGGGAAGGTGCGAGAAACAGCACCAGCAGTGAAGATGACCTGGTCATACTGTTCTGCAAATTGCTTGCCCGCGTTGGGAACGATGGTTGCGGTCTTCTTCTTGTGGTCAATGCCAGCAACCTTGCCCGAAATGATGCGGGTCTTCTTGAGGTGTGAGCGGTGACCGACAACAGCGTGACGTGCCTCGATGGAGCCAGCTGCAATTTCAGGCAGGAATGGCTGGTAGGTCATGTAGGGCAGTGGGTCAACAATGGTGACCTCTGCTTCTCCGTTACGGAGCAGTTTTTCGAGCTTCCACGCGGTATAAAAACCTGCGTAACCAGCACCGACAATAAGAATCTTGGGCACAGTAATACGTCTCCAGCTAGACAAAGTGGGGTTAGGGCGTCTCGTCTGTTTCGTGGAGGGAACTTTCACGCGGAACAACAGGACGAAGTCTTCGAGCAACAACGATGTACCCGATAACTACAATCGTACCGAATCCAGCGAAAAACAGTAACGGAACACCCACCGTGGTCAGCTGATACAGGGTTGGAAGTCCCGGAATATTCCCGCTATCGAAAGGTAGGGGCGCTGGGGTGGGTGCCGAAGTGTCCCAGGGTTCTGCAGTGTTGGTCGAACTTCCACGGCGGTACAGCTTGATCCACTCGGCCAGAGTGCCCAATGGGTTCACCTTCACGAGAGGAACTTCCGCCGTGACAGCGGCATACGCGTTGATCTTGCCGTAGCCATAAATGGGGCTGGGGACGTCACCAACCGGGGTTGCCGTGGAGATGATGCGGTTGATCACATTGTTGGCATCTAGCTCTGGGTGCGAGGCACGAACAAGTGCCACCAGACCTGCCACAATCGGCGTCGCACCACTCGAGCCTGACCACTTCATATAGGCGCCACCCGGAGCAACGCCCACGAGTGCTTCACTGGGAGCAGAGACACCAATGGTGATTCCTTGACTGGATGCGTCATAGCTGGCTTCACCATTGACGTCGAGGCCAGCAACGGTGAGCACACCCGGAATAGTGGCCGGAGCACCGACTTCGTTCGTTCCGGTGCCACGGTTACCGGCTGCCGCCACAATGACCACATCGTGGTCAAAGGCATACATAAAGGCTTCATCCCAGCTGGTGGGCCATTCCAAGCTGTTGCGGGTCAGTGACATATTGATCACTTTCGCGCCCTGATCCACAGACCAGATAATGGCGTTGGCAATTTGCTCATCTGAAGGGATCTCGGTTTCAACACCGAAGGCCACTGAAGCTGACAGCAATTGCGCCTGTGGCGCAGTTCCAATCACGCCGTTGTTGCCACCGGTGCCACGGCCAGCAAGAACAGACGCGACGAGCGTGCCGTGATCAGGAGACTCCCCCACCGGGGTGCGGCCATCGGGAGAACCAATCCCCGAAAAGTCTGCCCCGCCCACAACAGCAGCATTGATATCGGGGGCGTAGCCAATTCCAGAGTCAATAACAGAGACCAGAACACCGTCGCCTTGGGTCACATCCCAGGCTTGATAGAAGTTGTAATCCCCGAGCCAGTATTCAAGATCGCGAATGTAGTCAGCGCGTGCAGGGGTTGCCGAGAAGACCGCCAACAAGGTGACGGCAAGAACGGAAAGTGAGGCTAAGCCGCGTCGTAGTCGATGCACTGACACACCTCAGGTGACCACGATGAACGCGCCAACGCCAAGTCACCGATGGGGTTCACGCCAGGACCAGCTGCCAAGGAGTGGCCGGCGAGAGCGTGAAGGCACTTCACACGCACCGGCATGCCACCGGCAGAAATGCCATCCAGCTCAGGAACGACAGCTACGGATTCACGGTCGGCAATGAACTGCTCATGAGCAACGAGGTACTGCTTCTGCATGTCTTCGTCGGCGTTCAAGATATCTGTGAACTCAGCCATCA
This sequence comes from uncultured Aurantimicrobium sp., assembly GCF_936931525.1. GTDB lineage: Bacteria > Actinomycetota > Actinomycetes > Actinomycetales > Microbacteriaceae > Aurantimicrobium. The sequence goes on from NZ_CAKZII010000092.1 coordinate 26,273, forward strand.
CCTGGGTTGCTTCCAAGTCCGACATGGCAATGGTGGCTGCCGGGTGAGTCAAGTAATAGAAAGTGGGGAACGGAGTTCCATCCGACAACCTGGGCGCGGTCGCGACCACTGTCGGAGCACCACAGACACAGCGGGCAGGAATACCAATAACGTCGCGCGCGGGTCGACCAAGCTGCGCCGACACAATGCGAATGTCGTCGTCGGTAGCGGGGTCAAATGGCGGGCGCATAGAGAACTTTCTTAGGGGGTGGGCTGCACTTGCTCAGGTGTGGGCGTTCCCAAACCGGCAATGAGGAAAGATTTGAGCAAGCCAGAGACCCAGTCTGTGCTGGTGTCCTGCAAGGAAGCTGTGGCTTTCTCACGCTTGAGGTCATCGATGGTGGCGTCGTTGATAACCAAGTAGCTAATCTCACCTGGCATGACGTAATACAAACGGTCACGGGCTTGGGCGCGAACATAGGCTGGGTCATCCCAGCGAGCACGCTGCTTCTCCAGATCCGTGATCTGGGTTTGGCGCAGGTCTGCTTCTGCCTGGAGGTCGGCAATAACCTGACGCTGCTCAATCAAGATCTTGAGCTGAGGGGCGAGCACAAGCACACCCAGCAGGGTGAGACTCATGATCAAGATAGAAAAGCCCGACAGACGAATGCTGCCGAGCCAGACGCCCGCCTTCGTGGTTCCGGTGACTAATGCCACCGGAACCTTACGAACGCGAACGTTTTTCTGAGCCATGAAGGGCCGTTAGTGCCTTAGGCGGTGAAGCGAGGGAAAGCGCTGCTGCCTGCGTAGACAGCTGCTTCACCCAGTTCTTCTTCAATACGCAGAAGCTGGTTGTACTTCGCAACACGGTCGCTACGTGCAGGAGCACCGGTCTTGATCTGACCACAGTCGGTTGCCACAGCGAGGTCAGCAATGGTGGTGTCCTCGGTCTCACCGGAACGGTGAGAAAGGATGGCCTTCATGCCGTGACGCTGTGCGAGGGAAACTGCATCGAGAGTCTCGGTGAGGGTACCAATCTGGTTCACCTTGACCAGGATCGAGTTACCGGCCTTGAGGTCGATACCCTTCTGCAGACGAACAGGGTTAGTTACGTAGAGGTCGTCTCCCACGAGCTGAAGCTTGTCGCCGAGCTCAGCGGTGATGTGAGTCCAACCGGTCCAGTCGTCTTCGTCCAGTGGGTCCTCGATGGAGACCAGTGGGAAGTCGCGAACGAGTTCTGCGTAGTAGGCAGTCATTTCTTCAGAGGTGCGCTTCTGGCCCTCGAAGTGGTACGAACCGTCCTTGTAGAACTCAGAGGAAGCAACGTCGAGTGCAAGACCAATGTCCTTGCCTGGCTTGAAGCCAGCCTGCTCGATAGCACCCATGATGAATTCGAGTGCACCACGGTTGTTGGGGAGGTCAGGAGCGAATCCACCCTCGTCACCCAGACCGGTAGCCATGCCGTTCTTCTTCAGCAGAGACTTGAGCGAGTGGTAAATTTCCACACCCCAGCGCAGTGCCTCAGAGAAGCTCTCTGCACCGTGAGGAACAGCCATGAACTCCTGGATGTCCACACCAGTGTCAGCGTGGGCACCACCGTTGATGATGTTCATCAGGGGAACCGGAAGAGTGTGAGCGTTGGGGCCACCAACGTAACGGAACAGAGCAAGGTCTGCAGAGTCTGCAGCAGCCTTGGCAACAGCGAGAGAAACACCCAGGATGGCGTTAGCGCCCAGGCGCTTCTTGTTCTCAGTGCCGTCGAGTTCGATCATGGCACCGTCGATGAGGCGCTGGTCGGTTGCGTCGAAGCCTTCGAGTGCAGGGCCGATTTCGTCGATGACTGCGTCAACAGCCTTCTGAACACCCTTACCGAGGTAACGGTTCTTGTCTTCGTCGCGAAGTTCGTATGCTTCGAATGCACCGGTGGATGCACCGGATGGAACTGCAGCGCGGGCAAGCACGCCATCTTCGAGCAGAACCTCTACTTCAACGGTGGGGTTACCGCGAGAGTCGAGAATTTCGCGTGCGCCAATGGCGTCAATGAGGGCCACAGTATCTCCTTGTGTGATGTGTTTTTTGTAAAGAAAAGGGGAGGGAATTACTAGTAATTCTAGGCGAGGTCCTTGAAGACCAAGTCCTTGGCGCTCGCAGTCTCAGCAGAAACAAAGGCAAATGAGCCAAATCCGGCTTCACGAGCTCGATCGAGCACAGGTGTGAGGTTCTTGGCGCGCTTTTCCAGACGCACGCGCTTACCGGAAGCAATGAGTTCGCTCTTGATTGCAATCAGAGTGGACAAGCTGAGATCCGCACTATCCAGAACAGCATCATGCACCAGCACGACGCTGTCTGACGCCGCAGCGTCGTCGACCTCGATGAGGTCAACAATGCGCTCGAAACCAATAGAGAAGCCTGCAGCAGGAACGTCCTGGCCTAAGAAGCGACCAATCATGCCGTCATAGCGCCCACCGCCACCAACAGAAGAACCTGACTCGGGGTGAGCAATCTCAAAGATGGTGCCGGTGTAGTAACCCATGCCGCGCACCAAAGTGGGGTCAAAGCGAACCTCGACACCGGAAGGAAGTTCCGTCAGGGCCTTGGCCAAAGTTTCCAAATCTGCCACGGCATCGGAATCGATGCCGTCGGGCAGGACGGAGAGAATGTCTGCGGTGGTCATCGGAACGCCACCGGATGCCAAGTGTGGTTCGATGCGCTCCAGCAGTCCGCCCAGGACGGCGGCCGCATCGGGGCCCGTCTCTGACAATTCCTTGACGACGCCTTCGGTGCCGATCTTGTCGAGCTTGTCGATCGAGATCAGTGCGGAACCAAAACGCTCTGCTGCGAAACCGCAGTAGTCCAGGATGCCCGCAAGGATGCGGCGGTCATTGATGCGGATGGTGCAGCCATCTAGACCCAGGGTGGAGAGAACAGCAGAGGTAGCGGTGATGAGCTCAACCTCGGCGAGCTGACCTGCTTCACCAATAATGTCGATGTCGCACTGCACGAACTGGCGGTAGCGACCCTTCTGCGGACGCTCAGCGCGCCACACAGGTGCAATCTGAATCGCACGGAATACCGAAGGCAGCTCCGCGCGGTGGGTGGCATAAAAACGTGCCAGAGGCACCGTCAAATCAAAGCGCAGACCGAGGTCTGCCAAATCGTGAGCATCGCCTGAGTGGGCTGCTGCTTCAAGAGCTTCCTTGTCGAGACCACGCTTGAGCACGCTGAAAGCTAGCTTCTCGTTGTCGCCGCCGAGGCCGGAGTGCAGGCGCTCAAAGTCTTCAACAACAGGTGTCTCGATCTCTTCGAAACCGTGGCTGGAGTAAACATCCCGGATAACGCGTAAAGCGCGTTCGCGCTTTGCCTTGTCGGCAGGCAGGAAATCCCGCATGCCACGGGGAGGAGATACGTCACGAGCCATATGACTATCGTTTCATGTCTCTGTGCTGAAACTTACGAATTCCCAAGAAAGAGAGCCCAGCCGTGAGCATAATGATTCCGAGCAGAGCGGGGAGTGAGGAAGTAGACCCTGTCGCTACCAACTGATTTGGCACAACAGCTGAGCCGGTGGGCGTTGGCGTTGGCGTTGGGACAACGTAAGGGGATGTACCAACTAATGCATACGTGTTGGGGTTAGCTCCTGAAATGACACGCGAACTATCGATATTGACGCTGACGCCTTGATTCCCGAAACCGTTGAGCGAAGTAAGTTGTGTTGACACATTCGCTGGAATTGGTTGTTCAAAAAGTGTGACTGAAGAGTTTGAACTTACATTAACGTTGCCGGAGCCCCAACTTCCGATGTAAAGCACTCCGTGATCGTCCAGATCAATTCCGCACGGGTTTTGAACGTCAGCTCCAGCAACAACCCGAGTGAAAGTGTCTGCCGGTGCAAGCACACCGAAAATCGTACGTGTTGTGACGGGCATCGCATACACCCCTGTTGCGCCGAACATGACGCTGAGATACAGCGCATCGTTTGTGTCCAGAGCCACATCAGCTAGAAAGTCAGAGGTAAAAGCAGAACCCGCGGAGACAGCGACTGGTGTATTTGCGGTTACGAGTTGTCCGTGAAGAGTGCCGGTAACCACAGGCAACACGAATAGGCCTGAACTGGAAGCCCCATATAAGTTACCCGCAGAATCAAAATCAATTCCTCTGTCAACAAACGATGAAGTGACAGTGGTGAGAGTATTCGCAGGGACCGCTACCCCAAAAACTGTAACTGAGGTCGGACTTAGTGCCTTAAGCGCCCCTGCCTGAGCGGTCATCACGAGTGATCCGCTGAGAGTATCTATCGCCAAGCCATAGATTCCGGCCACTGACGAAAGCACCGATTTCTGGCCTGCAACTACTTGAACACCGAAAAGAGTTCCGGTTGAAGTAGGGACCACGGCCAGTTCACCCCGGTTGTTATCCGCAATAAAAATATTTCCAGACGAATCCTGCACAATTCCAATTGGATAATCAATATTTGCAATGACCTGGGCAGTTGGACTTGCCGTCGCAGATACAGTGCCGAGCACAATAAATGTCATAGAAAGCAGTGCCGTCATGACTGAACGCCACCATTTTTTTTGCACAGGCAAAAGCATCAGTGGTGTCATGTACTCAGGCTAACATTCATCAGAAAAAGCTTATTTCTCTGCTTCTCGAATGTCTTCCTGCAGTTCACGCAGCCGCACACGCAGTGCTTTCTCAGCATCGATGCCTTGTTCACGTGCTGAAGAGACGATGCTCAGCAGAATGCTGCCCACCTCATCCTCATCTGCCCAGATGGGTGGGTCAGGAAGGTGTTGCTTCTCCAAGCCCACCTTCTCTGCCTTGCCCAGAAGTTTCTCGGCGAGCGCGAGGGCAGGCATGGACTGAGGAATACCGTCCAGGGTGGAGGTTCTGCCGGGCTTTTCTTGCTTCTTGAGGTCATCCCACACAGCCATGACGTCATCAGCGGTTTCGAGTTTCTTTTCGCCAAAGACGTGCGGGTGACGGCCCACCATCTTGGCGGTCATGTGAGCGGCGACATCTTGGATGTCGAATTCTTCACCAGGGGTGTTCGAAGCGAGGTCGGCGTGGAAGATGACTTGATAGAGCACATCCCCGAGCTCTTCGATCATCTCGTCGCGGTCACCTGACTCAATGGCATCGATGAGCTCATAGGTTTCTTCAACCAAGTACTTGATCAGCGACTCGTGAGTCTGCTCGGCATCCCAGGGGCATCCGCCGGGGGCACGAAGTTTTGCCATCACCATGACGAGCTCGTCGAGCTTGGTGGCAGGTTGTTGGTCCTCAGGAAGTGAGGAGAAGATGGGGCTGGTCATCAGTTTCCCTCCAGATGTACAGCCCCATCCTCTCACCGAGACTGAGAGACACAGGCCCGGTTCACTCGTCCGACAATAAATTGTCGGTATTGGCTCAGTTGTTCTACGTGGTGAGACGTCCTCGTAGCTGAGCCAGTTCATTGGTAAGCGCCATTGGAACGCGGTCACCAAACTTGTCGAAGTACTCCTCAGTGAGGTCGCACTCTGCAGTCCACATGTTGCGGTCTACGTGGAAAAGCTTCTCCATTGCCTCGTCTGTGACATCGAGACCTTCGAGGTTGAAAGTGCCAGCGGCAGGAACGCGACCCATGGGAGCGTTCTCGGTAGCAACGTCGCCATCTACGCGGCGAGCAATCCACTCGAGAACACGGGAGTTCTCACCGAAGCCAGGCCACAGGAATGAGCCGTCTGCATCCTTGCGGAACCAGTTGACCTGGAAGATGGCAGGAGCCTTGTCGCCGAGAGTCTTACCAATCTCGAGCCAGTGACCCCAGTAGTCAGCCATGTTGTAGCCACAGAAGGGAAGCATGGCGAAGGGGTCGCGGCGCAGGTCGCCCACGGTTCC
>NZ_CAKZII010000093.1 GCF_936931525.1 uncultured Aurantimicrobium sp.
AAGGTTGATGGCATCGACTTCGCCTAAAAATGACACTGAGGAAGCCAGACCTAATTCTTCAGCTCGAGCAGAAAAAGCTCGGATGTCCTTAGGGAGACATCCGCCTCCAAAGCCCACTCCGGCGTTCAAGAAACGACGGCCAATGCGAGTGTCATAACCAATGGCATCTGCCAGCTCGGTCACGTTGGCCCCAGTTGCTTCGGCAATCTCGCTCATCGCGTTGATGAAGCTGATTTTGGTTGCCAGGAAAGCGTTTGCTGCAGTCTTGACCAGTTCTGCTGTGGCGAGGTCAGTCTCCACAACGGGCGTGCCTGCTTCAATCGCAGACGCATAAACCTCACGCAGGGCAGCAACAGCTTCCTTCTGACCGGCGCCTTCGGCAATACCGAAGACAAGTCGGTCAGGAGACAGGGTGTCCTTGACAGCAAAGCCTTCACGTAAAAACTCGGGGTTCCACACCAGTGTTGCTGAGGAACCAGCAGATAAGAGTTTCTCTGCCAGACGCTGTGCTGTTCCGACGGGAACCGTACTCTTTCCCACAACGACGTCAGCAGGGCTGAGGTGTGGCAATAGAGCATCAATTGCAGCATCCACAAAGCGAATGTCAGCAGCGCCGCTGTCGTCGCTCTGAGGGGTTCCTACGGCGATGAAGTGCAGTGTGGAACCGGCGACTTCTGAGACATCGGTGGTGAACTTGAGGCGCCCAGATGCGAGAGATGAATTGAGAATCTCAGGTAAGCCGGGTTCAAAGAACGGAGGGTTTCCTGCATTCAGCGCAGCAACTTTGTCTGAGTCCACGTCAACTGCGACTACCTCATGTCCGAGATCTGCCATCGCAGCGGCATGGACAGCTCCAAGATAGCCACAACCAATAACGGAAACTCTCATGAGTTAAACACTAACTACTGAATCCAGACAGTTGTTGTTGCCCGAAGTGAATAACGGGTAAAGCGAAATTAGCTGAAGTCTGGGTCAGGCTCGAAGGAGTATGCCACTGGCCACTGGCGACGACCTGCGTTGAGGACACCGTTGCT
>NZ_CAKZII010000094.1 GCF_936931525.1 uncultured Aurantimicrobium sp.
GCGGTGAAGGTAAGTCTGGTCTTCGTCAGGAATGGTGTGGTTGATTACGTGGGACACGTCATCAACGTCAATACCTCGAGCAGCAACATCCGTAGCAATGAGGATTTCCTTCTTGCCGGACTTGAACTGGGCCATGCCACGTTCACGCTGCTCCTGGTTGAGGTCACCGTGCACGGCAACAGCGGGAAAGCCGCGGTCGGTGAGTTCTTCAACCAGACGTGACGCAGCACGCTTGGTGCGCGTAAAGATGACGGTTTTGCCGCGTCCCTCAGCCTGAAGGATACGAGCAATCACCTCGTCCTTGTCCATGTTGTGTGCGCGGTAGACCAAGTGCTTGATGTTGGCCTGAGTCAGACCCTCATCAGGATCGGTGGCACGAATGTGAATGGGGTTGTTCATGAAACGACGAGCCAAAGCCACGATGGGGCCAGGCATGGTTGCGGAGAACAGCATGGTGTGACGCTTGGGAGGAGTCTGCGAGAAGATCTTCTCGATGTCAGCCAAGAAGCCGAGGTCAAGCATCTTGTCTGCCTCATCGAGAACGATTTCTTCGATCTCGGCAAGGGAGAGTAAACGCTGGTTGGCCAGGTCAAGCAAACGACCGGGGGTTCCGACCACAATCTGGGCGCCAGCCTTGAGCTGTTCAACCTGGCCTTCGTAAGACTTTCCACCGTAGATAGAAACAACCTTGGTCTCACGGTTGGAGGTGGCTAGTTCCATGTCTTCTGCAACCTGAACACAGAGTTCACGGGTGGGCACAACAACAAGCACCTTCACGCCGGGGCCGGGGTTGGTTCCCAGGCGCTGGATGATGGGTAGGCCGAAACCGAAGGTTTTACCGGTACCAGTCTTTGCCTGGCCAATGATGTCCTGACCGCCCAAAGCGAGGGGGATGGTCTGCTCTTGAATGGGGAAGGGCTCAAGAATTCCCTTAGAAGCCAACGCTTCAACAATGTCCGCGTCGATATTTAAATCTGCAAAAGTCACAAAGTGCCTGTCGTTATAAAAAGGTTCTACGCCTTTTTATTCGTCACACAGGCGTAGGGCTACCGATCCGATGCCGGTAGCGACGTATCAAGCCTATCTCGCCTCGCTCGTATGCCCGTTTAGGCATAGGCTTGATGCGTGGTCTTTTCTTGGTTTGGCATGCGTAAGCGCAGAGTCGTTGCCCCTACCCTGAAGCCACGTCAAGAGAAGGTAGAACGCGAAGACAAGGTCGATCTGAAGGATATGACCCCCGATGTCGTTCCCTTCCTTGCCCAGGTTGCTTACTTCGAACTTGCTGTCTTTGAGTCCTTGACCCGTGCGGTCACAGCAGCTCCCACTCTTGAAGCTAAAGAGGGCTTGAGTGCTGCAGCGGGAGAAGTGTTGGCCAAGCACCACGGGCTGGTTGCTGAACTTCGCAAGAAGAAGGTCGACCCCGCAGAAGCGATGGAGCCCTTCGCTCCTGCCATTGACAAGTTTGAACAGCTCACCGGTGGCCGTGACTGGTATGAAATGCTTCTGGGCGTCTATCTGACCGCTGGTTTCCTGGACGATTTCTTTGTGCGACTGGTTCCAGGTCTTCCTAAGGCACTTGCTGGCCGCGTAGAGATTCTTCTGGAAACAGATCGCTCTGCTGAAGTAATCGTGGCTTTGCTCAAGACGGGTATTGAGGAAGATCCCACCCTGTCTTCCCGCTTGGCAGTGTGGGGACGTCGCCTTGTTGGTGACACTCAGCTTGTTGCTCGTTCTGCTTTGCACATGTCTGGCAACCGTGACGATGATGAACAGCGCATCGAGCCCGTCTTCACCGACCTCATTGCTGCACACTCACGACGCATGGATGAGTTGGGTCTTACTGCCTAACTCTTCACCGACTACAACGTCGTGTGAAGCTGTCCCACTACTTTCCCGCCACCATAAACATCGGTGTGTAAGCGAGGGATGAGGGCATCCAGCTTGCTCTGCTCGAGTGCGCCAGCGCGAACCAATGCTTGCAGGGCAACAATAGGTGCAACCCGGAGGTTGCCATCCAGAATCTTTGTCGCCACGGTTGTTCCATCTGGGGTGGAGACGATGAAGACGCCTTCATAACCAGATTTCGCAGTAAAGCCGAGTTCTTCCATGATGATCACATCGGGTTCACCGTGATCTCCCACAATCCAAGGGTGGGCGAGCATGGATTCAAAAAGCTTTTCTGCTGAATTCTTGATACCCAGCGGTGTGGAGTCATCAGCAGCGTGCATCTTGGCCACGCCTGATGCCAGTGCCACCAGCGGCATAGCGTGAACAGGTGCACCACAACCATCAACAGCAGTTGAGGTGATTGTTTCCCCCGTGAGGTATTCGACTGCTTCGAGGATGCGAACCTGCAGTGGGTGGTCGCGGTCCAGGTAGTTCTCGGTTGGCCAGCCTTCGTGCGTGCACGCCAGCAACATTGCTGCGTGCTTGCCTGAGCAGCAGTGATAGATGGGCAGAGCGCCACCATCTGCTTTGTAAACCTGCTTGAGCATGTCCTTGTTGACGGGCCACTCTGTGGCGCACTTGAGATCTGTCTCGGTGAAGCCGCCCGTTGCCAGAAGTTCTTTGACCAGCTCAACGTGTGCGGCCGAACCAGTGTGACTGGAGGTTGCCAGGGCAGTGAATTCGGGGGAGAGCTCAAGGCCTGTCGAGAAAATGCCCATGGCTTGGAAGAGTTTCATGGCAGAACGAGGGAACACCAATGCGTTGGGGTCACCCTTACTGAACAAGACCTTGCCAGCAGGGTCTACGACAACAACACTTCCTGCATGGCGCGACTCAATGAAGTCATTGCGCACGAGTACGGCAAGTTCTTCAGAGGTGTCTACTGTTCCTGTCCCAGCCATGATCATTCCTTTGTTGCGAAGAAAAGAGGGGCCACTGCGTTCCCGCAGCGACCCCTCAAATCTAGTTGTTTTAGAGAGAAGCGAGGGCTTCGTCGAGAACGCCGAGGGCGTCTTCGAGAAGTGCGTCGCTGGTCTTGACTGAAGGCAGGAAGCGCAGAACGTTTCCGTATGTTCCAGCAGAGAGCAGGAGCAGACCGTGCTGAGCGCCGAAGGCCACGATCTTGGTGATTGCTTCGGGGTAGGGGTCCTTGGTTCCGGGGTGGACAAGCTCGATGGCGAGCATGGCGCCCTTTCCGCGGACCTCGCCAATGATGGGGTACTTCTCCTGCAGCTTCTTGAGGCCACCACCGAGGGTCTTCTCTACGCGCTTGGCTTCGTCGAGCAGGTTGTCCTTCTCGATTTCGCTGAAGATTGCAATTGCTGCTGCGCAAGAAACAGGGTTACCACCGAAGGTGCCACCGAGGCCACCGGGGTGAGATGCATCCATGATCTCGGCGCGACCGGTTACGGCAGCGATAGGCATACCGCCACCGACGCCCTTGGCGATGGTGACGAGGTCAGGAACGAAACCAAAACCTTCAGAGGCAAAGTACGCGCCAGTACGAGCCATACCTGCCTGAACTTCGTCGGCTACGAAGACGACGTTGTTCTTGGTGCACCATTCCTGGATTGCGGGAAGGTAACCATCTGCAGGAACGATGAATCCACCTTCACCCTGAATGGGCTCAGCGAAGACAACAGCGAGGTCTTCTGCGCCGACAATCTTCTCGAGGTACGTGATGGTGCGCTTGGCTGCCTCTGCGCCGGTCAGTCCGTCGCGGTAAGGGTAGGAGCTTGGTGCACGGAAGATCGAGGGAGCGGTGGGGCCGAAGCCTGTTGCGTAAGGTGCGTTCTTGAAGTTCATGCTCATGGTCAGGTTGGTACGACCGTGGTAAGCGTGATCCAGAACAGCAACACCGTTCTTGCGGGTGTACTTACGGGCAATCTTGACAGCGTTCTCCACTGCTTCAGCACCTGAGTTGCAGAGCATGGTGCGCTTGGCGTGGTTGCCGGGAGTGTGCTTAGCAAGAAGCTCAGCAACCTTGACGTAACCCTCGTAGGGGGTCACGGTGAAGCACACGTGGGTGAAGTGGGCTGCGGCTTCGGAAACTGCTGCGACTACTGCATCGTTGGCGTGGCCAATCGTGGTGACGCCGATGCCGGTTGCGAAGTCAATGAACTGGTTGCCGTCAACGTCCTGAACGATGGAGCCATAAGCGTTCTCGATGTAGACGGGGAGGGCTGCACCCACGCCGGGAGGAACTACCTCAGCGCGTCGTTTGTGCATTTCCTGTGACTTGGGACCAGGAATCGCGGTGACAACCTTACGTTCCTGAGTTACTGCAACTGATGCGGGGGCAGAGGTGTTTGACATAGTGCAATCCTAACTTCCTCGGCTCTGAGGAAAGTGAGTGTTGGGCAGGAAAAATTCGTGATTTTTCGCAGATTTAGCAATCCTCTCCATATTAGTTCGCATCCGAACGACATAGCTAGAGGGGAAGAGTGGAAAGATGGCTGTTATGCGTCGCGTACTTATCCTTGGCTCGTCTGGTTCTATCGGAACCCAGGCGCTGGATGTCATTCGCGCGAACCGTGACCGTTTTGAGGTCGTCGGATTGTCTGTGGGCAGCAACCGAGAGGTTCTGCACGAGCAGGCAACCGAGTTTGGTGTGAGCGATATTGCACTGGGTCACGTTGAAGCAGAGGAGCTTGTTCGCTCTGTCAGCGCTGATGTTGTTCTCAATGGAATTACAGGTTCTGTTGGTCTCGGCCCCACGCTTGCTGCGCTAGAGACAGGAAAGACACTTGCTCTCGCAAACAAAGAAAGCCTGATTGTGGGCGGCACACTTGTCACTGATCTGGCTCAGCCGGGTCAGATCGTGCCTGTTGACTCTGAGCACTCGGCTATTGCGCAGGCCTTGGTCTCTGGAACTCACGCCGAGGTACGCAGGTTAGTTCTCACCGCTTCGGGTGGTCCCTTCCGTGGTCGTAGCCGTGAATCACTCGTGAATGTCACACCACAAGAAGCGCTCGCGCACCCCACCTGGGACATGGGTCTTGTGGTGACTACAAACTCGTCGACGTTGGTCAACAAGGGCTTGGAAGTCATCGAAGCACATCTCTTGTTCGACATCCCATTTGACCGAATTGACGTGACGGTTCACCCACAGTCCATCGTGCACTCGATGGTGGAGTTCGTAGATGGTTCAACCATCGCTCAAGCTTCGCCACCCGATATGCGTCTTCCCATTTCCCTTGGCTTGGACTGGCCTCACCGGGTTGCCGGGGTGGGCGAGCCTCTGGACTGGACTCAGGCACAGAGTTGGACCTTCGAACCTCTTGATGAAGAAGCTTTCCCTGCCGTGTGGCTGGCAAAGCAGGTAGGAACCGCAGGTTCGACCTTCCCAGCCGTGTTCAACGCAGCAAATGAACAAGCCGTGATGGCGTTCCATGCAGGCAAGATCGGGTACCTCGACATCCTCACCACAATTCAACGTGTGGTGGACGAACACACCCCAGCATCAGGGGCACTCACAAGAGAAGCAGTCTTAGATGCTGAGAGCTGGGCTCGCCGCCGAGCTGATGAAGTTATTGGTGGCTAACCGTTTCTCGGTTGATTGTCAGACGGTCAGGTTAACCTTTTTCTAATGGATACTTTCTGGCTTTACGTACTTGGCGTCGTCATCTTCCTCGTGGGACTGGCGATCTCTATCGGTCTGCACGAAATCGGGCACTTGGTTCCCGCAAAGATCTTCGGCGTACGTGTCGGGCAGTACATGATCGGCTTCGGACCAACCCTGTTCTCTAAGAAAGTTGGAGAAACCGAGTACGGCGTGAAAGCTATCCCGCTCGGCGGATACATCTCGATGGCTGGAATGTTCCCGCCGGGGGATGAGCCCACAGAGTCAACCAACAAGGTCCGCAGGCTTTTTGGCAAGCTCGTGCAGGACGCCCGCCAAGCTAGTGACGAGTCGATGGTGGATCTCGATAAATCACGCGCGTTCTATAACCTTCCAGTCTGGAAGCGCATCATCATCATGGTCGGCGGACCCTTCATGAACCTCGTGTTGGCATTTGTCTTGTTTGCCATCTTGATTGTGGGGATTGGCCAACCCCAGCCCACAACATCGGTTGCCGCAGTGACCCAATGCGTCACCGTCGAGGGTGTCCCTGCTGAATGCAGTGACAGCACTGTTGAGGGGCCTGGAGTCACAGGCGGTCTCCTCGCCGGAGACACCATCGTGTCCATCAACGGAGAGAAAGTCTCAACCTGGAACGACGGTACTGACACCATTCGCGCCTCAGCGGGCAAGCCCTTGACCATCGTGGTTGATCGCGATGGTGTTGAAAAGACATTGAGCATTACGCCTGTTTTGGCTGAACGAAACCTTCTCGACAGTGCTGGAGCTCCTGTCCTTGATGCAGCAGGAAACCCCATCATCCAAGAGGTGGGCTTCATTGGCATTGCTCCTGATTACGCCATGACGTCGCAGCCGATCACCGCTGTATTCCCCATGATGGGCCAGAACATTTCTAGCGTGACCAACATGATCCTCCACTTGCCTCAGCGCATGGTTGATGTCTCGAATGCCGCTTTTGGTGAAGGCAAGCGTGATGTCAATGGTCCCATCGGCATCGTCGGTGTGGGACGAGTTGCTGGTGAAGTAGCCAGCACGGATCAAGTAGACACCGTTTCCAAGGGTGCAACCCTCATCGGCATCCTTGCGTCGCTGAATATTGCACTGTTCGTGTTCAACATGGTTCCGTTGCTGCCACTGGATGGTGGTCACATCGCGGGAGCTCTCTATGAGGGTGCACGTCGCCAGGTTGCCAAGTGGCGAGGGCGTCCAGATCCAGGTCCGTTTGACACTGCAAAGCTGATGCCGCTCACCTTGCTGGTCGTGGTGTTGTTGGGTTCGATGAGTGCACTTCTGCTCTACGCGGACATCTTCAAACCCATCAGCATTTTTGGCTAAACATCTTCAGTAGAGACGCGTAAGCTAAACCTCGTGCCAGCTGTGAATTTGGGAATGCCCAAGACCCCTGAAGTCCTTGCTCCTCGCCGCAAATCGCGCCAGATCAAGGTCGGCAAGGTGCTGGTCGGTGGAGATGCTCAGGTGAGCGTGCAGTCCATGTGCACCACCCCCACCACCAACATCAATGCCACTTTGCAGCAGATTGCGGAACTCACCGCCTCTGGTTGCGACATTGTGCGTGTAGCTGTTCCAAGCCGCGATGATGCTGAAGCACTGCCCATCATTGCGAAGAAGAGCCAGATTCCGGTTATCGCGGATATTCACTTCCAGCCCAACTACGTCTATGCCGCCATTGATGCAGGTTGTGCCGCAGTTCGCGTCAATCCCGGAAACATTCGTAAGTTCGACGATCAGGTCGGCGAAATTGCTCGCCGTGCAAAAGAAGCAGGCGTCAGCATCCGTATCGGTGTGAACGCAGGTTCGCTCGATCCTCGTCTTCTTGAGAAGTATGGCAAGGCAACTCCAGAGGCTCTCGTGGAGAGCGCTGTCTGGGAAGCAAGCCTGTTCGAAGAGCATGACTTCCACGACTTCAAGATCTCGGTCAAGCACAATGACCCCATCGTGATGGTCAAGGCATACCGCCAACTCGCTGAACGCGGTGACTGGCCCCTGCACCTCGGTGTGACCGAGGCGGGCCCTGCTTTCCAGGGAACAATCAAGTCAGCTACCGCATTTGGCATTCTTCTCGGCGAGGGCATTGGTGACACCATCCGTGTTTCGCTTTCTGCCCCTCCTGCAGAAGAGGTCAAGGTTGGTCTGCAGATTCTTCAGTCGCTGAACTTGCGTGAGCGCAAGCTCGAGATCGTGTCCTGCCCTAGCTGTGGTCGTGCCCAGGTTGATGTCTACAAGTTGGCCAACGATGTCACTGAAGGCCTTGAGGGAATGACAGTTCCTCTTCGCGTTGCCGTGATGGGCTGTGTTGTGAATGGTCCTGGTGAAGCTCGTGATGCTGACCTCGGGGTTGCTTCGGGTAACGGCAAGGGACAGATCTTCGTCAAGGGTGAAGTAGTCAAGACCGTTCCTGAGAGCGAAATTGTTGCCACACTGATCGAAGAGGCAAACCGCTTGGCAGCTGAGATGCCTGCCAGTGAAGTGGGCACTGTTCAGGTCATCACTCCCTAATGGAAGCTATCTTCACAGGGCCTTTCATCTTTTCGGCCATTTTCTTCCTGGTGCTTATTGGCATTGGAATTGTGATTTTTAGTCGTTTCAAGTAAACCCCCAGGGGTATAACCTCTAAAGGTGACCACTCTGGACTATGCAGCAATTCAAAAGCGCTCGTTGCGCATTCTTGCTACCGGCCAGATTCTCGGCGGCTTGGGCATGGGTGCCGCCTTCTCACTCGGTTCACTTCTCACCGCCGAAGTTGGTGGGTCACCTGCCTATGCCGGTCTTTCCGCCACCATGTCAACACTGGGCACAGCGCTCTTTGCCATTCCTCTTGCCCGCTTGGCAGGTCGTGTTGGTCGTCGCTACGCACTAGCAACAGGCGGCGCTATCGGCCTTGTTGGCGCCATCATGGTGATTGTTTCAGCCTCGGTGAACAACCTCCCGTTGTTGTTGGCAAGCATGCTCACTCTTGGCGCTGGTGGTGCAGTGAATCTGCAAACCCGCTTCGCTGCTGCCGACCTTGCCAAGCCTGAGACTCGGGCTCGAGATCTTTCGCTCGTAGTTTGGGCCACAACAATCGGTGTTGTGGCTGGTCCGAACCTGGTTGGACCAGGGGACCTGCTGGGCGAAGAACTAGGACTACCCCCACTGACAGGAGCATTTGCCATTGCGGCTGTTGCTCAACTCTTCTCAGCGATACTTTTCCTCACCGCTCTTCGGCCAGACCCATTGTTGTTAGCTCGTGAACGTGCAGTAGCTGATGGAGGAGTGCAGATCGCTCCACGTCGAGGATTTGGTGCCGCAATTCGTATCCTTGCGGAAACCCCTGCGGCAGCTGTTGCTGTCTTTGCACTTGCGATGAGCCACGCCACGATGGTGGCAGTGATGGCGATGACCCCAGTTCACCTTGCTCTGCATGGAGTTGTGATTCCCCTCATTGGCCTCACGATTTCACTTCACACAGCCGGAATGTATGCACTCTCACCCGTCTTTGGATGGATGGCGGACCGTATAGGCCGTAAACCAGTAATCCTGCTGGGGCAAGCAATCTTGCTTGCCTCGTTGTTGGTCAACTTTGCCGCACCAGATTCGCTAGCTGCCGTCACCTTTGCTCTCATTTTGCTAGGACTGGGATGGTCTGCCGCAACGGTCGCCTCCAGTGCTCTGCTCACCGAATCAGTCGCTCCACAAGACCGCACCACCGTTCAGGGTTTCTCTGACACGGTTATGAGCTTGGCGGGGGCAGGCGGTGGGGCATTGGCTGGTCTCGTGCTTGCAGCAGTGGGGTATGGATTACTCAATATTTGGGTCATCACTCTCGTTGTGTTCGTGGTGATTGCCGTGCTCGCGCTCGGCTGGCGCACCAAGGCAGCCGCCACGGCTTAAGATTGAGACGTGCCTACACGTCTTTCACACCTCTTTCTCCGTACGCTGCGCGAAGATCCTGCTGAAGCAGAAGTAACCAGCCACAAGCTTCTGCTTCGTGCTGGCTACATTCGCCGTCAAGCCCCCGGAGTCTTTGCCTGGCTCCCGCTCGGTCTGCGTGTGAAGGCCAAGGTTGAGAAGATCATCCGTGAAGAGATGACTGCTGCCGGTGCTCAGGAAGTTCACTTCCCTGCACTGCTGCCCAAGGAACCCTACGAAGTTACCGGTCGTTGGACTGAGTACGGCGATGGCATCTTCCGCCTCAAGGACCGCAAGGACGCGGACTACTTGCTTGCTCCCACCCACGAAGAGGTCTTCACCCTTCTGGTGAAGGACCTTTACAACTCTTACAAAGACTTGCCTGTGTGCCTGTATCAAATCCAGGACAAGTACCGCGATGAAGCTCGTCCTCGCGCAGGTCTCCTGCGCGGCCGTGAATTCACCATGAAGGACGCCTACTCCTTCGACATCTCAGATGAGGGACTCGCTAACAGCTACCAGGCGCAGCGTGATGCCTATGAACGCATCTTCACCCGTCTGGGCCTCGACTACGTCATTGTGAAGGCAGATGCCGGTGCAATGGGTGGTTCACGCTCAGAAGAGTTCTTGCACCCCACCGAAGTTGGTGAAGACTCCTTCGTGCGCTCAGCTGGTGGTTACACCGCCAACATCGAAGCCTTCACCACGGTTGTTCCTGCCACGATTCCGATTGAAGGACAGCCTGCGGCTCGCGTGTTTGATTCACCGAACACTCCCACTATCGATTCCCTGGTTGCCCACTTGAACGCAACCGAGCCTCGTGCAGATGGTCGCCAGTGGACCGCTGCTGACACTCTCAAGAACGTTGTGCTGGCACTGACCCACCTTGATGGCACCCGTGAGCTGATTTCGATTGGCCTTCCAGGTGATCGTGATGTTGAGCTGGCACGTGTTGAGGTTGCCTTCTCACCTGCTGCTGTTGAAGCAGCAACAGAAGAAGATTTTGCCAAGAACAAGACCCTGGTCAAGGGTTACATCGGTCCCTGGTCTGAAAAGGGTGCTGTTCTGGGTTCTGAAGGAACCTCCAAGATCCGCTACTTTGTTGACCCTCGTGTCGTTGATGGCAGTGCTTGGGTGACCGGTGCCAATGTCGACCAGAAGCACGTACTCGATGTTGTGGCAGGTCGCGATTTCATCGCAGACGGCGTTGTTGAAGCATCTGATGTTCGCGCAGGAGACCCTGCACCGGATGGTTCTGGTCCTGTTGAGATTGCTCGCGGTATGGAAATCGGTCACGTCTTCCAGCTGGGACGCAAGTATGCCGAAGCTCTGGGACTGAAGGTCTTGGACGAAAACGGCAAGCTTGTCACCGTCACCATGGGTTCCTATGGCATTGGTGTCACTCGCATCCTCGCGGTCATCGCCGAGACCAACAACGACGAAAAGGGCCTGATCTGGCCTGCGAACGTCTCACCGTTCGACATTCACGTCATTGCCACTGGCAAGGACGATGAGGTATTCGAAGCTGCCGAGAAGATCGTGGCAGAGCTGGAAGACGCTCGCTACGAGGTTCTGTATGACGACCGCCCCAAGGTTTCTCCTGGTGTGAAGTTCGGAGACGCAGAGTTGATCGGTGTTCCCACGATTGTCATCGTGGGTAAGGGTCTTGCCGACGGCGTTGTTGAGCTGTGGGATCGTCGCAGCAACGAACGCACCAGCGTTCCCGTTGCAGACATTCTCAAGCACCTCAAGTAACAAGAATTCATTGCCACGTTCCCGCTGGGGGAGCGCGGTTCCATCATGCCCGCAGGTCGGGTAACCTTAGAGTGCTGCGCCGGGAGGCGTGGGATTACAGGTGCGAATAGAGGAGGCCCACAGTGGACATCGATCTCAGAGTTCTCAAGCTCATGGAAACCGAAAAAGGTATTCCCTTCGATGAGTTAGTAGAAATCATCGAACAGGCCATCCTCACCGCCTACCAAAAGCACATGGTTCAGGCTGAGCCTCGCGTTGCACCAGTGAAGAACCCTAAGAGCGCAACCGGTCTCGGTGGTGGTGCAGGTTCTGCAGACACCGACACTCCTCGTGCACCACGCATCGCTCCCGAGCTTCCTGAAGCTCGCGTTGAGCTGGACCGCAAGACCGGCATCGTGACCATCTTCGTTCCTGAGAAGGATGAGGAAGGCGTTGTGATCGGTGAAGCCGTTGCAACTCCTGACGACTTCGGCCGTATTGCTGCTTTCGCTGCCAAGCAGGTCATTAACCAGCGCCTGCGCGATATTGCGGATGAAGCAGTCATTGGTGAGTTCAAGGGCCGCGAGGGTGACATCGTTTCTGGTGTGATCCAGCAGGGTCAGAACCCCAAGATGGTCTTCATTGACCTCGGTACCGTCGAGGCAGTCATGCCTCCTGAAGAGCAGGTTCCTTCCGAGGACTACTCACACGGAAACCGTATTCGCGTCTATGTCACCTCGGTGACCCGCGGAACCAAGGGCCCTCAGGTCACTGTTTCCCGCACCCACCCTCAGCTCGTGCGCAAGCTCTTCACGATGGAAGTTCCAGAAATTCAGAGCGGTCTTGTTGAGATTGTTGCTCTGGCCCGCGAAGCAGGCCACCGCACCAAGATTGCAGTGAAGGCAACTGACCCTGCGATTAACGCTAAGGGTGCCTGCATCGGTGAGCTCGGACGCCGCGTTCGCGCCGTGACCGAGGAGCTCAACGAGGAAAAAATCGACATCGTCGACTTCTCCACCGACCTTCCCACCTTCGTCTCGAACGCTCTTTCACCTGCCAAGGTGTCGGACGCATTCGTTCTCGATGCAGCTACCAAGGCTGTTCGTGCCCTCGTTCCCGACTACCAGCTTTCGCTGGCAATCGGTAAGGAAGGTCAGAACGCGCGCCTTGCTGCCAAGCTCACCGGTGCCAAGATTGACATCCAGCCTGACTCCGTAATGGACGAAGACTAAGCAGCACCGCACGGCGGGAACCCCCGCCACAGCGTTGCTGGGGTATCATGGAACCTGTAAGGACGTGCATCGGCTGCCGTCAGCGCTCAGATAAGTCCGCTTTGTTGCGGGTTATCAACGTTGATGGCCGTGTTGAAGCGGATATTTCCGGTTCAGCACCAGGTCGCGGTGCGTGGCTACACCCCACACCAGAGTGTTGCAATGAAGCACTGAAGCGCCGAGCTTTCGGGCGAGCACTTCGCGCAGACATTACTAACACTGAAACCATCACACAAAGGCTGAACGGCTAATGGACAACTAATGAGCGGCTCGAAATGAGTTCCGTCCGTAAGTAATGGTCTGGTCCTGTTTTTTACAGGGCTCAGGCCCTAAGACAGGAGAATTGTGGCTGCCAAACCACGCGTACACGAAGTTGCTGCCGAATACGGCATCGACAGCAAGCTTGCTCTAGCCAAGCTTAAAGATCTCGGTGAGTTCGTTAAGGGACCATCGTCAACCATTGAGCCTCCCGTAGCGCGCAAGCTGCGTAACGCTCTTGAAGCAGAAGGCATGAAGCCTGTTCCTGCTGGAGAAGCTGCACCTGCTGCAAAGGCTCCCGCTAAGGCTGCTCCCGCACCTGCTGCTGAAGCTCCCGCTGCACCCGCAGCCCCCACCCCTGGCCCCAAGCCAGTAGCTGAGGCGCCTGCTGAAGCTCCTGCGCCTGCCGCAGAGGCTCCTGCTGCTCCTTCTGCACCTGCAGAAGGTGGCGAAGCTGCTCCTAAGGCTGCTGGCGGCACTCGCCCCGGAAACAACCCCTTTGCTTCTGCACAGGGCATGGGTACTCGCCCCGCGGGTGCTCCACGTCCCGGAAACAACCCCTTTGCTTCTGCTCAGGGCATGGGAACCCGCCCCGCGGGTTCACCTAGCCCCGGCAGCATTCCCCGCCCCATGGCTCCTCGCCCCGGCGGCTCAGGCATGCCTCGTCCCGGCGGCGCTGGTGGTGCTGGTCGTCCAGGCGGCCCAGGTCGTCCCGGTGGTGCAGGTGCTGGTTTCCAGCGTCCAGGTGGTGCTGGTGGCGGTTTCCGTCCCGGTGGTGCTGGTGGAGCTGGTGCAGGTGCTGGAGCAGGCGCTCCCGCACGTCCCGGATTTGGTCCTAACCGTCCCCCCGCAGGCGGTGGCGCTGGTCGTGGCCGTGGTCCCGGCGGTGGAACCGCTGGTGCGTTCGGTCGTGGCGGCGGAAAGTCCAAGGCACGTAAGTCGAAGAGAACGAAAAGAGCAGAGTTTGAACTCCGCGAGGCACCTTCGCTTGGTGGCGTAAGCGTTCCTCGTGGTGATGGCAGCACTGTCATCCTGCTTCGCCGCGGTGCGTCGATTGCGGACTTCGCAGACAAGATCAATGCAACCCCCGGTAACTTGGTCACCGTTCTGTTCCACCTTGGTGAAATGGCAACGGCTACTGAGTCCATCGATGAGGCCACATTCCAGATCCTCGGTGAAGAGCTCGGCTTCAAGATTCAGATCGTTTCTCCTGAAGAAGAAGACCGCGAACTTCTTGACGCGTTCAACATCGACCTCGACCAAGAGCTCGAAGATGAAACCGATGAAGATCTCGAGATTCGTCCTCCTGTCGTCACCGTGATGGGTCACGTTGACCACGGTAAGACTCGTTTGCTCGATGCCATCCGTAAGACCAACGTCATTGCGGGCGAAGCTGGTGGAATCACCCAGCACATCGGTGCCTACCAGGTTCACGCCAACCACGAAGGCGTCGACCGTCTCATCACCTTCATTGACACCCCAGGTCACGAGGCGTTCACCGCCATGCGTGCTCGTGGTGCGCAGGTTACCGACATCGCGATCCTTGTGGTCGCAGCAGATGACGGCATCATGCCTCAGACCATTGAGGCACTGAACCACGCTCAGGCAGCCGGCGTTCCTATCGTCGTCGCCGTCAACAAGGTGGACAAGCCAGACGCTAACCCTGCAAAGGTTCGTCAGCAGCTGACCGAATACAACCTGGTTGCCGAAGAATACGGTGGAGACGTCATGTTCGTTGACGTATCTGCACTCTCCGGTCTTGGTGTGACAGAACTGCTTGATGCTGTTCTCCTCACCGCAGACGCAGGTCTTGACCTGCGTGCGAACCCCAACAAGGACGCTCGCGGTATCGCGATTGAAGCTCGTCTGGACAAGGGACGCGGTTCTGTTGCAACCGTGCTCATCGAGTCCGGAACGCTCCGCGTGGGAGACGCCATCGTTGCAGGTACTGCATACGGTCGTGTTCGTGCCATGGTCGACGAGAACGGTGTGGCCGTTGCGGAAGCAACTCCATCACGTCCCGTTCAGGTTCAGGGTCTGTCCACCGTGCCTCGTGCAGGTGACACCTTCTTGGTTACCGAAGATGACCGTACTGCGCGTCAGATCGCCGAGAAGCGTGAAGCTGCTCAGCGTAACGCTCAGCTGGCTAAGGCTCGCAAGCGCATCTCGCTGGAAGACTTCACCAAGGCACTCGAAGATGGCAAGGTTGAGTCCCTCAACCTCATCATCAAGGGTGACGTGTCCGGTGCTGTTGAAGCACTGGAAGAGTCGCTTCTCAAGATCGAGGTTGATGACAGCGTTCAGCTGCGCATCATCCACCGTGGTGTTGGTGCTGTTACCGAGAGCGATGTTAACCTCGCGACCGTCGACAACGCTGTCATCATCGGCTTCAACGTTCGTCCCGACACCAAGGCACGTGAGCGTGCCATGCGTGAAGGCGTCGACATCCGCTTCTACTCGGTCATCTACTCGGCACTCGAGGACATTGAGAACTCCCTCAAGGGCATGCTCAAGCCTGAGTTCGAAGAGGTTCAGTCCGGTGTTGCAGAGATCCGTGAGATCTTCCGCTCCAGCAAGTTCGGCAACATTGCCGGATGTATTGTCCGTAGCGGAACGATTACTCGTAACTCGAAGGCTCGCGTTATCCGTGAGGGTATCGTCATCGCCGATGGCCTGGCCATCGAGTCGCTGCGTCGCTTCAAGGACGACGCCACCGAGGTCAAGACTGACTTCGAATGTGGTATCGGTCTGGGTAAGTACAACGACATCCAGCTGGGTGATGAGATCGAGACCATCGAACTCAAGGAAAAGCCCCGCGTCTAAGTGCGAGAAGAGGGGCCAGGTTGTTACGTTTACAGCAGGGCCCCTCTTCACTTCTAGTAAGGGAACATCATGGTTGATCACGCGAGAGCTCGTAAGCTCGGTGAACTCATTAAGGTCATCGTCGCGCAAGCATTAGAGCGTGGCGTTATCAAGGACACTCGTCTGGGCTTCGTCACGATTACAGACGTGCGCATGACTGGTGACCTTCAGCACGCTTCCATCTTCTACACCGTCTATGGCACGGATGAAGAGCGCGAAGAGACTGCTGCAGCGCTCAAGGCCAACACCGGCCGTATTCGTGGTGAAGTGGGCCGCGGTCTAACCGTGCGACTCACCCCCACCATTGAGTTCATCTTGGACGCGTTGCCTGACACGGCCAAGTCCATCGATGATTTGCTAGCCAAAGCTCACGCTCAGGACGAAGAGGTTGAAGCCCTCGCGAAGAAGGCAAAATACGCAGGGGATGAAGATCCTTATGTGAAGCCTCGCGAAGCTTCTGACGAAGACTAAGGATTAAACAGATAAGGCCCGGGTTTCCCCGGGCCTTATCTGTTGTCTTTAGGAATTCTTCTTCATCTTGGCGACTTCTGCATCGATGTCGCTGTCGGTGATGACTTTAGGGTTTTTCCCGTAAGCATCGATACCGCTGAACAGGGCACCCACACCCATTCCAAACATTGCCCAAATCGGCCAGAAGTATTCTCCGGGGGAAGTGAGGAACCAGATAGCTGTCAGCAATATTGAAACCCCAGCCCATACCCAAAGGTATTGCTTGAAGTCGGCTTGCTTCTTGAGTCGTTTCTTCGCGATTACGCGGAGTTCTTCATCGTTCATACTCAACACACTACGCCTGGATTGTGGCGATCAGGAGTATTAGCCGACGAAGCCGATACGACGGTTCTGGTCGGAACCGAGCTCAACGAACGCAATGTTTGCGGAAGCGACAAGGTAAACCTTGCCCTTGTCATCGGAGAGCTTCAAAACAGGAGAAGTGCCACTGAGTGAGTTCGCTACGAGAGCTTCAACTTCAGCAAGAGTCTGTGAGGTCTCAAGACCAATTTCACGAGATGTGTTGATCATGCCAATGCGAATTTCCATGTGAAAACCTTTCGTAATCCGAACAACCCAACACTATGACAAAAAGCGGGGCCCACCATCACGGTGAGCCCCGCTTTCGCGCAGAGAGTAACTAGCCTCGGTGAGCACGCAACTTGGCTGCTACCTCGAGTGCATCATTTTCTGGTGCAGTGGAGTTACGTCCAGGTCGTGCAATGAAGAGGTACAGGGCACCTATTCCAGCAACAATGACCAGTCCGATCAGCACGATGTAGTCGGTGACAAAGTCACCAGACTCACCGGGCTTTGCCAGCAGATACATCGCGAACAGGCCCCAGGCAAGAGCCAGGATGTTCACGAGCCAACCGCCTGCTTTACCCAAACTGAACTGTCCAGCAGGTTGCCATCCCTGGAAGCGCTTCCGCAGCGCTGCCAGAACTACAGCCTGGAAGGCGATGTAGATGCCGAGGACGGCAAATGCTGTGACCTGCAGAAGCAAACCAGCTGGTCCGACATAGACGATCACCGCAATGATTGCGGGGATGAGGCTTGCTACCAGCAAAGCATTAGCAGGAACCTGGCGAGCAGAGAGCTTGCCCATCCACTTGTGTCCGGGAAGCATCTCGTCGCGAGAGAACGAGTAGAGCAGACGGCTCGCGGCTGCCTGCAGGCTCAATACGCAGGAGAGGAATGCGGTAACCGCGATCACAAGGAATACCTTGGCGCCGAAAGTGCCCAGCGAAGTCTCAAGGATTCCAGGAATGGGATCCATGTCTTCACCGTTGACGATCGAGATCAGGTTCGGTGAAGCCATCACGTATCCAGCGAAGGAGAGCAGTGCAGAAACGCCACCGATCAGAATCGTCAGGTACATCGCGCGAGGAATGCGCTTACCGGGGTTCTCGACTTCTTCAGCAACGTCACCGCATGCTTCGAAACCGTAGAAGAGGAATAAGCCGGCGATAGCGGCACCAATGAATGCAGCGGTGTAGCTGCCCTCGCCCGTGTTTCCCATTGCAGTGAAGAAGACACTCCAGTCATTACGACGCTGGAAGATCAGCAGGTAAAGACCAAGAACAATCACACCGGAGAGCTCTGCAGCCAAACCGATACGTGCAACGCGCGCCATTGTCTTTGTCCCAGCGAAGTTCAGCAACAGCGCAACACCGAGCAGAATCAGCGTAAGAATCAACTCTGATTCACGCGACGGCACAATGTCGAGCAGGCTGGAGAGGAAGAAGCTGCCATAGTCAGCAACTGCCGTGATGGTGACGATCATGGCCCAGATATATACCCAGGCAGCCATCCATGCATAGCGCTTGCCCCACAGGCGTCTTGCCCACGGGTAAATGCCACCGGCGATAGGGAACTGGGAAACAACCTCACCGAAGACGAGGGAGACCAAAAGCTGACCGCCACCGACAATGAGGATCCAGAAGATAGAAGGGGGGCCGGCAACGCTCAACGCCACAGCGAAGAGCGAGTAGACGCCAACCAACGGGGAGAGATATGTGAAGCCCAGGGCGAAGTTCGCCCAGAAGGACATGGACCGCTTGAACGAGTCGTCATAACCGAGTACCGCGAGGTGCTCAGCATCACCCATATGGGTGCTGACTGAACCTTTGTCTGACATGGTGACCTTTCGTTGAGGAGACGGGTGCGTCACCAAACAAGAAAATCCTCATCTAACGGCACACCACATCGTGTGGGCCCAAACTACTCTCAGGAATGCTCATGTGACTAGAGGTCAATAAGGTGTTTCTTCACACCACTCATTCGAGGGCGAACGACAATAAGATGGCGATATGGCAACACCCGCTCACGCCAACGGTGGCATTCTTTCTGGCATTCGTGTACTCGATTTCTCTCGAGTACTTGCTGGCCCCTATGCGACCATGACGTTGGCTGATTTTGGTGCTGACGTCATCAAAATCGAGAGTGCTGACGGCGATGACACACGCGGCTGGCGCCCACCCGTTGATGCCCAGGGCATCTCCACGTACTACTCCAGCGTGAATCGCAATAAGCGCTCAGTCACGTTAGATCTCCGCACTGCAGGGGGTAAGGCTCAGGCCCAAGAACTCCTTGCCACAGCAGATGTGGTGATTGAGAACTTTCGTCCCGGTGTGATGACAAAACTTGGTTTCAACTTTGAGGAAGCCAAAAAGATCAATCCCGGAATCATCTACTGCTCCATTACGGGGTTTGGTTCTGGAAAGGGTGCCGCCCTGGCGGGATATGACCTTCTGGTTCAAGCCCTGGGGGGCTTGATGAGTGTTACCGGTCCACAAGACGGTGGCCCCACCAAAGTGGGGGTTGCCTTGATCGACATCATGACCGGCATGAATGCTGTTCAAGGAATCTTGCTGGCTTTGAAAGCCCGTGCAGATTCTGACCCCGCTCAGTGGAAAGGTCAGCTCATTCAAGTTGATCTCATGACCACCTTGTTGGCTGCCATGACGAACCAAGCGTCAGCTGCGTTGAACGCTGGCGTGACCCCTGTGCGTTTGGGAAATGCCCACCCCAGTATTTCCCCTTACGAGCTCTTTGACGCGCAGGATCGGCCACTCCTCATTGCTGTGGGAAACGACAAGCAATTCCACACGCTGGTGCACCTTCTTGGCATTGAACATCTTGCAACTGACCCCAAATTCACTGATAACCCCAGCCGTGCAACGCACCGCGAACAGTTACGAGAACTCTTGGAAGAGGTCCTCAGGACCCAACCCGGAGCGCACTGGGTTTCACTACTCAGCGCCGAAGGAGTTCCAGCGGGGCTCGTCAACACCCTGCCCGAAGCCTTTGACTTCGCAGACTCATTAGAACTCAATGCGGTTGTGGAAATCCCCTCGTCAGATGGACAACATCTTTTCAAGCAGGTCGTGAGTCCTATCCAAATCCCTGGCCGAGATGCCAGTTACAGGCTTGCTCCACCCTCACTGGGGGAGCATAGTGAAAATGTCCGTTGGCTCGATGATGGCCTAGCGGATACGAAGTAAGGAAAACAATGAGCACCAACGCATTCCCCGATGTTTCTGTGATGGATGATGTCTTCGACCTCCATGCGCTTCTTCAGCCGGACGAAATTGAGTGGGCCATGAAGGCTCGTACCTTCGCCCAGACGAAGATTCGCCCTGTCATCGAAGATGACTTTGACAAGAAGTTCTTTCGCAAGGAACTCATCCCACAGATTGCTGCCGAAGGTTTCCTCGGAATGCACCTCAAGGGTTATGGCTGCGCTGGCGCATCTGCTGTGAGCTATGGCCTGGTGTGCCTCGAGTTTGAAGCTGTCGACAGCGGTTGGCGCACGTTCATCTCTGTCATGGGTTCCTTGGCAATGTCCGCCATCTACAAATACGGCACAGAGGAACAGAAGAACCACTGGTTGCCTCAGATGGCCAAGGGCGAGAAGCTGGGTTGCTTTGGTTTGACCGAGCCTCAGGGCGGTAGTGACCCTGCCAACATGCTCACCACTGCAAAAAAGGTTGGTGACACCTGGGTGATCAACGGAGCAAAGCGCTGGATCGGTCTGGCAACCTTGGCAGATATCTGCATTGTGTGGGCGATGACCGATGAGGGCGTTCGCGGCTTCATCGTGCCCACAGACACCCCCGGCTTCACCGCCACGGCTATTGACGGCAAGCTCTCCATGCGCGCCTCGATTCAGTGCGACATTGAGCTCACCAACGTGATTCTTCCCGCTGATGCGCTTCTCCCCAACGCCAAGGGACTTTCCGGTCCCTTTGGCTGCCTCAACGAAGCCCGCTACGGCATTATCTGGGGCGCCATGGGCGCAGCACGTGCGTGCCTCGATGTGGCAATTACACGTTCCAAGGAGCGTGATGTTTTTGGTAAGCCCATTGGGTCATTCCAGTTGACCCAAGCCAAGCTCGCTGACATGACCCTCGAATATGAAAAGGGTGTTCTCCTCGCTCTTCACATCGGGCGCCAGAAGGATGCCGGAACTCTCAACATTGCTCAGATCAGTGTGGGCAAGCTCAACAGTGTTCGTGAGGCTCTGAAGATTGCGCGCGAAGCGCGCACTATCTTGGGCGGGGATGGCATTACGGGTGAATTCCCCGTCATGCGTCACATGGC
>NZ_CAKZII010000095.1 GCF_936931525.1 uncultured Aurantimicrobium sp.
AGAGTTGTTTTATAAGGATTTAATGTCGGGTGTTATTGTTGGTATTGTAGCACTTCCTTTGGCTATTGCTTTTGGTATTGCCTCGGGTGTTACTCCTGAGAAGGGATTATACACTGCTATTATTGCCGGATTTCTTATTTCATTTCTGGGTGGGAGTAAAGTTCAAATTGGTGGTCCTACAGGAGCATTTATCGTAATTGTTTATGGTATTGTTCAGGAGTTTGGAGTTGCAGGATTGGCCATAGCTACCATGATAGCCGGCGTAATGCTCATTGCTATGGGTTTGCTAAAGTTGGGGAGTGTAATTAAATTTATTCCTTATCCGGTGGTGGTGGGTTTTACCAGTGGTATTGCACTCACCATTTTCACCACGCAAATAAAAGATTTATTTGGGTTGGAAACCGGAGCATTGCCAGGTGATTTTATTCATAAATGGATTACTTACGGAAATTTTATTGGAACTATAAATTATTGGTCGTTAGGTGTTGGTGTAGCTTCTATTCTGATTATTTCACTCACGCCGAAAATCTCCAAGAAAATACCAGGTTCGCTGATAGCCATTGTTTTAATGACGGTAGTTGTTTATTTTCTGCGCGAAAAATTAGGAGTACAGGGCATCGAAACCATTGGTGATAGATTTACGATTGATCCATCATTGCCCAAAGCTGCAACTCCGGAAATTAGTTTCTCAGTAATTCAAACCTTGTTGCCGACTGCTTTTACCATTGCCATGTTGGGCGCCATTGAGTCATTGCTTTCTGCACGCGTGGCAGCAAGCATGGCGAACACAGGAGTGTTCAACCCAGACCGTGAACTCGTGGGGCAAGGACTTGCCTCGGTCGGGTCGGCGCTGTTTGGTGGCATGCCTGCAACCGGCGCCATTGCCCGCACCGCGGTGAACGTGCGCTCGGGCGGCAAGACCCGCATGGCCTCGATAGTTCACGCGGTGGTGTTACTGGGTGTGGTTTATCTGGCCACTGGTCCTGTCTCTCGGATTCCTTTAGCTGCGCTCGCCGGAGTGCTCATGGTGACGGCCGTGCGGATGGTGCCGAGCAAGGCAGCGTGGAAGATTCTGCGCAGCACCAAGCATGACGCCACGATATTTATTGCCACCGCGGTGATCACCGTTGCCCTCGATCTGATTGAGGCCGTGGTGGTCGGCATCGTGGTGACGGTGCTGTTCTCGATCCGTGCCCTCATCATGCGCGGCAAGGTTCACCAGGTTGAATTACCAGGTCCTGCGGCTTCGGGGGATGAGCGCATTGCGCTGTTCCGCATTGACGGCGCGCTCTACTTTGGTGTGGCCGACAAGATTCATGAGGAAGTCACCACCCATCCTGATGTCACCGTGGTGGTTATTCAGCTCTCGGGCGTGCAATTCCTCGATGCCACTGGAGCACAGATCCTGGCGGAGATCGTGATGCAGCTGGAGCGTGACGGCAAAACCGCCATTATCAAGGGGATTCCGGAGCAACACCGCGAGCTGATTACCCGCGTGGGCGTGCTGGGACAGCTGCGCCACCCCAACCACTTGTTTGATAATTTAGAGCTCGCTGTTGCTCACGCACGCTCGCATATAACACGCGAAGATGCTGCAACGGCGGAAGGTCTGCCCAGGCCCTTCTTTAGCTGAGGCAACATTGGCGTCTTTGTTGGGCAAACTCCTCGACACGCCCGGGTTGCACTCCGGTTGTATTGTGTGGCAGACTCTTCAAGTTCGACATTTTCTGCCTTTGTGCAGAAATCACTACCCTGGCAGTGCATAACGACGGAATCATTCCGATCACGTTAGGCCGCAGGTAGAGGACATCGCCAAAGCTCTCCGTTGAGCCTGGGGTAACCCAGACTGTGTCGCGTTCGCGCGGGACGAGAGCCTAAGCACATTGACATGTAAACAGTGGTGCGACACCTAAAAGTAGAGTGCCAGCGTTTTAACGCGAAGCGTCCAATGCAGCTCCGAGGCTGTAAGACGCTCTGAATGAAAGAGAGAGTCACATGGCGGGACAAAAGATCCGCATTCGACTTAAGTCATATGACCACGAGGTCATTGACTCCTCGGCGCGCAAGATTGTTGACACTGTAACCCGTGCGGGTGCAACTGTTGTCGGCCCTGTGCCCCTTCCTACCGAGAAGAACGTGGTTTGTGTAATCCGTTCTCCTCACAAGTACAAGGACAGCCGCGAGCACTTTGAGATGCGCACCCACAAGCGTTTGATCGACATCGTCGACCCCACGCCCAAGGCTGTTGACTCGCTCATGCGTCTTGACCTTCCTGCTGATGTCAACATCGAGATCAAGCTGTAGAGGTCACCATGGCAAATCCAACTAAGACTGTTAAGGGTCTGCTCGGCAAGAAGCTGGGCATGACTCAGGTATGGGACGAGAACAACAAGCTTGTTCCCGTTACCGTTATCGAAATCACCCCCAACGTGGTTACTCAGCTGCGCACCGTTGAGAAGGATGGCTACGAAGCTATCCAGATCGCTGGCGGCGCTATTGACCCTCGCAAGGTAAACAAGCCTGCGACCGGTCACTTTGACAAGGCAGGCGTCACGCCTCGCCGTCACGTCACTGAGGTTCGCACCCCCGACGCTGGTTCATACAGCGTTGGCCAGGAGCTCACCGTTGACTCCACCTTCGAAGCCGGCCAGAAGGTCGACGTCATGGGTACGAGCAAGGGTAAGGGCTTCGCCGGTGTTATGAAGCGTCACAACTTCAAGGGTGTTTCCGCATCTCACGGTGCACACCGTAACCACCGTAAGCCCGGTTCTATCGGTGCTTCTTCGACCCCCAGCCGCGTCTTCAAGGGCATGCGCATGGCCGGTCGTATGGGTGGAGAGCGCGTCACCGTGCTCAACCTCAAGGTTCACGCAGTAGACGCAGAGAAGGGCCTCTTGCTCGTCAAGGGCGCTGTTCCCGGTGCACGTGGCCGCCTCGTATTCGTTCGCAACGCAGTGAAGGGGGCGTAGTCCATGGCTACCGTTACCACTCTCGACGTCGTTGACCTCAAGGGCAAGAAGGCTGGCTCTGTAGAGCTTCCTGCTGAACTCTTTGACGTCACCGTTAACGTCCCACTGATCCACCAGGTTGTCGTAGCTCAGCTTGCTGCTGCCCGTCAGGGTACGCACAAGGTCAAGAGCCGCGGCGAGGTTTCTGGTGCTGGTCGCAAGCCTTTCAAGCAGAAGGGAACCGGTCGCGCTCGTCAGGGTTCGATCCGTGCTCCTCACATGACTGGTGGTGGAATCGTCCACGGACCAACCCCACGTAGCTATGCACAGCGCACCCCCAAGAAGATGATTGCTGCAGCTCTGCTCGGTGCTCTCTCTGACCGCGCACGTGGTGGACGTCTCCACGCCGTGACCGCATTCGGTGAGAACGCACCTTCGACCAAGGTTGCATCTGACTTCTTGAACACCATCGCTAAGAGCAAGAACGTACTCATCGTTCTTGACCGTAACGATGAGCTTTCGCTCAAGAGCGTTCGCAACCTGCCTAACGTTCACGTTCTGAACTCAGACCAGCTGAACGCTTACGACGTGCTCGTCTCTGACGACATCGTGTTCACTCAGGAAGCAATCACTTCCTTCGTGAACAGCAAGAAGAAGGATGAGGTCAAGTAATGACTCTCGACGTGTGGAACAAGGACCCTCGCGATGTCATCATCGCTCCGGTCGTTTCGGAAAAGAGCTACGGCCTGATCGATGAAGGTAAGTACACCTTCCTCGTAGACCCTCGCTCGAACAAGACCGAAATCAAGCTCGCTATCGAGAAGATCTTCTCGGTTGAGGTTGCTTCGATCAACACCCTGAACCGTCAGGGCAAGACCCGCCGTACCAAGTTTGGCCAGGGCAAGCGCAAGGACACCAAGCGCGCCATTGTCACTCTGAAGTCTGGCTCCATCGACATCTTTACGGCCGTTGGCTAAGCGGAACGGATAAAGAGGACTAATCATGGCTATTCGTAAGTACAAGCCCACAACCCCGGGCCGTCGTGGCTCGAGCGTTGCGGACTTCGCTGAAATCACTCGTTCGACTCCTGAAAAGTCGTTGCTGCGCCCCCTGTCTAAGACCGGTGGCCGTAACAACCAGGGTCGTATCACTACCCGTCACATCGGTGGTGGCCACAAGCGCCAGTACCGCGTTATCGACTTCCGTCGTAACGACAAGGACGGCGTATTGGCCAAGGTCGCTCACATTGAGTACGACCCCAACCGCACCGCACGTATTGCACTGCTTCACTTCCTTGATGGAACCAAGCGCTACATCTTGGCTCCCAACAAGCTGAACCAGGGTGACTTCGTGGAGTCGGGCGCAAGCGCCGACATCAAGCCAGGTAACAACCTGCCTTTGAAGAACATCCCCACCGGTACCGTCATCCACGCGATCGAGCTCAAGCCCGGTGGCGGAGCAAAGATGGCACGTTCCGCTGGTGCATCTGTTCGTCTCGTTGCTAAGGACGGCCCCTATGCGCAGCTTCGTCTGCCATCGGGTGAAATCCGCAACGTTGATGCTCGCTGCCGCGCCACCATTGGTGAAGTTGGTAACGCCGAGCAGTCGAACATCAACTGGGGTAAGGCTGGCCGCATGCGTTGGAAGGGCGTCCGCCCAACCGTTCGTGGTGTTGCTATGAACCCAGTCGACCACCCACACGGTGGTGGTGAGGGTAAGACCTCCGGTGGTCGTCACCCTGTCAGCCCCTGGGGTCAGAAGGAAGGCCGTACACGCCGTCCTAACCAGGAAAGCGACAAGCTCATCGTTCGCCGTCGTACCGTCGGCAAGAAGCGCTAGTAGGAGTTACAGAAGATGCCACGCAGTCTTAAGAAGGGCCCCTTCGTTGACGAACACCTGCTCCGCAAGGTTGTTCGCCAGAACGAGGCCAACACAAAGAACGTAATCAAGACCTGGTCGCGTCGATCGATGATCATCCCCGCGATGCTCGGTCACACGATTGCAGTTCACGACGGTCGCAAGCACATTCCTGTGTTCGTTACCGAAACCATGGTCGGTCACAAGCTCGGTGAATTTGCACCGACTCGTACCTTCCGCGGTCACGTGAAGGACGACAAGAAGGGCCGTCGCCGCTAACCGCGGTGACGATAGGAGGAATAGAAATGGTGGAGTCAGTCGCACGCGTGCGTCACATCCGCGTTACCCCTATGAAGGCTCGACGCGTTGTTAACCTGATCCGTGGAAAGCAGGCTCACGAAGCTCTCGCGATTCTGAAGTTCGCACCTCAGACCGCATCCGAGCCCGTATACAAGCTTGTTGCTTCGGCAATCGCTAACGCTCGCGTCAAGGCAGATGCTGCAAATGCATTCCTTGACGAGCAGGACCTGTTCGTCTCGGAGGCTTTTGTCGACGAGGGTGCAACCCTGAAGCGTTTCCGTCCCCGTGCACAGGGTCGCGCATTCAAGATCTTGAAGCGCACCAGCCACATCACTGTCGTACTTGCTACCCCCGATGAACTCGTGGTTGCTGGCAAGGCTGCGAAGAAGGAGGCCAAGTAATGGGCCAGAAAGTAAACCCCTACGGCTTCCGCCTGGGAATCACCACTGACCACGTGTCACGTTGGTTCTCCGACAGCACGAAGAAGGGTCAGCGTTACTCTGACTTCGTGACTGAGGATGTCAAGATCCGTCGCATGCTGAGCGAGACCCTCGACCGTGCAGGTGTTGCACGCATCGAGATCGAGCGCACCCGTGACCGCGTCCGCGTAGACATTCACACTGCCCGTCCCGGCATTGTGATCGGTCGCCGTGGCGCCGAGGCTGAGCGCATCCGCGCTGACCTCGAGAAGCTCACTGGCAAGCAGATCCAGCTCAACATCCTCGAGGTGAAGAACCCCGAGGCTGAGGCTCAGCTGGTAGCTCAGGGTATTGCTGAGCAGCTTGCAGGTCGTGTGGCTTTCCGTCGCGCAATGCGTAAGGGCCTTCAGGGCGCTCAGCGCGCTGGCGCCAAGGGTATTCGTATCCAGGTGTCCGGTCGTTTGGGTGGCGCTGAAATGAGCCGCTCCGAGTTCTACCGTGAAGGTCGTGTGCCTCTGCACACCCTGCGCGCGAACATCGACTATGGCTTCTACGAAGCCAAGACCACCTTCGGCCGCATTGGTGTGAAGGTATGGATTTACAAGGGCGACATCACTAACAAGGAACTTGCTCGCGAGCAGGCTAACCAGAAGAGTGTCCGTCCCGAGCGTAGCGACCGTCCCCGTCGCGCCCCACAGGGCGAGAAGGCTCCGGTTGCAGCAGGAGTTGAGGCATAACCATGTTGATTCCACGTCGAGTAAAGCACCGTAAGCAGCACCACCCAGGTCGTTCCGGCCACGCAACCGGTGGTACCAAGGTGTCGTTCGGTGAGTTCGGTATCCAGGCTCTGACCCCCGCATATGTGACTAACCGTCAGATCGAGTCCGCTCGTATCGCGATGACCCGTCACATCAAGCGTGGTGGAAAGGTTTGGATCAACATCTACCCTGACCGTCCTCTGACCAAGAAGCCAGCTGAAACCCGCATGGGTTCCGGTAAGGGTTCACCAGAGTGGTGGGTAGCTAACGTCAAGCCAGGCCGCGTGCTCTTCGAGCTCAGCGGTGTCAACGAGACCATTGCTCGTGAAGCAATGACTCGTGCAATCCACAAGCTGCCCCTCAAGGCACGCATCATCAAGCGCGAGGAGGGTGACGCATAATGGCTATCGGATCCAAGGAACTCGGTTCCAACGACCTAGACACCTTTGACAACGAGCGTCTCGTAGAAGAGCTCCGTAAGGCGAAGGAAGAGCTGTTCAACCTGCGCTTCCAGTCGGCTACCGGCCAGCTCGAGAGCCACGGACGTCTCCGTGCTGTCAAGCGCGATATCGCACGCATCTACACGGTTCTCCGTGAGCGCGAGCTCGGTATTCGTGCAACGCCTGCTGCAGCAGTAGCTCCAGCAAAGGCTGAGAAGAAGACCAAGGCCGCTAAGGCCGAGACCGCGGAGGAGACCGAATAATGGCTACCGCAAAGGCTAAGAAGGCCGAAGAGACTGAGGCAATCGTTCGCGGTTACCGCAAGGTTCGTCGTGGTTACGTAACCAGCGACAAGATGGACAAGACCATCGTTGTCGAGGTTGAGGACCGCGTTAAGCACCCTCTCTACGGCAAGGTTATTCGCCGCAGCTCGAAGGTTAAGGCTCACGATGAGCTGAACACCGCCGGCATCGGTGACCTGGTTGTTATCAGCGAGACCCGTCCGCTCAGCGCTTCCAAGCGCTGGCGCCTGGTCGAAATCGTCGAGAAGGCTAAGTAGGCCTCGCCTACTTCGTAAAAGGAGTTAGAAGTGCTTCAACAAGAATCACGCGTCAAGGTTGCTGACAACACTGGCGCCAAGCAGCTGCTTACGATTCGCGTTCTCGGTGGTTCCGGTCGTCGTTACGCCGGTCTCGGTGACGTCATCGTTGCAACCGTCAAGGACGCAATCCCCGGCGGAAACGTTAAGAAGGGTGACGTCGTCAAGGCAGTCATCGTTCGCACGATCAAGTCGACCCGTCGTGCTGACGGCTCGTACATCAAGTTCGACGAGAACGCAGCAGTCATCCTCAAAGCGGATGGCGAGCCACGCGGTACTCGTATCTTCGGACCAGTCGGTCGCGAGCTTCGCGACAAGAAGTTCATGAAGATCGTTTCATTGGCACCGGAGGTTATCTAGTCATGGCGAACATCAAGAAGGGTGACCTGGTTCAGGTCATCACTGGTCGCACCCAGGCTCGCGGCGGAGACCGTGGCAAGCAGGGCAAGGTAATTGAGGTTCTCACCGAGCGCAACCGCGTCATCGTTGAGGGTGTCAACTACATCACCAAGCACACTCGCGTCGGTCAGACCGAACGTGGTGCAAAGACCGGTGGCATCGAGACCGTAGAGGCTCCGATCCACATTTCCAACGTGGCCATTGTTGACCCCTCGACCAAGAAGCCAACTCGCGTTGGTTACCGCGTTGAGACTGTCACCAAGAACGGCGCAACCAAGTCGGTTCGCGTTCGTTATGCCAAGAAGTCAGGTAAGGACCTGTAATGACTAACACCACAGTTGCTGGCAAAATCCAGCCACGTCTCAAGGGAAAGTACAAGGAAGAGATTCAGAAGGCTCTTGCCACTGAACTCGGCCTGAAGAACGTTCACGAGATCCCAACCCTCACCAAGATCGTGGTGAACATGGGTGTTGGTGAAGCAGCCAAGGATGGCAAGCTCATCGACTTCGCTGTCGCTGACCTCACCGCTATCACTGGCCAGAAGCCTTCGGTTACGAAGGCTCGCAAGTCGATTGCACAGTTCAAGCTGCGTGAAGGACAGCCCATTGGCGCACACGTCACTCTTCGTGGCGACCGCATGTGGGAGTTCCTGGACCGCCTCTTGGCACTGGCCCTTCCTCGTATCCGCGACTTCCGTGGTCTTTCTGACCGCCAGTTCGACGGAAACGGTAACTACACCTTTGGTCTCACCGAGCAGACAATGTTCCACGAGATCAACCAGGACAAGATCGACCGTCCTCGCGGTATGGACATCACTGTTGTGACTACTGCCAAGAACGACGACCAGGGTCGCGCACTGCTGAAGGCATTGGGCTTCCCCTTCAAGTCGGTAGAGACCTCTACCAACTAAGCACCACAGGTCGCCACTCGTGTAACGGGCGGCGAAACCTGGTGAAAAAAGGATAAACATATGACAATGACAGATCCGGTCGCAGACATGCTGACCAGACTGCGCAACGCGAACTCGGCACACCACGACACCGTGTCCATGCCGAACAGCAAGCTCAAGACGGGTATTGCTGAAATCCTCAAGTCTGAGGGTTACATCGCGAGCTGGGAAGTTGCAGACGCACGCGTCGGCAAGACCCTGACGCTGAACCTCAAGTACAGCGCAGACCGTCACGCTTCCATCGTCGGCATCAAGCGCGTATCGAAGCCTGGTCTTCGCGTATACGCAAAGTCGACTGAAATCCCCAAGGTCCTCGGTGGCCTCGGTATCGCCATTCTGTCCACCTCTAGCGGTCTGCTCACTGACCGTCAGGCTGAGAAGAAGGGCGTAGGTGGGGAAGTCCTCGCCTACGTGTGGTAACCGAGAATGTCACGTATTGGTCGTCTTCCTATTGACATCCCTGGTGGTGTAACCGTGACCATTGAAGGTCAGGACGTTACCACTAAGGGTCCTAAGGGCGAACTGAAGCTCACCATTGCTTCTCCTATCACTGCTGTGATCGAAGAGAACCAGGTAGTTGTCAGCCGTCCCGATGACGAGCGCAACTCGCGCTCGCTGCACGGTCTGACCCGTACCCTCATCGCTAACCAGATTGTTGGCGTAACCCAGGGCTACGAAAAGGGTCTCGAAGTTGTCGGTACTGGTTACCGTGTTGCTTCGAAGGGCGCAGGCGTTGAGTTCGCACTCGGCTACTCGCACCCCATCACCGTGGAGCCTCCTGCAGGCATCACCTTCACTGTTGAGGGCAACAACAAGCTCATGGTGAGCGGCATCGACAAGCAAGCCGTCGGTGAAGTTGCTGCAAACATTCGTAAGTTGCGTAAGCCTGAGCCTTACAAGGGCAAGGGTGTGCGTTACGCCGGCGAGATCGTTCGCCGCAAGGCCGGAAAGAGTGGTAAGTAGCCATGGCTCTCGGAACTCGAGGAAAGTCTAAGTCGGCCGCACGCGACCGCCGTCACGCACGTCTTCGCAAGAAGATCGAAGGAACTGCTGTACGCCCACGTTTGGTCGTTACCCGTTCCGCTCGTCACGTATTCGTTCAGCTCGTAGACGACTCACAGGGTGTCACCGTTGCTTCGGCATCGACCCTCGAGTCAGACATGCGCACGTTCGCTGGCGACAAGACCGCTAAGGCACGCAAGGTTGGCGAACTCGTCGCTGAGCGCGCAAAGAAGGTCGGAATTGAAGCTGTGGTCTTCGACCGCGGTGGTAACAAGTACGCCGGTCGCGTTGCCGCGATCGCCGATGGAGCCCGAGAGGGTGGATTGAGCCTGTGAGCGAGAACACTGTTAACGAAACTGAAGTTGTTGCAGACGCAGCAGCTGTCGAGGTTGTAGCCGTGGACACCACTAACGAGCCTCGTGAGGCACGCCGTGGTGGACGTGAGCGCAACCCCAACAAGGATCGCAACCGCGACCGCGACGCTGAGAAGAGCCAGTTCCTCGAGCGCGTCGTCACCATCAACCGTGTATCCAAGGTCGTCAAGGGTGGTCGTCGCTTTAGCTTCACCGCACTCGTCGTCGTCGGTGACGGTAACGGTATGGTCGGCGTCGGTTACGGCAAGGCTAAGGAAGTACCTCTCGCGATTTCGAAGGGTGTTGAAGAAGCTAAGAAGGCTTTCTTCCGCGTTCCTCGCTCGGGTAGCACCATTCCTCACCCCGTACAGGGCGAGGCTGCTGCCGGTGTCGTACTTCTTCGTCCCGCAGCTGCAGGTACCGGTGTTATCGCCGGTGGTCCAGTGCGTGCCGTACTTGAGTGCGCAGGCATCCACGACGTTCTGAGCAAGTCGCTCGGTTCGTCGAACACCATCAACATTGTTCACGCCACCGTAGAAGCACTGAAGCAGCTCGAAGAGCCTCGCGCAGTTGCCGCACGTCGTGGCCTGGACCTTGACCAGGTTGCTCCTGCACGTTTGATTCGTGCAGAAGCTGAAGCTGCAAAGGCAGGTGCCTAATGGCCGCTCGTCTGAAGGTTACCCAGATCAAGTCCGTAATTAGCGAAAAGCAGAACCAGCGCGACACACTTCGCAGCCTGGGTCTGAAGCGCATTGGCGACATCGTCGTCAAAGAGGACAGCCCCGTAAACCGCGGATACGTTCGCACCGTGGCTCACCTCGTCAAGGTCGAGGAGATTGACTAATGGCTGAAGAGAAGAAGGACGCCGCAAAGGCTCCTGCGAAGGCTGCTGCCCCCAAGGCTGCCGCTGCTAAGGCACCTGCTGCCAAGGCTGCTGCTCCTAAGGCCGCTGCCGCTAAGGCTCCTGCAGCAAAGGCTGCAGCACCTAAGGCCGCTGCTAAGCCAGCTGCTGAGAAGGCTGCTGCTCCCAAGGCTGCTGCAAAGCCTGCTGCTGAGAAGACCGAAGCCCCCAAGGCAAAGGCTGCAAAGTCTGTTGCTAAGAAGGTTGAAGTTGAATCTCGCGAACAGGTCCTCAAGGTCCACCACCTTCGTCCCGCCGCTGGCGCGAAGAAGGCAAAGACCCGCGTAGGCCGTGGTGAAGGTTCTAAGGGTAAGACTGCGGGTCGTGGTACCAAGGGTACAAAGGCTCGTTACCAGGTCAAGATCGGCTTCGAGGGTGGGCAGATGCCTCTGCACATGCGTACCCCCAAGCTTCGCGGCTTCAAGAACCCCTTCCGTGTTGAGTACCAGGTTGTAAACCTGGATGCTCTCGCTGAGTTGTACCCCAACGGTGGAGATGTCACGATTGCTGACCTCGTTGCCAAGGGTGCTGTTCGCAAGAACGAGAAGGTCAAGGTTCTCGGTAACGGCGACATCGCTGTTAAGCTGAACATTGCAGTCGACAAGGTCTCGAGCTCAGCTGAGCAGAAGATCGTCGCCGCAGGTGGTTCAATCAAGTAACCACTCGCTGGTTGCGCAAACGTAGCGTTGCTGGCTCCCCTTCGGGGGAGCCAGTGCGCGTTACACCAAAGATTTACAGGAGTCATTTGTGATTAGTGCAGTAGTACGTATTTTCCGTACTCCAGATTTGCGCCGCAAGATTGGCTTCGCGCTGGGCATCATCGCCCTCTTCCGCTTGGGTTCGTTCATCCCTAGCCCCTACGTTGACTTCGGTAACGTCCAGGTCTGTCTGAACGCGAACCAGAACACCTCTGGTCTCTATGAGCTCGTCAACCTCTTCTCCGGTGGCGCACTGCTCCAGTTGAGCATCTTTGCTCTGGGCATCATGCCCTACATCACCGCTTCGATCATCGTGCAGCTTCTGCGCGTGGTCATCCCTCACTTTGAGACCCTGCACAAGGAAGGTCAGGCTGGCCAGTCCAAGCTGACCCAGTACACCCGCTACCTCACCATTGCGCTCGGTGTTCTGCAGTCCACCACCCTCATCACTGTTGCTCGCTCCGGCGCTCTGTTCGGAACCAACGCAACTCCTGAATGTTCTCAGCTGCTCACCAACGACGCCTGGTACGCCATCTTGCTCATGGTCATCACCATGACCGCAGGTACTGGTCTGATCATGTGGATGGCTGAGCTCATCACCGAGAAGGGAATCGGTAACGGAATGTCGTTGCTGATCTTCACCTCGATCGCAGCTGGCTTCCCTCGCTCTCTCGGAAACGTTTTCGCCGCACGTGGTCTGAACACCCTGCTCATCGTTTTGGCCATGGGCTTGCTCGTCATCGTCGCAGTCGTCTTCGTGGAGCAGTCGCAGCGTCGTATTCCGGTTCAGTACGCCAAGCGCGTGGTGGGTCGTCGTACCTACGGTGGTAACAACACCTACATCCCCATCAAGGTCAACATGGCCGGTGTGGTCCCCGTGATCTTCGCTTCTTCACTGTTGTACCTACCTGCACTGATTGCTCAGTTCAACCAGCCTGCAGCTGGCCAGCAGCCTGCTGAGTGGGTTACCTGGGTCTCGACCTACTTGGTCAAGAGCGACCAGCCTTCGTACATGATCTTGTTCTTCCTGCTCATCGTGGGCTTCACCTACTTCTACGTCGCCATTACCTTCAACCCTGAAGAAGTAGCCGACAACATGAAGAAGTACGGCGGATTCATCCCCGGTATTCGTGCCGGTCGCCCCACTGCGGAGTACCTGGACTACGTCCTCACTCGCATTACTCTTCCCGGTTCTTTGTACCTCGGAATCATCGCAATCTTGCCTTTGATCGTTCTGGCTCTGGCTGGCGCGAACACAGACTTCCCGTTTGGCGGAACCTCCATTTTGATTGTTGTGGGTGTGGGGCTGGAGACTGTTAAGCAGATTGATTCTCAGCTGCAGCAGCGGCACTACGAAGGGCTCTTACGCTAATGACGGGAACTCGCCTGCTACTCATCGGTCCACCCGGCGCAGGCAAGGGTACACAGGCAGCCATTCTGGCTGACACGTACTCTATCCCCGCCATCTCCACCGGTGACATCTTCCGTGCAAACGTGAAGAACGAAACTCCTCTGGGGCTCGAAGTGAAAGCCATCATGGCTCGCGGTGAGTATGTTCCTGACTCCCTCACCAACGCCATCGTGGAAGACCGCCTGCATGAAGCAGACGCTGTCTCGGGCTTCCTGCTCGATGGCTACCCTCGCACCATTGACCAGGTGAACGAACTTGACCGCATGCTTTCTGCAGACGGTAAGGCACTCGATGCTGTTGTCTTGATCACTGCTGACACCGATGAGGTTGTCGGTCGTTTGCTCAAGCGTGCCGAGATCGAAGGCCGCGCTGACGACACCGAAGAGGTCATCCGTCACCGTATGTCTGTCTATGAAGAGCAGACTGCTCCTCTGATCAACACCTACTCTGCCCGTGACCTCGTTGTCACCGTGGATGGTCTGGGTGCTGTTGAAGAAGTCACTGGTCGTATCGTTGCCGCTCTGGCCGCTAAGGGTGTTCAGGCCTAAGCCTGCATCTGATGGGTTTCCGCACCAACATCTACAAGTCCCCAGCTCAGCTGAGGTTGATGGTGGAACCCGGTTTGATCACAGCTGCTGCTCTCGATGCAGCACGTCCTCTCATTCGTGCGGGTGTCTCCACCCTCGAAATCGATGCTGCAGCTGAGAAGGCTATTCGCGACCGTGGCGGCGAACCCAACTTCATGCTGGTTCCCGGCTATCGTCACACCGTGTGTGCATCGGTGAACGACGAAGTCGTTCACGGTATTCCTGGTGGACGAATTCTCGAGCCCGGCGACATTGTCTCCATCGATGCCGGTGCTCAATACAAAGAATGGAATGGCGACTCCGCCATCACTGTTGTTGTTCCAGACCCCAGCCGTCCTGAGGTTGTGGCAGAGCGTGAACAGCTCTCCACGATCACCGAAGGCTCCCTCTGGGCAGGTATTGCTCGTTTGGCCAAGGCTAAGCACCTCAACGAGGTGGGAGATGCCATCCAGGGCTACATCGAACTTGAAGGCATGAAAGTCGGCCACCGTTACGGCATCCTGACCGATTACATCGGTCACGGTATTGGCCGCGAGATGCACGAAGCTCCACCGGTATTCAACTACCGCGTGAAGCAAAAGGGTCCTGAAGTAAAGCCAGGACTCGTTGTTGCTATTGAGCCCATGGTGGTTACCGGCAAGATTGATACCTATGTCGGCGAGGATGACTGGACCGTCATTACCGAAGACGGTGGCATGGCTTCGCACTGGGAACACTCGGTTGCTGTGCACAAGGATGGCATCTGGGTTCTCACCGCACATGACGGTGGCGCAGCTGGTTTGGCACCGTTTGGTGTCGTTCCCACCCCCATTGCCTAAATCCCAGTTGGATTTCTGCGGGAATATCACATAAGCTTGGACTTTGGTGTCTGTTGCCATGCCTTTGGCGTGTCGTCAGAAATCATTTTGCATCC
>NZ_CAKZII010000096.1 GCF_936931525.1 uncultured Aurantimicrobium sp.
CCTGAGAAACCCACCGAGCGACAGCGCCTGAAAGGAAAGCTTTACCTGCATAGTAGACCTTGGCAGAAGTCCCTGCCTTGTTGAATTCTTCTTCAAAGGCAATACGGACCTGATTAGCGCGTCGAATTAAATGGTCTTCATCCAGCACAAACACTGGTGTTCCAAATTGTTTGGCAAGTGAATTAATAGAGATACCAGCAACAATAAGTTCACCGTCAGCACTCCGCGAAACGGAATCTGCCCAAATTCCGTCAACTAAGTCGTTGGAATCAATAGTCGAATCCAACCAGCTGGGAGCTAGTGGGTTACCAGCCACGAATTTACCTCTTCTAATGGAGAACTAGATTGAGAGAAGTTTGTGGGCGAGCGGACCCGGCTTGGTCCCTGAAGCCTGACATCGCAGATGCGATGAACCTCAATTCTACTAGAGGTCTATGACGAGTCGTTTTCCCTTAGCCCGAGAGATACAAATCATCATGGTGTCACCTTCAGCACGTGCTTGTGCAGAGAGCACAGAATCACGGTGATCAACTTCACCCTCGAAAACCCTTGTCTCGCACGCTCCGCATGTACCTTCCATACAGTCACCTGGGATATCAATTCCAGCAAAATCAGCTGCCATAAGGATACTTTCGTCAGCAGGAACAATAATTTCCTCATCTGACTTTGAACAATAGACAGTGAACTCGTGATCAGGTTCATCCAACACAATTTCGCGGGGATGAAAACGCTCAACATGGATGCGATTGATATCTGTTGCCCCCATAGCTTCTTCTAGGGCGAGCATTAGGCGTTCTGGCCCGCAACTATAGATATGAGTTTGTGTGTTCAGCTCTGATATCTCTCGTGTCACTTGAATACGGTCGCCAAGAGATTTTGCAAAGACATCTACCTGGTTACCGAACTGTTGTTGGAGTTCACTCACATAGGTCATAGTCTCTGGCGAACGCCCGAGATATGCCAATTTCCAGGGAATTCCTTGTAATTGCGCTGTGTCAATCATTCTTAATAACGGGGTAATTCCGATTCCCCCCGCAACAAAGAGGTATTCACCTGCAGGGGTTAGCGGGAAATGGTTTCGAGGGCCTACAGAGCTGATCTCAGAACCAACCTGAAGTTCTTTCTCGATTAGAAGTGACCCCCCACGTCCATCCCGTTCAATGAGCACCGCGATGCGCCAATAATTCGGGTTATGTAATCCTGTCATCAACGAATACTGACGGCTTAGTCCGTTGCTGAGCTTGAGGTCAATATGTGCTCCTGCATTCAACTCAGGCAATG